>DATEGE010000024.1:0-6225 GCA_035280265.1 Gemmatimonadales bacterium | reverse complement strand
GGGCCTTTGTGGTGTCTTGTGCGGCGCTGCCCCGAGCCGCGAGCAACGCCAGAACGATCATGCCACCGATACGATTCATGACGGCTCTCCTTCAGAGGTTGTCGGTTGTACGACCTTGCGGCGGCGATGTTCCAGCCACGTGCCCAGCGTCGCTGCGAGCAGCACGCCCACCGCCGCCCCGCCCAGTTGGAAGCGTGCGTGGTATTGCCGCTGCAGTCCCGAGCACTTTCCTGAGAACAGCGCGCCCACCATGGCGCCGCACGACCCTTGGATCGTGACGAAGTAACGGCCCGCGCCGGCCCCGAACAGGACGGGCAGGCTGCACAACAGGATGTAACGCAGAAAGATCTTCATCGGGAGCTCATGAGCTGGAGGAAAGAGAAGCCAATCGCCACGTTGGGCTCGATGACCGCCCTCACACTCAGCAGGGTCACATGTAGCGGCATGCCGTCATCGCCCACGCTCGATCTTCCAGCGATCAATCACGTGTCCTGGTCCCGGCTCCGTGCTCCCTCGTATCACTTGGTATTCGTCGAAGTGCGCGACTGTGAGACACGAATGGTTGGGGATGATCTCGAGTTGCGTCCCGACTGCGAAGCGCCCCCCCTCCAGCACCGCGGGCGACTCGGCGCGGATCAGGCCGTGCTCCTGCGACAGCGTGGCGACTGTGAGCTCGGGGAACCCGCGGACCGCACCCATCGCCGGCGGGCCCACGTGCGTTGGACCGGGATCCTTCGACAGGGCGAGCGCTCCCGCGTCCACGATGAAGTACGTCGCGCCCGGTTGGTGTGACACGACGGTGGCGAGCACCGTCACGCCGACATCAGTAGGGTCGCAACAGCCGATCAGCACCATGGTCCGATCATAGAAGACATAATTGCCCGGCCGCGCCTCCGTCACCCCCCGGAGATCGCGCGCGGCCGCCATCGCGGGCGTGGACCCGACGCTCACCTTGCGCACCGGGATACCCTGTGCCCGGAGCCGCTCCGCAAACTCGACCATCACACTTCGCTCCTCTTCCGCCACGCCCGCCGCCTCGGGCTTACCCGCAGTGCGGTACGCGTGCCCGGAATGGCTCAGGATGCCGTCGAACGAAAGCCCGCGCTCGCGCCCCAGCTCGCACGCGACTTCCAGCGCGTAGGGCGACGCGGGATCCACCCCGGCGCGGTGATACCCGCAGTCGACCTTGAGCCACACGTGCAGCCCGGACCCCGCGAGCGACTGCGCCGTCCGCAAGTCGTCCACCACCACCCGCAGCGTCGCGCCCGTCTCCCGTGCAATGCGGCGCGCGTGGGGCACGTGGGTGGGATCGATGGGAAACGCCCACGTGATGTCGCGGAATCCGGCGCGCGCGAACGCGGTCGCTTCCACCAGCGTCGCCACGGTGAGCCCTCGCGCGCCGTGCGCGAGCTGCAGCCTGCCCAGCTCGATGCATTTGTGGGTCTTGGCGTGCGGCCGCAGCGCGACGCCCAGCTCGCGGGCGCGATCCGCCATCGCGCGCAGGTTGCGCTCCACCACGTCGAGGTGCAGCAGTAGCGCCGGCGTCGCGACGTCGTACATGTGCTACCTCACGACGTGGAATTCGGTCTGGCGCCGCAGAATCCACCGCATCTGCCCGTCCGCGCCCAGCTCCGCGTCTTCTTCCTGGGCGGAGCGCACCGGTTGATTGCCCCATTCGGGGAGCGGCGTCGTCGCCTGGAGCTCGATCGAGAACCAGCTGTTCGTGACCAAGTTCACGTCGCCGCGGCCGGGTACCCCCTCCTGATGGTCCCACAACCCGATCAACGGTCCTGCGCCGTGGCCACGATCGCCGATCGGATGGGTGTACACCGTGCCGGTGATTCCCGCCGCCCGCATCTGCGCCAGCGTCGCGGCGAGCACCTCGTTGCCGCTCCGTCCGGGCCGCATCTCGGCGAGGAGCAAATCTTGTAAACGGTTGGAGTTCTTGAGCGCCTGCTTCAACCCCTCCGGAACGTCCTTCTCGCCGGCGCGGAGCACGTAGCCCATGTGCTGCGTGTCGGTGTTCAAGCCCAGCGCGGTGATGCCGAAGTCGCAGTGCAGCACATCACCGCGCTGGATCACGACGTTGTTGGAATCGGATAGATCGACGCCGCGCCGCTGCACGTCCACGTCGGTGTGAAACCAGGTGCCGAAGCCGAGGTCGTTCACCCGCTGGCGCATCCACCAGGCGACGTCGTCCGTGGTCGTCTTGCCGGGTGTGATGACCGCCTTCGAGAACGCCGTGTCGATCGTCTCCCACACCACCTGCATCAAGCGCCGATACACCGGAAGCATTGCGGGAGCCCGGATTTCCTGAAACTCGAGCGGCAACTCCTCGGCCCGCACCACGCGACTGCGATAGCGCTCGGGAAGCGCGGCCTGGAGCTGCTCCCACTCACCGGCCGACAGGCCGTCTGAGAAGGCGTGGGTGTGCGAAATGTCCACCGCGATCGTCGCCGGATCGCGCTCCTCGATCGCGCGTGCGAGCAGGGCCCACTGCGCCTGGCCCACGAGCTCGGGTCGGCGGCCGATCGACGGGTCGATCGTCTCGGCGGCGTGATACGCCTGGTACAATCCGCCCTGGGACGTGCCACCGAGCGCGAGTCGCTCGACTCCTTGGTCCGGGCCACGATCGTAGAACACGTAGATGGTGCGGCGGCGCGCGAAGAACGTCGTGGCCGACACGAGCGACCAGAAGACGGGATCCTCGTTGTACTCGCGCATCGGGACCACCCACATGGCGACGTGATGCTGCCGCATCAGGCGGGGCAGCACGGAGTCGAGCCGGTAGCGCAGCCACTGTTGCTGCACGTCCGCCTGCTCGCGCAGCGTGCCCAGCGGGCGCATAGGGGTCGAGGGGACCGTGCGGGCGGGTTGTTCAGGGCTTTGCAGCAAGAGCGACGAGACGACGAGCGCGGCGAATGTCATGTGGGTTGTGCCACCGCAGGTTGAGGGACGAGGACGCGCCGTCCTAGGAGGAGCAGCAGCAAGAGAAACGCGCCCAATGGGTACGTGTGCTGACGAATGAACTGCAGCGGCTCCGGGAGCGGCATGCGAATGAAGCTCAACATACCGGAGGTGAGCAGCGCCCCCACGGCGAGGGCGCCGAGCCACAGCCGGCGTGCTCGCGGTGGAGCCGGCGCGGCGAAGCTGTCCGTCCACGCGGGGAAAGCCAGCACGTAGAAGTGCAGCCGGTCGAGCGGCGCGACGAGCAGGGCGAGCACGGCAGTCATGCCGAGGTCACGGAACGGCCGTCCGGTCTGGCGGTCACGCCTCAGCACCGCCGCCACGGCGGCGACGGTGAGGAAACTGAGCGCGGCCGCCGCCACGAGGCTCCCGCCGAGCAGCACCACGGTGCTGCCGATTGGCTGGCCGCCGAGCGCCTGGGTGCTCCCCGCGCCCGCCGCGAGCCGGGCGTAGGTGGCGGCGAGGTCGATACCGCCCGCGGGTCCGTATGGCAACCCGGCGACGAGCGTGAGCGCAAACGTGACGGCGACGCCGGTGACGAGCGCGCGCCAGCGCCCGCGCGCGAGAAAGTACAGAAACATCGTCCCGGGATACCCCTTCAGCGCGGTCGCCACCGCCAGCCACACCGCTGCCCGCAGCTCGTGCCCGCGCTCCAGCTCCCCGATCGCGAGAACAATGAGTCCAAGCAATACGATATTGATGTTCAGGTGCTGAAAGTTGCTCTGCAGCGGCTGGGCGACCGCCGCGACGGCCAGCACGACGGGCGTCCACCGCCCGGCGGTCCGGAATCCCTGTACCAGGCACCACCCGAACAGCGCCACGTTCCCGATTGCCCACAATGCCTTCGAGACGAGCATGCTGACGCGCGCCAGCAACGCGAACGGGATGAGGGCCAAGGTCGCGAACGGCGGCCAGGGGAGGCCGTGCGTCGTGTCCACGAGGTCGTACAACGGCAGACCGTGCAGCAGGCGCTCGCTCAGCGCCATCTCGGTCATCAGATCGCCGCCCGAGTGCACGCCGATGTACGCGTTGACGAGGGCGTAGGTGACGCCGAGCGCCCCGAGCGTGCGGCGCGCCCGCGGGGTAAGCTCCATCAATCGAGGCGGCGGCTCTTCCCCGTCACTTCGATGCGCCGGTACCGTTCGATCCGACCGGAGCCGCCGACGAACGCCGAGCCGACCCAGCCCGTGAGCCCGACGACGATCGACCCGAGGATCGCCGCGCCCAGCCCCGAGAGCGTGAAGCCCGGCATGACCCACGCGACCAGCGCGAGCGAGAACCCGTTCACCACGAGGATGAACAGCCCCAGGGTGAGCACCGTCAGCGGCAGCGTGAGGATCAGGATCACCGGGCGAATCAGGGCATTGACGATGCCGAGCAGCAGCGCGGCCAGGATCAGGTTACCCCACCCCACGATCTCGACGCCGGGAACGATCTTGGTGGCCGCCCACAGACCGAGCGCGGTGATCACCAGCCGGAAGAAGAATCCTCTCAAGCACGCCTCCTGATACAAGATAGCGGAGCGCTCACGGCCGCACCCGGCCGGCCACGAACCGCGCTGTCACGCCGGGCTGCACCTCGACGCCCAGCCGGGAGTCGAACAGGATCGACCCTACGAGCGAGTCGCCCACGCGCGAGGCGCCGATGCCGGCGAACGGTCCCAGGTCGGCCGGCCAGCCGTAGATCAACGCCTGCTCGGGCACCCCGTACCACGTGACGGCTAGCGTCTCGGCGCGCGGCACGCTGAACACTACGCTGCCCCGGAAGTGGCACGCGCCGCCCACCACGATGCGGCCGGTATCGAGCACTACGTCCCGCAGCTTGAAACGGTCGCCCAGCTGCGGCAGCGTCAGCGTGTCCCCGCGCGTCACTTTCCAATGGCCGAAGTACCGGCTCGCGTAGCGTTCTCGGAGATGCATCTCGGCGGCCCGACAGGGATTGGACGGCCCGCACGCCACGAGCGTGGCAAGCAGGGCGGAACCGACCCATCCCCTCACTGCTGGACGGTGTCGGCGGCGCGGATGTGCGCGCTGGTCGAGTCCGCCGCCCGCATCGCGGCACCCACGCCGCGGGCTCCGGGAATGCGCGACTGCGCGAGGATCGAGTCGCGCTGGCGCTCGGTGAGCGTGTCGGTCTGGGCGGGTTTGCCTGAGTCGCCGCTGCCACAGGCGGCCAAGAGGCTGACAACGATAGCGAAACAAATGAAGCGCATGTTAGCCTCCGAGCGGGAGTCCTTTCTTCGCGACGTCTTCCATCACATCCGCGAAGCGGTCGATCTCCGCGACCGTCGTGTACACGTTCGGCGTCACGCGCACGCACTGGAATTCCTTGTGCACGATCGGCGTGACGATGATGCGATGCTTGTCCCATAGATACGCGACGAGCTTGTTTGGATCCATGCCCGCGATGGATAGGCTCGCGAGCCCGCAGGACTGCGCCGGGTCGTAGGGGGTGAGGATCTTGACCCCTGGGAGCCGCTCGAGTCGCTGGGCCCAGCGCTGGAACAAGAATCGTAGCCGGGCGGCCTTGCGCTCGGCGCCGACACCCTCGTGAAACGTGAGGGCTTCCGCGATGGCGTTGTGATTCGCCGCGGGGTGCGTGCCGATCTCCTCGAACTTGCGCACGTTGCCGTTCATCTCCGGCGGCGCTGCCATCAGCGGCCAGATCTTCGGGATCTTCTCCTTGCGCACGTACAGGAATCCCGTGCCGTGGGGCGCGAGCAGCCACTTGTGGAGGCTGGTGCCGTAGTAGTCGCAGTCAAGATCGTCGCGCGTGAACGGGAACTGCGCGTAGGCATGCGCCCCGTCTACGATGACCTCGATGCCGCGGGCACGCCCGAGGCGCGCGATGCGCCGGATCGGGAAGATCTGCCCGGTGAGGTTCGTGATGTGGCAGACGTGGATGACTTTGGTCTTCGGCGCGATGGCGCGCTCGATCCGGTCGGCGAGATCGTCGAGCGACGGCGGGGGCACCGGAAAGCTGATCTCTTTGACGACGATCCCCTCGCGCCGCTCGCGCTGGTGCCAGGTGGTGAGCATGCGGGGATAGTCCTGCGTGGTCGTGAGCACCTCGTCCCCGCGCTCGAGCGGGAGCCCTAGCTGCACGATCTCGAGCGCCTCGCTCGCGTTGCGGGTGATCGCCATCTCCTCGGGATCGCAACCGAAGCTCGCCGCCAGGCGGCGCCGCACCGCCTCGATCTCGGGCTCGAGGATCTGCCACATCGTGTATGCGGGGGCGGTGTTCGAGTACTCGAGGTAG
>DATEGE010000023.1:0-3139 GCA_035280265.1 Gemmatimonadales bacterium | reverse complement strand
CCCGCTGGGCCGCCGGCGCCGGCGCGGCAGCGCCCGACGGCGCGCCCACGGCAAACACATTGCTGCACACGGCACAGCGCGCACGGACACCCCCCGCAGGGACCTTGGTCGGGTCCACGCGATACACTGTCTCGCACGACGGACAGGTGACGTTCACACTCTGCTCCTCGGGCCCCCGCCCCGGTTACCGCGCGCCGTTCTCGTCCAGCTCGGGATCGTGGCGACGATCGACCACGAACACCGATCCCGGCTGCGTCTTGGCGTAACTCTTCATCTCCGTCGCCAGCTCGCTCACCTGCGCGGGATGGGCGAATCGGCGATGCTGATTGGTCACGATGCCGATCGATAGCGTCATGAGCGGCACCCGGTGCAGCTGACCGCGCCGGTCCTTCCCGAAGTAGTACCCGGCGCGCCGATCCTGCTCGTTGTACTGATACGGAATCAGGGTATCGAACACTTCGAGCACTTCGCCGCACACGTCCGGGATCGTGTCGAGCGGAATGATGAAGATGAAGTCGTCCCCGCCGATGTGCCCCACGAAGCCGCGCGTGCCGAGCAGGCCCTTCACCACGTCGTGCAGGATGCGCGACACGATGTAGATCACCCGATCGCCGTCGTTGTAGCTGTAGCGATCGTTGTACTCCTTGAAGTGATCGAGGTCGGCGTAGCAGACGGCGAACAGCTCGCCGTGCTCCATGCGCCGCCGGATCTCGCGCTCGATTTCCGTCGTGCCCGGAAGACGCGTGGACGGGTTCACGGCGACGTCGCGCGCGGTGCGCGTCATCAGCCCATCCAATCGGCTCGCCTGCTCCTGCGGCTCGAACAGCGGACTGATCACCTCGTCCGCCCCGGCGGTGAACCATTCCTGGACGCGATCGGTGGTGTGTCGACTGGTCAGCACCGCGAGCGGGACGATGGCCGAGTAGGAGTCGCCCTTGAGACGGTTGCACAGGGCGAGCCCCTGGGGACCGCCATCGGCGTCGATCACGACGAGCTGCGGCAGCGACCGAAGCACCCGTTGCTCCACGTCGACGGCGTCCGGCACTGGAACGAGGGTGAGCCCCTTGCCTTCGACCCAGCGCGCCAGGAAATCAGGAGCCTTGCGACCAGCCGGCGAGAAGAAGAGTATCGTCGGGCGCGTGCCGCGCACCTGCCTCCTCACGTAAGGGTCGAGCGCGCCTAAACTTAGGCCTCGTGTGCTCAGCTTGTCAAACACACGGTGGCAGGAGACGCTAGAACGGCTTTGCCTCGTCGATCAGCATGATGGGGATGTCATCTTCGACCGCGTAGATCAGTCGGCAGGCGTGACACACGAGGGCTTCCGCCGGCGCGGTGCGATGCTCCAGTGAGCCCTTGCACTTGGGGCAGACGAGAATGTCGAGCAGATCGTTTGGGAGACTCACCGCGTGTACCCCAGGCGCTTGAGCGACGCCACCCGCCGCCGCCACTTCGGCAGCACTTTGACGTGGAGCTCGAGGAACACGGGGGCTCCAACGAGCGCCTCGATCTTAGCCCGGGCCGCCTGCCCCAGTGCTTTGATGCCCCGGCCCCCCGCGCCGATCACGATGCCTTTCTGACTCGCGCGCTCCACGTAGATCACCGCTCGAATATACAGCGGCTCGGACGCCTCCCGGAACTCGTCGATCTCGACGGCGACACTGTAGGGCAGCTCCTGGTGCAGCAGCTCGAACGCCGCTTCGCGTACGAATTCCGCGGCGAAAAAGCGGAGCGGTTGCGTCGCCATCTCCGTCGGGTCGTAGTGAAAGGGACCGTCGGGAAGCCGTTCGCGCAGCGCGGACAACAAATCGTCGAGGCCGGCACCGGTGACGGCGGAGACGAGGACGGTGGAGGATGGTGGAGGATAGTGGAGGTTGGTGGAGGTGGCGGCGAGATCGGCCTTCGTGTAAACCGTCACGATCGGCGCACGGGGCGGCTGCTCGAGGCGCGCGACGGATACGAAGTCGGGGGCCGGGTACTGTGCGAAGGGATGGAGGTATGCGATGACCTCTGCGTCGGCGATGGCGCGCACCGCCGCGGCGCGCATTGCGGTGTGCAGCGCGTATTCGGGCTCGAGGAGACCGGGAGAGTCGGTAAAGATGAACTGGGCGTCGCCCCGGGTGAGGAGCCCGACGACGGGGAGTCGGGTCGACTGTGGCTTAGGCGACACGATGGCCAGGTGCTCGCCGACGAGGGCATTGAGCAGCGTCGACTTGCCGACGTTGGGGCGGCCGGCCAGCACCACCGTACCGCACCGGGTCATGAATCTCGTTTGCTACGCGCCGCGGCGGCGATGAATCCTTCGAACAGTCGGCGCATGCGGGGATCCACCTCCACCAGGTCCTCGGGATGCCACTGCACCCCGAGCACGAAGTGGCCGTCGTCGGACTCGACGCCCTCGATCAACTCATCGGGGGAAGTCGCGACCGCCACCAGTCCCGGAGCCAAGCGCGCGATTCCTTGGTGGTGCATGCTGTTCACCGACAGTGCCTCGGTTTCGAGCAGCCGGCCCAGACGTGAGGCCGCGGCGATCCGCACGTAGTGGGTGAGCTCGTCGCGGCGCCGGCCATCGACCGGGAAATAGTCGTGCTTCATCGCCGCGGGGTGCTGGGCCGCGACGTCCTGGTAGAGGCTGCCGCCAACCGCCACGTTGAGAAGCTGAGCGCCGCGACACACGGCGAGCACTGGTTTGCGCTCCGCGAGCGCCCACCGCACGAGCAGCAGCTCCGTCCAGTCGCGCGCCGGGTCTGTCCGCTGGCAGTAGGGGCCGCGCGGCTCGCCGTACGCGCTCGGGTCCACGTCGACGCCGCCGGGCAGGAACAGCCCGTCGATCCCCTGGTAGATCCCGCGGAGCGTGGCCTCATCGCCCTCGAGCAGCGGAATCACCCACGGCACGGCACCGGCCGCCACGAGCACCTGGACGTAGCGCTGGCTCATCACCCAGCAGCGAGGCAACTGGCCCGGAGTGGCCTCGAGCGTCTGCGTCGTGATGCCGATGATGGGCCGGTAGGTCATGTCGCAACGGTAATGACGCGCCCCCGCGGCTACAAGCCGTCCGCCGTCTCGGCGATCAACTGGTCTACCACCGCCTTGATGTCGCCGGTGCGTTGATAGGTGGCGAGTTGGCGGTCGGCGCTCGAAC
>DATEGE010000022.1:0-1445 GCA_035280265.1 Gemmatimonadales bacterium | reverse complement strand
GCATGTCCGCACCGTTCACGACACGACGCTTCACCGTGGAGGAGTATCACCGGATGGCCGAGGCGGGCGTACTGCACGAGGACGACCGCGTCGAGTTGCTCGACGGGCAAATCGTCGTGATGTCGCCGATCGGCACCCGGCATGCGGCCGCCGTCGGCCGCCTGACGCGTCTGTTCAGCGAGCGCACCGGTGACCGCGCGATCGTATGGGTGCAAAACCCGATCGTCATCGGCCGCTACTGGGAGCCGCAGCCCGATCTCTGCCTGCTCCGCCCCCGTGCCGATTTCTACGCCGCTGCCCACCCTCGGCCCGAGGACGTGCTGCTCGCGGTCGAGGTCGCCGATGCGACTGCGGAGGAGGACCGACAACGGAAGCTCCCCGAATACGCCCGGGCGGGCATCCCTGAAGCCTGGCTCGTGGATCTCGCGCACGATACGATCGAAGACCATCGCGATCCGGGTGCCGAGGGATATGGCGCCGTCAAGGTGCTCCGGCGGGGCGACACGCTCGTCCTGCTCGTGGTGCCCACCGCCCCCATCGCGGCCGACGAGGTGCTGGGGCCGAAGGCCTGACCATGGGAGAGAGGACCTATCGCCCGTACTCGTCGTGGCGCCGGAACCAGAGGCCGGTTTCGTTGCGCCCGCGTGGCGCGCGGTCGAGCCACTGGTACATCCCCCAGAGGCCGTCCAGCCCGCGTGCATACGCCGAGTAGGTGTGGTAGACGGCGCCGTCCTGGAACGTGAACGCGCTCATGCCCGGCCGCTCGCGCGTGTACGTGGCCACGTCGGTTCCGGTCATGGCCGCGAAGAGCCCGACCCCCTCGTCGGGACTCTCCGAGCCCAAGCGGCTCGTCAGCGCCGGCTCGCGCCGGTAGTTGTATTCGATCCCCTTCTGCTGTTGTTCTGGGGTGAACCAGACGCTGAAGTCGGCGTTGAAGCCGCCGTCGAACGCAGACGCCCAGGGAAACGTCCACCCCATCCGCCGCTTGTACGCCTGCAGCTTCGGGAGCGGCGCCCGCGACACCGCCCAGAGCATCACGTCATGGTTGGCCAGGTGCACCGCGAACGCGTTGAAGCCGTCCGCGATGGTCGAGCAGGCCGGGCAGCCGGCGGTGTAGTCGGGCCCGAACATGAAGTGGTACACCAGGAGCTGCGAGCGACCTCTGAAGAGATCGGCGAGGGACGCTTTGCCCTCGTCGGTGTCGAATCGATACTCCTTGTCGATGCGAACCCAGGGCAGCTCCTGCCGACGCTGCGCCAGCGTGTCGCTCTGCCGCGTGTGCTCCTTCTCGGCCTCGAGCAGCGTCAGCCGGGCCGCCAGCCACTCTTTACGGGTTCCGATCTTGTGATCAGCCATTGTTCTTCTCCTGTGAATGAATTCACACGCTGAAGCACGCTTTAGCGTGGGAATACGATCAGAATTCCCAGTCCGACCATCGCCAGTGC
>DATEGE010000021.1:0-10527 GCA_035280265.1 Gemmatimonadales bacterium | reverse complement strand
GCCGTTCTCGAACGACGACCTGGTGGCGATCTGCCGACGGGCCGTGGAGCAACGGCTCCTCAAGGCCGAGAACAAGCAGCTCAAGCAGGAGATCCGCCGCCGCGAACGCTCCGGCTTGGTGAAGCCCCTCGGCAAGTCGCGTGCGTTCCTCGAGGTGCTGAAGCTCGCCGAGCAGGTCGCGCCGACCGAGAGCACGGTGCTCATTCAGGGCGAATCGGGCACGGGGAAGGAGGTCATCGCGCGCTACATCCACGAGCTGTCAGCACGCTCGGACGGTGGTTTCTTCTCGCTCAACTGCGGTGCGTTGCCGGAGAGCCTGCTCGAGTCGGAGCTGTTCGGTCACGTGAAGGGATCGTTCACGGGCGCCGTGCGCGACAAGCAAGGGCTGTTCACCGCGGCGCGGGGCGGCACCTTCTTTCTCGACGAGATCGGCGAGATGTCGCCCGCCACGCAGGTCAAGCTGCTGCGCGTGCTGCAAGAGCGCGAGGCGATCCCCGTGGGGGGCACCGAGGCGATTCCCGTCGACGTCCGCGTGGTCGCCGCCACCAACCGGGACCTCGAGGACGACATCAAGCGCGGCCGCTTTCGCACGGACCTCTACTACCGGCTCAACGTGATCGCGATCCACCTCCCGCCGCTGCGAGACCGCCGCGACGACATCCAGATCCTGTGGGAGGAGTTCCTGGGCCGCATCGCGAGGGAGCGCGGCGAGCCGCCCAAGGCTCTGGCGGAGGATGCCAAGGCCGCCTTGCTCGCCTACGACTGGCCCGGGAACGTCCGCGAGCTGGAGAACGCGCTCGAGCGGGCTGGCGTGCTCTCGAAGAGCGGCACGATCGACCTGGCGGCGTTGCCCGACAAGCTGACGCAGCCCCGCGCGGAGCCGATCGTCGCCGAGCGGGCGCATGCCAACCCCACGCTCGAAGTGATCGAGCGCGCCTACATCACGTGGGTGCTGCAAAGCGAGGGTGGCAACAAGACTCGCGCCGCCGAAGTGCTCGGCATCGATCCCTCCACCCTGTATCGCAAGTTGAGCCGGTACGAGGGTGATGCAACCGGCTGAGCGCCCGGAGCCAGCCGGTCCCGCCGACTGCGTCGGGGCCGCGACCCTCGAGCGGATGGCGGCGGCCCCTCGCTACAACCGATGGATGTTCGAGCGGCTGCGCCGCTGGGTGGGACGCCGCGTGCTCGAGATCGGCGCCGGCATCGGCAACATGTCGGCGTTCTTCGCGGACCGCGATCGCGTGGTGCTCACCGACACCGAGGATTACTACCTGGACCGGCTGCGGGAGCGCTTCGCGGGGCAACCGCAGGTGACGGTCAGCACCCTCCGCTTGCCGGCCGTCGCCCCATCCCTGAAGGCCGAGCGACTCGACACCGTGGTCTGCCTCAACGTGCTGGAGCACATCGAAGACGACCGCGCGTCGCTCGCGGCGATGCACGATCTGCTCGAGCCGGGTGGTCGGCTGGTGCTCCTCGTGCCGTCGCTGCGCGCGCTGTACGGCACGCTCGACGAAGCGCTCGGGCATTTCCGCCGGTACACGCGGAAGGAGTTGTCGACCAAGGTCACGGACGCCGGGTTCCGGGCGCGGCACTTCGAGTACTTCAACCTCGCCGGCGTGCCCGGGTGGTGGTTCGCCGGACGCGTACTGCGGCGGCGCCTCATCCCCACGGGTGCGCTGCGCTGGTACGAGGCGTTGGTGCCCCTGTTCCGGCTCGAGGCGCTGCTGCCGTGGCGCATCGGGCAGTCGCTGATCGCCATCGGAGAGGTACCCCGGTGAGCCTCACGCCGCTGCCGAGCGACTTCGTGCTGTCGGTGGTCGTCCCCGCCTACAACGAAGTGGACACGATCGAGGCCGTGCTGCGCCGCCTCACGCAAGTGCCCCTCCGGCTCGAGGTCATCGCGGTCAACGACGCTTCCACCGACGGCACCGGTACACTGCTCGACCGACTGGCGAACGCCGGTCTCACGCACAAGGTGATCCACCACCCGAAGAACCGCGGTAAAGGGGCCGCGTACCGCAGCGGCGTCGCCGCGGCCACGGGACACGTGATCGTGGCGCAGGACGCGGACCTCGAGTACGACCCAAACGAGCTGCCCACGCTGCTCGCGCCCATCCGGGACGGCCGGGCCGATGCCGTGTACGGCTCTCGCTTCCAAGGGGGTCCGCGCCGGGTGCTGTTCTTCTGGCACTCGGTCGGTAACCAGCTGCTCACGCTCGTCTCCAACATGTTCACGAACGTCAACCTCACCGATATGGAGACGTGCTACAAGCTCGTCCGCGCGGACGTGCTGAAACGCCTGCCGCTCACGGCGGAGCGGTTCGGCATCGAAGTCGAGCTCACGGCGCGATTGGTACAGGCGCGCGCCCGGATCTGGGAGCTGCCGATCTCGTACAGCGGCCGCACCTACGCCGAAGGCAAGAAGATCACCTGGCGCGACGGATTCGCCGCCTTCCTTCACATCCTGCGATACAATCTGTTTCCGCCCCGCGGCGCATGGCGCCGGGGCTGAGACGCTCGTTGGCGCTCGTCTTCGCGACGGGCGTCGCCCTGTACCTCCCCACCGCACGCTATGGTTTCGTCCAGGACGACCGCGCGGTCATCCGGGCGAACCCGCGGGCTCACTCGGTGCCGCAGGCCTTGCGTTCCTTCGACGAGCCGTACTGGCCGGCACCCGGGGGAGGTGAGTATTACCGCCCGCTCACGATCCTGAGCTACGCGGTCGACTGGACGGTGAGCGGGGGCCGGGAGGGATGGCTGCACGTGACGAGCGCTTTGTGGCACGGCCTCGCCTGCGTCCTCGTGGTCCTCGTGCTCGCGCATTGGCTGTCGCCTGTGGGCGCGACTGCGGCGGGACTCGTGTTCGCTGTCCACCCGGTGCACGTCGAAGCGGTGGCGGGCCTCGTCGGTCGAGCCGAGGTGCTCGCGGCGGCGGGCATACTCGGGGCGGTGGTGTGCGCCCGACGCGGCTGGTGGGCCGCGTCGGTCGCGTGTGCCGCGGCCGCGATGCTCAGTAAAGAGCATGGTGTCGTCGCAGGTGTCGTGATCGTGCTCGATCGCTGGCTGCGGGGAAAAGAGGAGCCCCGCTATCCCCCGGCGCTGTATGCCGCCTTAGGGATCGTGACCGTGGCGTTCGTCGTCGCCTGGTACCAGATCGGTCACCGGGCCACCTCCGATTCTGCGCCCGTGTTCCTCGGAGCGGGGACTCTGCAGCGTCTGGCCGTCGCGCTCCCCGCCGTGTGGCAGGCCGCCAGTCTGCTGATCTGGCCTGCGACTCTCTCCGCCGACTACAGCCCGCAGGTGATTCCCCTGCACGCCGGACTCTCCATGGCCGCCGTGGGCGGTGTGGTCACCATCGCCGCCACGATCGTGCTGGGATGGCGGGCGCGGCAACCCGCGCCTGCGTTGAGCTTCGCCGCCGGAACCGCGGCGGTGGCGTACCTCCCGACATCGAATCTCCTGTTTCCATCCGGGATCGTGCTCGCGGAGCGCAACCTGTACTTGGCCGTCTTGCTCGTCGCGGCGCTGGTGGGCGTCGCGGTGGAGCGCGCCTCCGCGCGCTGGGGGCTGCCGCGCGTCGGGCTGCTGACGGCTGCCGTCATCCTGGCGCTCGGTTGGAGAAGCTTCGCGCGGCTGCCCGTGTGGCGCGACAACCGCACGTTTCTCCTCACCCTGCTCGAGGAGCACCCCGAGTCCTACCGCGCGCACTGGTCTGCCGCAGCGGTGCTGGCTGGCGTCGGCGATACCGGGGCGGCGCGACGCGAGTACGCGCGGGCCGACTCGCTGTTCGACGGCGATCCCCACCTCGATGCCGCCCGAGCGCTCTTCCTCCTCGGTCAGCGGGATACGGCGGGCGCGCGCCCGCTGGTGGCGCGGGCGCGAACGCGGATCGCGTACGAGCCGAACGCCGTACGCGCGCAGTTCCTGCTGCTGCAGCGCGGCGGCGCGCGCGCTCAGGCTGCGGCGCTCGCCGAGTCCGCCAGCACGCGGATCCCCTGGGAGGCGTCCTGGTATCGGACCCAACTGCCGTGAGCGCCTCTGACGCGGCGCGCCGGGCGGGGCTCACCGTCTGGGGCGTCGCCCTGATTTCAGGCGCGCTCGCGCTCAATCGCGATCTCGTCGGCGTGTTCTACGACGATGGCATCTATGCGAGCCTAGGCTGGGCGCTCGGCCACGGCATTGGTTACGTGCATCCCCATCTACCGGGAGCCCCGGCCGCCGTGCATTTCCCGCCGCTCTACCCCCTCGTTCTGGCCCCGCTGTTCGGAACGGTCTCGGTGCAGACCGCCGCCTTCGCCGGCAAAGTGCTCAACGTGATCCTCGCCGCCATCGCCGCCGGGCTCATCGCGTGGCACGCGACGCGCAGCGAGCTGCTCGGGGCGGGTACGCCCCGATGGCTGCCCGGGGTCGTGGTCGGGGCGGCGGCCATCGCGATTCCCGTCCTCACGGTGCTCACGACGCTCCTCTCCGAGCCGCTGTTCGCTCTATTGCTCGCGCTGGCCGTGATCCTGGCCGACCGACCGCCCGAGCGCCTGGCTCCGACACACGCCGCGCTGCTGGCGGGGCTCGCGGCTGCGCTGGCGTTGCTGGCGCGATCGATCGGGGTGGCGGCGGGCGCCGGCGTCGTGGGGTTCCTGCTGTTCGTGCGGCGCGTCGGCCGGGCGGCCGCTGGGTATGCCGCCCTGCCCGTCGCCGTCGCCGCAGTCGCGTGGGCCGCGTGGGTGCTGCGCCACGCGCACATCATCGATCCCGCACTCAGAGCCGACTACGGAACATACGGCGATGTCCTCACGCAGTCCGGGCTTAGCGCGCTCGGCGCGAGCACGCTCGACCTGCCGCGCCCTCTCGGCGTGTTGACGCTCGGTTGGGTGATAGCGTTCGGCGACTATTACCGGTACCTGTACTACCTCTTCGGAATTCCGGCCCTCGCCGTCGGTGTGTACGGCCTGCGCTTGCTGCTCTCACGGTCGGCCATCGGCCCGACGCTCGCCGGCTACCTCGCGATCCTCGCGGTGTGGCCCGTCCCTCCCGATCGGTTTCTTTGGGCGGTGTTGCCGTGGATTGCGCTCGCGTGGGTCGCCGGGGCGGTGGCGTTGTGGCGGCAACAGCGGTTACGGGTGGCCGTCGCTCTGTTGGCCCTCGCGCTTGGTCTGGGATACGCGCGCTATGAGGCGCGCGGCTTTGCCGGCCGGTGGTGGAGCCTCGCCGCTCACCAGATCTCGGCCAACATGGACGAGCTCTTACCCTGGATTGAAACGCTCCCGTCCAGCGCCGTGCTCGCGACCGATGACGAGTCGCTGATCTGGCTGTACACCCGTCGCACGGCCGTTCCACTCTACCTCTTTTCTTACCGCGGCCGTGAGGAGGCTCCGATCAGCCCCGCCGCGCAGCTCGCCTTCCTCGAGCGAACCGGCGTGACCCACGTGTTGGTCACGGGGCCCGGGCCAGGCGCCGCGGAGCTCGACGCCTTGGTGCGCGCCGCCCCGAGCCGGTTCCGGTTGGTGCGCCGTTGGCCCGGTGGACGCGCCGCGTTCGAGGTGACGCGTGAGTCCTAAGCGGCTCGTGCTGGTGGTGGCGGTCTGTGCAGTGGCGGTCTACCTCGGCTCGTTGTGGAACGAATTCGCGTTGGACGACAATCCCGTCGTCCGCTTCAACTCCCTGGTGTTGAGCTTCAGCGGCGTATGGCGGGCGTTCGTGTCGCCGTACTGGCCTCCCGAGTTGGGCGGGGGGATGTATCGCCCCCTGCCGCTCGCCACCTACGCCCTCGACTGGCAGCTCGGCTGGACCGCCTGGTTTCACGCGGTGAACGTGCTGTGGCACGCGGGTGCGAGCGTCGCCGTGGCGCTCTCAGCTCGGCGCTGGATGAGCGACCGCGCGGCCCTCGCCGCCGGGCTCCTGTTCGCGGTGCATCCCGTGCACGTCGAGGCGGTTGCGAACTTGGTGGGACGAGCCGAGCTGATGGCCGCGGCATTCAGTGTGGTCGCGGTGTACGCGGCGTTGGCCCGCGATAGCGTTGGGTGGTGCGCGGCTGCCCTGGCCGCCGGACTCCTCAGTAAAGAGAACGCCGCGATCGTCCCGTCGCTCATCGTGTGGGCTTGGATCGTAGGCCTCGAGCGGCCATCTCGCCGTCGCATGATCCAATACGCCGGGAGCTGGGTGGCGCTCGGCGTGGTGTATGGAGCGGTGCGCTGGGCGATCTTGCGTCACGAGTCGGCGTTTGTGAATGGAGCGCCGATCTTCCTCGGCGCCTCACCCGCGGCGGTCCGCCTGACCGCGGTGGCGGCGTTCACGGACTTCGCCCGGCTGCTCTTGTGGCCGGTCCACTTGCGCGTCGACTACTCCCCGGCGGAGCGGACCCTGGTCACGACGCCCTTCGACCTCCGCTTCGGACTGGGCTTGCTCTGCCTCGCGGGGTGGGCCGCCTTGCTGGTGCTGGCATGGCGCCGCCGACGCAAGGTGGAGGTGTTTGGGTTGGGGTGGATTGCCCTGGCCCTGCTGCCCGTCGCGAATCTGCTGTACCCGGCTGGCGTGCTGGTAGCGGAACGGACGTTGTACCTGCCGTCAGTGGGGCTGGCGCTGGTGGTGGGCGCGGTGCTCGAAACAGCGATGGCGCTCGGGTGGCAGCGGGTGACTTGGGCGTTGGGGTTGGTGGCTCTGGCGGCCGGTGTGCGCACGACACAGCGGGTGCCGGTGTGGCGCGACGACCGGTCGGTAGTACGGAGCGAGCTGCGGGACTCACCGCGCTCGTACGCGGGACCAGCCCACATGGTGGTGCTCTTCCTGAACGCTCACCAGCCCGGGTTGGCTCTCGAGGAGTTCCGTCGCGCCATCGCTATCTACGACGCGACGCTGCCTTGGGTCTACGTGACGGGCGCGGAAGCGGCGATCGCCGCTGGGTTGCCGCGCACCGCCGACTCACTGCTCACACGGCTCGAACGAGTGTGCACCGACTGTGAGCATTACTATCGGTACGAGGCGACCGCGGCGTTGGAGCGCGGCAACGCCGCCGCCGCGGAGCTGTTCGCGGCGCGGGCCCGGAAATCGGATTCCAGCCCATGACAATGACCGGCAAGCGCATCTATCTGGTGGTCGCGGCGTGTGCCCTCGTGGTGTATGCGGGCGCGCTGAAGAACCGGTTCGCCTTCGACGACCTACCGATCGTGCTGTGGAATTCGCTCTTCACCAAGCCGGGTGCTTGGTGGCGTGCGTTCGCCTCTTCGTACTGGCCGCCGGAGATGGGTGGCGGGATGTACCGTCCGTTCACGGTTTTCACTTACGCGCTCGACTGGCTCGTGGCGCGTGCCCCCTGGTTCCATGCGGTGAACGTGCTGTGGCACGCCGGGGCGAGCGTTGCCGTAGCGGCGCTCGCCCGGCGCTGGGCGGGCGACCGGGCAGCGCTCGCCGCGGGGCTCATCTTTGCCGTTCATCCGGTGCACGTCGAGGCCGTCGCGAACATCGCTGGGCGTGCCGAGCTGATGGCCGCCCTGTTCGCGATCCTCGCGGTCTACGCCGCGCTGGCGCGCGATCAGCTGGGCTGGAGCGCGCTCGCCGCCGCGCTCGCCCTGCTGTGCAAGGAGAACGGTGCGGTGGTTCCGGCGCTGATCGGCTGGGGCTGGATCGTGGGCCTGGCACGCCCCTCGCGCCGGCGCATGGCCGCGTACGTGGCGAGCTGGATCGCGGTGGGTGCCGCCTATGCCATCGCGCGGTGGTTTGTGCTTCGCCCGTACGCGGGCGTGTTCAACATGGCGGCACAGTTCGTCGGCGCGTCGCCGTTTGAGATCCGGCTGACCGCGGTGGCGGCGTTCGCAGACTTCGCCCGCTTGTTGGTGCTGCCCCTCCACCTCCGGGTCGATTATTCGCCGGCCGAACGCACCCTCGTTACCACGCCGCTCGATGGCCGCTTCCTGTTGGGCTTGGCCTGCTTGGCGGCTTGGACGGGGCTGCTGGTTTTGGCATGGCGCCAGGGCCGGAAGTTGGAGGCGTTCGGGTTGGGGTGGATCGGGATCGCGCTATTGCCGGTCGCGAATCTGCTCTATCCAGCGGGCGTGTTGGTGGCGGAGCGTACCCTGTACCTCCCCTCGGTGGGATTGGCGCTGGCTGCTGGAGCGGCCCTCACGGCGTGGGGGGAGAGGGGGCAGGCCGAGGAGCTGGCATCGCGGCAGCGCGCGTGGGCAGTCGCGTTAGGACTCCTGGTCGTCGCGGGCGGGATCAGGTCGTTCCTGCGCGTTCCCGTTTGGCGAGATGAGCTGACGGTGGTGCTGAGCGAGTTCGAGGATTCGCCACGCTCGTTCGACGGCCCGTCGCGCATGGTCGGCATCTACTTGAGCCAGCACAAGGCGGAAAAAGCCTTCGAGGCGTTCTCTATCGCCGAGCGGATCTACAACCAGCTCCCGTGGCTGTACATGGCGGGGGCGGACGTGGCGTTCAACCTGCGTCGCTCTGGGCTCGCTGACTCGATGCTGGCACGGCTGGAGCAGCTGTGCAGTCACTGCGAGTTCTATTACCGGTTCGAGGCGGCGGCAGCCCGGGCGCGGGGCGATACCACGGTCGCGGATTCATTGCTGGCGCGTCTCGCGCGCGTGAGCAGGATTCCCTAAATTGTGGGCGGAGACCGCCTTGCGAGTCACCTTGAGGCTCGCAAAACACCATAGTGGCCGGGATCCTAGTGGGGCGCGTGCCAGGGGCAACTGCGTGAGATAAGTTATTACACTGCGGCCTGTTATGCTATGTTACGTCAATGCGGCACAGCGCTTGCCTCTATTCACAACGGCATAGAGGTCTTGCTGCGCGACACGACGGGTTTCCACAGGGGGATGAGCATGAACCGCAAGGGCTTTACGTTGATCGAACTGCTGATCGTGGTGGTGATCATCGGCATCTTGGCCGCCATCGCGATCCCCAAGTTCGCCAACACGAAGGAGAAGGCGTACATCGCCTCGATGAAGTCTGACCTCCGCAATCTGGTGACCGCGGAAGAGGCGTATTTCGCCGACTCGATCAAGTACACCACCACCACGAGCTGCACCAATCCGGCTCCGGCCGGGTCGGTGGCGTTCTGCCCCACGATTGGCAACACGCTGGGTGCCGTTACCACGGGCACCGGGACGCAGGCGGGGTGGACAGCGAGCATGACGAACATCAACACCTCGAAGAGCTGCGCGATTTACGTGGGTGCGGTGACGCCGGCGGCGCCGGCCACCGCCGGTAACTCGGAAGGCGCGCCAGTTTGTAAGTAAGGCAATCCCTTCTGGCTTGGGTCTACACGGAGCGGCGGGCCATCCCCGCCGCTCTTCGTTTTCATCGTGAACGAGAGGGGCTTGCAAGGAGCCTTGCAAAACACCACGGGTCTCGAGCTTCCGAGACGCCGCATTGTGACTCAATTACTACTCGTAAGCGCCGACAACGAAAGACGTTAGCGATACGTAATCGGTGTACGGCACAGCCTTTGCTTGAATCGTGGCGGCAGGATTCGCTTCAGTGGTTGTTGGCTCCGACCAGGGAGATGAGCATGAACCGCAAGGGCTTTACGTTGATCGAACTGCTGATCGTGGTGGTGATCATCGGCATCTTGGCCGCCATCGCGATCCCCAAGTTCGCCAACACGAAGGAGAAGGCGTATATCGCCTCGATGAAGTCTGACCTCCGCAATCTGGTGACCGCGGAAGAGGCGTACTTCGCCGACTCGATCAAGTACACCACCACCACGAGCTGCACCAATCCGGCTCCGGCCGGTTCGGTGGCGTTCTGCCCTACGACGGGCAACACGCTGGGTGCCGTTACCACGGGCACCGGGACGCAGGCGGGGTGGACGGCGAGCATGACGAACATCAACACCGCGAAGAGCTGCGCGATTTACGTGGGTGCGGTGACGCCGACGGCGCCCGCCACCGCGGGTAGCTCGGAGGGCGCCCCGGTCTGCCAGTAAAAGGATCGGGGGAAGCTGGAACAATGAGCGGCGGGTCTCCCCCGCCGCTTTGTTTTTGGCCAATGTTAGTGAAGTCATTATAGGAGAATGTGTTAGATAACATGGTCGCGCATCACCAACGCATTGTGATACGGCCCAGTACCTGCGTTCTGCCTACTTCCAGGCGTTTTGCGGCACCAACATCGATGGGAAGTATCAGCGGCACAATGGTTTCATGGCGGCACTGGACCTGCGTTGGACCGATTCGGAACGCGTGCGGTTTGCTGAGGCCGGAGCGCCCTCCGGAGTTCCGACCCCGAGCTAGGAGATGCGGATGCGTGCTTTGACAGTCCTTGTCGCCTTGGTGGCGATGCCGCTGGTTGCTGGCGTCGCTCAGGAGCGCGATCACCAGAAATGGTCCACCGGTCAGCGCCGCGGGTGGCACGGGTCTGATGTACCCCCGGGCCACGCGGTGAAGACGGCGGCCAACACGAACCAGAAGTGTAAGGCTACCGACGGCGACAACGAGGGCGACCGCGACGAGGATAGCGACCGCGACGGCAGCAAGCGCCCCGCGTGTGGGGATCCGCAGCCGCCTCCGCCGCCTCCGCCGCCTCCGCCCC
>DATEGE010000020.1:0-20769 GCA_035280265.1 Gemmatimonadales bacterium | reverse complement strand
CGATCTCTTGCTCACCCCCGTGCCCGCTCACGCGGCTGAGGGTGATCCCGGTGACGCCGGCCTGGAACAGCGCAGCCTTGACCTCAGGGAGGCGCTCCGGGCGGACGATGGTGGTGATGAGTTTCATGTCGAGAAGCTAACTTCGGCTCTGTTTCGATGTCAAACGAAACGTGCATGGAGTGCACGAATTCACATGCACTAAGCTGGCCGCGCGTCAACGCATCTTGCGTGCCGTGTCATCGAATCGACCGTTTAGGCAGAATCGTAGAAACGTCACTGTCTCACCACGGACGCGACCTTCGCCGTTTCTCGCCATCCCAATCGGGATCGCCATACCTGGCGGGTTGGGCCTCGGCGCTCCGTCTTAGGCATCGTTTTCTCACTGAACTGGCGCGCGGTCGGTTGACCACGCGCGAGGACAGCGCCACGCTCGCGGCACGCTCCCGAGACTCGGCACAGAATTCGCCTTCCCCCCGGCCGTTACCGTCACCAGGGGATTCTATGCTGACGACAACGCGAGTCGCCGCCATGGTTATCGCGTTAGCCTGCGCCGCCTCGCTGGCGAAGGCGCAGTACCCACAGCGGCGCGACGGTTTCTGGATCGGGTTCGGGCTGGGATACGGCTCGTCGAACGTGACATGCGACGTGTGCGGCAGCGGACCGCGCCTCGACGGCATCAGCGGATTCCTGAAGCTCGGCGGTACACCGAGCCGCAATCTACTGATCGGTGCGGCGGTCAACGCCTGGTCGCACTCCGATGGCAGGGCGACGGAGACCATGACCAATCTGACGGCGTCGCTCTACCTCTATCCCGACGCCCGCAGCGGCCTGTTCTTCACCGGAGGCTTGGGGTTCTCCAACTATTACGTGAATTCCGATCCCTCCGTGGATGGCACGGGGTGGGGGTTCACGGGTGGCGTCGGCTACGATATCCGGGTCGGGCGGGATGTGTCCCTCACGCCGGTCGTGAACTACATGTACGGGGGTGTCGGCAACGTGAACGAGGCAGGAGTCGGGACCGTGCGCTCCCAGTGGAAGCAGAACGTCGTGGATTTCGGTCTCGGTGTGACGTTCCACTGAGCTAGGCTAAGGCCCCGCCGCTGCAGCCGGCGCCTCCGGGCGCCGGCTTTTCATTATGTTGACCCCACCTCATGGGGACGCGTGTGTGCTCCCGCTGATCGTGGCGCTGGGCTGGCAGGCCGCCGGGTCCTGTCCCCAGGCGCCACGCGCGGCACACGAGACGGCCGCCGGCTGGGAGGCCTACCGTCGGGGTGCCGTGCCCGAAGCGGCGGCGCACTTCGCGGCCGCCGATTCACTCTGCTCCGGCGATCACGCCGCGCGCGTCGGACTCGGCTTTGTGCAGTTGCGAATGGGCGAGGCGGCCGCGGCCGCGGAGCGCTTCGCAGGCGCGGTCACGAGTGACTCGGGCGACGCGGATGCCTGGTACGGGCTCGGCCTGGCGCGGGCGCGGCTCGGCCAACGCGCGGCGGCCATCGCGGCTTGGCGGCGGACGCTGCGCATCGCGCCCGCGTACGCCGATGCCGAGCAGCAGATCCTGGCACTCGGAATCGACAGCGGCCTCGCCCTGCCCCCGGTTCGCCGACCCGATAGCGCCGTCGTTCCGGTGAGGACAGCGGGCGACGGCTTCGAGATTCGCGACGGCGACTGGCGCCCGTTGTACGTGAAGGGCGTCAATCTCGGTGCCGCCCTTCCCGGCCACTTTCCTTCCGAATTCCCCACAGATGACTCGACGTATGCCCGCTGGCTCGAGCTGATCGCCGGCGCGCACGCCAACGCGATCCGGCTCTACACGATTCTGCCACCGGCGTTCTACCGATCGCTCAAGGCCTGGAACGACGCCCATCCCGACCGCGCCCTGTGGCTGTTGCACGGGGTGTGGACCGAGCTGCCGCCGCGGGACGACTACGACGCCGCGGCATGGAAGGCCGCGTTTCGCGCCGAGATGCGTCGGGTGGTCGATCTGGTGCACGGTCAGGCGCTCATCGCGGCACGGGCCGGGCACGCCTTCGGTCGCTACGACAGCGACGTGTCGGACCACGTGCTGGCATTCATCATCGGCCGGGAATGGGAGCCGTTCTCGATTCGGGCGTACAACCAGCGCCGGCGTGATCGCACGCGATTCGCGGGCCGCTTTCTCACGGTGCCCCGCGGCACACCGGCCGATGTGTGGATGGCGGAGCAATCTGATTACCTCATGGCCTACGAGTGGGACCGCTACCACGCGCAGCGGCCGATCGCCTACACCAACTGGCCGACGCTCGACCCCCTGTCGCATGTGACCGAGCCGACCAGGGAAGAAGAACGGCGGCTGCGACGCCGCCACGGCTTCCCGCCCAACCCGCGGCTCAAAGAATACGACAACGACGGCGAATCGCTCGACGCCATGGTGGTGCGTACGACCCCGGCGAACCTGGCGGGCTATTTCGCGTCGTACCACGCCTACCCCTACTATCCCGATTTCATCGATCTCGACTCGTCCTACGGCGCGGCGCGCGCCCCCGAGGGGGCGGGGGCGCCATCACACTACCTGGGCTACCTGCGGGCGCTCAAGCAGCATCACGCGGGGCGGCCACTCCTGATCGCCGAATATGGTGTGCCCTCGTCACGCGGGGTGTCGCATCGGCAATCGGGCGGCATGGACCATGGTGGCCACGGCGAGCGGGAGATGGCCGACATCGACGCGCGGCTCACGCGTGAGGTGCGCGCCGCAGGGGCGGCAGGCGGAGTGCTGTTCGCGTGGCTTGACGAATGGTTCAAGCACACCTGGGTGACGATCGACCTGGAGGTGCCGGCGGAGCGCACTCGACTGTGGCACAACATGGAGGATGCCGAGCAAAACTACGGCCTATTAGGAGAATACGCCGGGCCAGCGGACGCGACGCCCGAGCCGCGGGGGGACCCCGCCGAATGGCGCGCCCTCCCGGTCCTCGCGCAGAGCGACTCCCTCGCATTGCGGGTGGGGGCTGACCCGTCCTATCTGTATCTGGCGCTCGCCGGGGGCCCTGGGTTTGACGCCGTGAGCTACGCGGTGGGCATCGACACGTACCGGCGAGACCGAGGGCAATTCCGGCTGCTGGGCGTCGCTGAACCGGGAGCCACTGGATCGGAGTTCGCGCTGATCCTGCGCGACACGACGGATGCGCAGCTCATGGTGGCCCCTTGGTACAACCCATACCTGGGACCCCGAAAGGGCATGGGACCGACCAGTCTCGATCTCTTCTATAATGAAGCCGCGACGGTGGATATCGCACGGCGCGACGGCGCGTTCGATTCCCTGTTCGTCACGACCAATCGCTGGCGCATCGGGCGCGATGGCCGCACCTATCCGGCGCGAGGCGTGAACCGCGGGCGGTTGCGGTACGGCGGGGCGGAAGAGTCGACCCTCGCGGACTGGTACGTGGATCGCGCGGCGGGGCTCGTGGAGGTGCGGATCGCGTGGGGACTCCTGAACGTGACCGACCCCTCGTCGCGCCGGGTCATGGTCCGGTACCGGCGGGACGAGAACGCGTTCGAGACGGCGGTGACCGATGGCTTTCGGTTCGACGTGGTCGCACTCGACCGGGCGAGCGGCGACGTGGCCGCGCGACTCCGCCCTGAGCGAACCTACACCTGGCCGACCTGGGAGGTACCCACGTGGCACGAGCGGCTGAAGCCGGCGTACGCCGCGATGCGGGACGTGTGGGGAAGCTGGTGAGGCGGCTCTCCTCGGTGGCGTTCGCGGTCGCAGCACTCGCCGCGCCGTTGGTCGCGCAGCTGCCCGAGGCTGACCAAGCCTTTCAGCGCGGGGACTACGCCATGGCGCGCGCGGCGTACGAGCGGGCACTCGCCCGGGACTCCCTCACCGAGCGCGCGCTCTACCGGCTCGCGATCCTCGACAGCTGGGACGGGAAGCTCGCCCGCTCGTTGACGCGGTTCAACCGGTTGCGCCGGCTGGATCCGCGCGACCCCGACATCATGGTGAGTAACGCGCAGGTGCTCGCCTGGGCGGGGCAGACGCGGGCATCCGAGGCACTGTACGACTCGGTGCTGGCCCGAGCTCCGGACCGCGCCGACGCGCAGGCCGGTCGGGCGCGGGCGGTCGCGTGGAGCGGGGACCTGGATCGCGCCGAGGAGCTGTGGCGCAAGGCGCTGGAGCGTCACCCAGACGATCCCGAGCTCCTGATCGGCCTCGCGCAGACGCTCTACTGGAAAGGACAGCCGGGGCTTGCCGAGGCGTACGCCGCGCGCGCGCGGGCGCTGGCGCCCGAGGACCGCACGGCTCGCGATCTCGCGCGGCTGTTGCGCGCCGCGCTCCGGCCGGAGGTGGCGACGTCCGTGGATGGCGCGACCGACTCCGATGACAACGACTTCGTGGCTCAAGAGGGGACGGTCGCCACCGCGCTCGGCTCGCGCGTCCGCACGACGTTGGGCGCGGGTTGGCGCCGCGGGACCGATCCCCTGGGTCGCGGCCTGAGCTACGGGGCTAGGTCGGTGTTCATCGCCGCGCTCGGGCAGGGCGCGGTACTGCGGGCGGGTGTCGGAGTCCGGCGCGTCGAGGCCGACACGGGCCCTAGCCACACGCCACTGCCCGCGCACACACCGCTCACGGCGGAGCTCGGCATCGGGCTCCGTCCGGCTCGCTACGCGGCCGTGAGCTTGGGCTATTCCCGCACGTCGTTCGACGAAACCGCCGGCCTCATGCGTCAGGATCTGACGATCGATGCCCTGGACGTGAGCTTCGACGTGTCACCGCGGCCCGGTTGGTCCGTATCGGGCGGCGGTGGAGGCGCCTGGTTCTCAGACGTGAATCGCCGCTTCTCCGCTGTCGCCGCGGTGCTGGCCCGCGTGGCGAAAGGACTCGAGATCGGCCCATTTGCCCGCGTGATGGGATATCGCTACGCGAGGCCTGGGCTGTACTTCACGCCGGTCCGCTTCAGCGTGATCGAAGGGCGCGCGGTGTACCAGTGGCAGCGGAATCGCTGGGGGCTGCGGGCCGACGGCGGGCTCGGGTCGCAACAGGTGCAGGCGTTCGGCGTCCCCGCGGGCGCCCCGCACCAGACCGAATGGCACGCTGGCGTGTCGCTGTCACGCGGCTGGGGGGCGAACAACGAGATTGCGCTCGTCGGCTCGATCACGAACAGCGGGGCGGCGACGAACGCGGCGCACATCACCACCGAGAGCTTCCGCTACCGCACCCTCGGGGTGCGCTTCCGGCAGGGTCTGTGAATTAGGGGAGGAGTGGCTCCGTCGCTGCGAGTCGCCTGGCGGCCCCGAGCCCCAGCGCGCGCAGCAGCCGGACGGCGCGAGCCTGATCGCGCGGTGGGAGCGCCGCCACGGCGCGCCGCATCGCCTGCGCATGTGACGGGAAGATACCCTGGATCAGCCGCCGCCCCGCGGCGGTGAGCGCCAAGAGGATCACCCGTCGATCGCTGCCGCTGCGGCGGCGTCGCACCAGGCCGCGCTTCACGAGCTTGTCCACGACGTAGGTGGTGCTCGACGACTCGACCAGGATGCGGCGCTGCACGTCGCACACCGGCAGCTCCCCCTTGTGATACAGCACCTCCAGCACCCCGAACTCGGTCGTGCCGAGGCCGAAGCGAGTGATGCTAGCGCGGGAGTGACGCTCGACGGCGTCGAAGGCGCGCGCCAACACCACCCACAGGTGAAGCGCCGTGTCGGCACGCGGTGGTGCGGGTCTCATGCTCCCAGGAACCTCCCGGCTGGAACGATGGTTCCGTAGTTTGTTCGATGTCAAATATCTCGAATTCTAGATAGATCAAAGGAAGGAGGAAGGCGATGTCACATCTGATCTTCCAGACCAGCGGCGACGCGGTGGGTTTGCTGCTTCGGCTAACCGTGGCGGTGGTGATGTTTCCCCACGGCGCCCAAAAGCTGCTCGGCTGGTTTGGCGGCTACGGTCCGTCCCCCACGCTGCAGTACTTCCGCAGCCTTGGCATTCCGACGGTGGCAGGGGGGCTCGGGATCCTCGCTGAGTCGGTGGGGCCGGTCTTGCTGGTGTTGGGCTTGGGCACTCGCGTCGTGGCCCTGCTCCTCGCCGGCGTGATGGTGTTCGCGGCGCTGTTGGTGCATAAGGACAACGGCTTCTTCATGAACTGGGGCGGCAAGCTGCAGGCCGGGCAGGAGGGGTTCGAGTTCCACATCCTCGCGCTCGGCGCCCTGGCGGCCCTGTTCGTGACGGGCGGAGGGGCATTCTCGCTCGATGCGCTGCTGGCGCGATAGGACAACGGGCCCGGGACGACGTTAGATTCCGGCCGGTCGATGGCCTCCCGCGGGGTGAATCCTGGACCGGCTCGTCCCTAAGCTCCTCACCACTCTCAAGGGCTACAGCCGCGATCAGTTCGTCGCCGATCTGATCGCTGGTGTGATCGTCGGGATCGTGGCGCTGCCGCTCGCGATCGCATTCGCGATCGCGAGCGGTGTCACACCGGAGCGCGGTCTGTACACGGCGATCGTCGCGGGGTTCGTCATCTCCGCGTTGGGCGGCTCGCGCGTGCAGATCGGCGGGCCGACCGGTGCCTTCGTGGTGATCGTGTACGCGATCGTGCAGCGGCACGGCGTCGAGGGGCTCGCCGCCGCTACCCTGCTCGCGGGCGTCATCCTCGTGGGCTTCGGGCTGGCCCGCCTGGGCGGCGCGATCAAGTTCATTCCCTACCCCGTCACGATCGGGTTCACGAGCGGCATCGCGCTGATCATCTTCTCCAACGAAGTGAAGGACTTTCTCGGCCTGCGCATGGGCCCCGTTCCGGCGGAGTTCGTGCTCAAGTGGCGGGCCTTGGCCGCCCATTCCGGCGCGGTCAACCCCTGGGCCGTGCTGGTCGCGGCGCTGACCCTCGGCATCATCCTGGCCTGGCCGCGTTGGAACCGTCGCATCCCGAGCCCGTTCGTGGCGCTGATCGTCGCGACGGTCGTGGTGCGGCTGTTTCATCTCCCGGTAGAGACCATCGGCAGCCGCTTCGGCGCGATCGAGACCGCGCTGCCGAAGCCCGCGCTTCCCGCGCTGACGTTGCAGCAGCTGCCGACGCTCATGGGGCCGGCCTTCACCATCGCGCTGCTCGGGGCGATCGAGTCGCTGCTCTCGGCGGTCGTGGCGGATGGGATGATCGGCGGCCGGCACCGCTCCAACATGGAGTTGGTGGCGCAGGGCTTCGCGAACATCCTCTCTCCGATCTTCGGGGGCATTCCGGCGACCGGGGCGATCGCGCGCACCGCCACCAACGTCAAGAACGGCGGGCGCACGCCCGTGGCGGGCATGACCCACGCCGTGACGCTGCTCTTGATCACGCTGTTCTTCGGGCGGTGGGCGGGCTTGATTCCCATGGCCGCGCTGGCCGCGATCCTCGTGATCGTGGCCTACAGCATGAGTGAGTGGCGCACGTTCCTGGCCGAGTTTCGGGCGCCCAAGAGCGACGTCGCCGTCCTGCTCACCACTTTCCTGCTCACCGTGCTGTGGGATCTCACCGTCGCGATCGAGGTGGGCATGGTGCTCGCGGCCTTCCTCTTCATGCGGCGCATGGCGGAAGTGACGAACATCAGTGTGCTCACCCACGAGCTCCACGATCCGCTCGACGATTTCGAGCGCGATCCCAACGCGGTGGGCCGCCGGGTGGTGCCCGCCGGCGTCGAGGTCTACGAGATCAACGGCCCCTTCTTTTTCGGGGCCGCGGAAACGTTCAAGGAGCGGCTCGGGCGCGTGGCCGGGCGGCCCAAAGTCCTCATCCTGCGCATGCGGCACGTGCCAGCGATCGACTCGACCGGGCTGCACGCGCTGCGCGACCTCATAGCCCGGAGCCGCCGCGATGGCTCGCTCGTGATCCTGTCTGACGTCCACGCGCAACCGGTGGTGGCGCTCGAGCGCTCCGGTCTGTACGACGAGCTGGGCGAGGAGAACGTCCACGGCAACATCGACGATGCGCTGAACCGCGCCCGGGCCCATCTCGGTCTCCCGCTGGTCCAGCGCCCGGCGTTCGCCACGCCGACGGTGGCGCGCGAGCAGCCACTGTAAAGCGCAGGGCGCCCCAGCCCAGCACCGCGCGACTTGTTCAGAGATTCCTTAGAGCGTTCTCATCGGACTGCCGCCGGTGGACCGCTCGGCGTAGGTTAGCCGCGTGCGGATTCTTCTGGCCGAAGACGACCGCGACCTGCGACGCTTCTTGAGCAAGGCCCTCCGCGAAGAAGGGTATGGAGTGGCCGAGACCGAGTCGGGCGACCGGGCGTTGGAGCGCTCGCTCGACGGTGGGTACAGTTGCATCGTGCTCGACGTGATGTTGCCGGGACGCGACGGCTTCAGCGTCGTCGACGAGCTGCGGAAACGCGGGGTGTCCACACCGGTGCTCCTGCTCACCGCGCGAGACGAGCTCGAGTCGCGGGTGCGGGGCCTCGAGGGCGGGGCGGATGACTATGTCACGAAGCCCTTCGACCTCCCTGAGCTCCTGGCGCGGGTGCACGCGCTGATCCGGCGCGCCGAGCTGCGGCACAAGGACACCACGCTGAAGGTGGGGGATCTCGTGCTCGACCCGCTCGCCCGGCGGGTCACGCAGAGCGGCCGCGTGGTGGACCTGAGCCCGCGCGAGTTCGCCCTGCTGGAGTTCCTGATGCGCAACGCCGGTCGCACCGTCTCCCGCTCCCGCATCGCCGAGGCGGTGTGGAACTACCAGTTCGATTCCGAGACCAACGTAGTGGACGTCTACGTCAATTATCTCCGCAAGAAGTTGACCTTCGGCGGCAAGCTGCCGCCGGTCCGCACCGTGCGGGGAGTGGGGTACCGGCTGGACGAGGGGACCTCGTGAGCGAGCGCCGGCTTGGCGCGGTGCTCACGCGGCGCTTCCGCCGCGTCGCCTGGACGGCGCTCGCCACGTACGCGGTGCTCGTGATGGTGATCTTCGCCGTCGCCGCCGAGATGGCCCTGCGCCACTCGCTCGAGCACTCCGCCGACGTCATCCAGTCTCTGCTGGGCGCCTACCGTGACTCGACAGCCGAGCCGGGGGCGGTGATGCCCTCAGCCCTCGCCGACCAGCTCGTCGGGATGGGTGGTCAGGTAGTCATCACGCGCACGAGCACGAGCCCCGGCGGCCAGCAGCAGGTGTACTTCGTGTCGGCGGATATGCCGGCGAAGCGCCTCGAAGGTCTCTCCGCCGATGCGTCCTCCGACGCAGTCCGCCGTGCGCTGCTCGCGGCGATCGCCGCGCGGGCGCGCTGGCGTTACCGCGTGCTGCACCGCGCGGCGGGAGCGTTCGACATCTACGTGGTCGCCAGTCGCGAGCCATATCTCGTCGCGCTTGGCCTCCTGGCAGCTGCCGCGGGCTTACTGCTCCCGGTGGCGGCGATCGCGGCCGCGCGCGGCGCGCAGCAAGGGGTCGCTGACGCGCTCCAACCCCTCGAGCGCGTCACGACCGAAACACACGGCATCGGCCCGGCCGACCTGGGCAAGCGCCTCACCACTCCCACGGGGCAGGCCGAGGTCACCGAGGTGGCCGGGAGCGTGAACCGGATGCTCGAGCGGGTGGACCGGGCGCACCGCGCGCTCCAGGCGTTCACCGCCGACGCGAGCCACGAGCTGCGCACGCCCCTGACGCACTTGCGCGCACAGGTCCAGTGGGCCTCCGCGGATGGTCGCAGTGAAACGGAAATTCGCGACGCCCTCGCAGCGATATGGCGGGAGGTCGAGCGCACGACGAAGCTAGTAGAGGAGCTGCTACTCATCGCCCGCGGCGAGAATCGCCAGCTCGCGCTGGCGCGCGCCCCGTTCGACCTGAGCGCAGTCGTAGACGAGGTACGAGAGATCACGGAGGCGATGGCGCAGGGAAAGGATCTCGTGGTCCGGGCGGTCTCGGGGGAGCCCGGTCATCTGTGGGCGCGGGGGGATGCCGACCGCACGCGCCACATCTTGCTGAACCTCACGTCCAACGCCGTGCGGTACACGCCGAGCGGCAGCATCACCCTGACGGTGGAGCGAAACGGGAGCGAGGCACGCGCCAGCGTGCGCGACACGGGGCCCGGGATCGCGCCACAGGACGTCGAGCGGATCTTCGATCGATTCTACCGGGTCGATCCGTCCCGCAGCCGCGATCTCGGGGGCACGGGCCTGGGCCTCGCGATCGCGCGGCTCTTGGCTGAGCTGCAGGATGGTCGGATCACGGTCGAGAGCACCCCCGGCACGGGCAGCGCGTTCACCCTGTGGCTGCCGGCAGCGGCCGCCGGGTGAGCGCCACCGTCGCTGTATCGTGGATCGGCACGGCGATCCCCGCTTGCTCCGCGAAGCGGGACACCGCTCCCGAGAGGATCTCGAGTTCCGTCGGCCCGCCGGCCTCGAGGTCGACCAGGAAGCTCGGCTTCATGCCCGGGGGCAGGCCGTCGATCAGCCCGAGCACGCGCGCGACCTCCCCATCGGGGAGGGCGATGCGGCGCGCGTGCGCCACGGCCACTATCTCTTCGACGGCCCCCTGCAGCAGACGTCTCCCCAACCGATCCTCGCGCAGCGGCCCGACGGCGGATCGGGCAAGTCCGCACGCGGCCGCCAGCGACGCGAGAAAGACGAACTTTTGCCACAGCTCGACCTCGATTCGATCGGAGGTGCGGGCGTCCACCCCGGCGTCCCGAAACGCCGCGGCGATCCGCCCTACCCGCTCGCTCGACCGCCCATCGGGCTCACCCAGCACGACGATTTGAAACGGACTGCGCCGCTCGACCACCCCTGGCGCGACGCGAACGGCGCTGATCGTGGTCAGCCCGCCGACGAGCATCGAAGCCGGCACGCCGAGCCGCGCGAGCCGCTCCGCCGTCTCGACGCCGTTCAAGAGCGGCACGATCGCCGTTCCTTGCGCCGCGCAGTGTGCCACGAGGGGCGCGATCTGCTGGAGCGAATAGCTCTTGACGGCGAGGATCGCAAAATCCGCGGGGTCGAGCACCTCCGGACGGTTCGTCACCGAGACGCGGGGGTGGAACGTACCCTCGGGTGTCCGGACCTCGAGGCCGCGCTCCCGGATCGCCTCGAGGTTGGTGCCTCGAGCGAAGCAGGTGACGTCGTGGCCGGCGAGCGCCAGCAACCCGCCATAGTACGAGCCCACCGCCCCGCTACCGAGCACCACTACTCTCATCGGCTCACACCCGGCGTCCTTCATCTGCGCGGCGGCTTGGCGCATGGGCCGACGGCGCCTCCGCGCCTGAGCTGGACAGCGCCCAGACGGCGAAAATGACGAGACCCGCCACCAGGTAAAAGGCCCGTGCGTCGCCGCCCCATGGTGCAAGCAACGCCAGCAGTACGAGCGCCACTCCCACCACGAGCTCAATCCCGCGATGCCAGGCGAAGGGAACGGCCCGCGCTGGGCCGGCGGGGAACCGTGTGAGCAGCGTGAGCGTCAGGTGGACCACCGCGAGCGCGTACGCGAGGAGCGCGGCCACGCCCGTGAGGTGCAGCAGCGTTGGGGCGACGGCGAATGCCGCGACCGTGATGAAGTCCAGAACCCGGTGCAGTGTCGGTGCGATCAGGCGCATGTACACTCCCTGTCGAGAAGCACTGTGGGACCGTGCTCTACCACATTACCGCCATCTCCACCAATCGACAGACTTCTTCCCCAGAGGGACAGACGCTCAACCGCAGGGTACCGCGGCGACTCTGCCCCGGAGACGGCATCGCCGTCGGGGACACCGTAAAGTAGGCCGAATCTGGGGTCACGTGCGGAGAATCGAAACGCACCACGGTCCCATCGTCCAGCTCGAGCGCCGGTTTCAGACGGGCGTTAATCCGGACCCCGGGCGCGGCGTCGATCCGGAACGGCGGCCCCGGCTCGAGGCGCACGAGCGCGGGGACGTCGCGACATGCCGCCGCCCCGCTCCCGGCGAGCGCGACCACCAGCAACGTCGCGACGCGGGTCACTCGGAGAGCAGCTCCCGGATGTGCCCGTCCCAGGTCCGAAACTCGCCGTCCCCCAGGTGGAACTCGCCGTAACCCGTGTAGCGGATCGTCCCGCGCTTGTCGATCAGGACGAAGCTCGGCCAGTAGCGGATGCCGTACGCGTTCCAGGTCGTGCGATCGTTGTCCTGGGCATTCGGATACGCGATGCCGTGGCGGGCGAGCGCCCGCGCCAGATTCCCCTGGTCGTGCTCACCGGCGTACGGCGGAAACTCCGGCGTGTGGATGCCGATGACGGTGAGCCCGCGGTCGCGATAGCGGCCGTCGAAATCGACCAGCGAAGGCACGGTCCGGGTGCAGTTGCCGCACGTAAACACCCAGAAGTTCAGCAACACCACGCGGCCCCGGAGCGCGGCGAGCCGTAACGGCTGGTCACTGTTGAGCCAGCTCGTGTTGGTGAGCTCGGGCGCCGGGATGGGGGCGGGGGTGGGGGTGGGCCGGATCGCCGCGGCACCAGCCGCGACGAGTCCGGCGCACACCAGCCCAACGGCCAGCAGCTTCACGAGGGTATCTCCGCGAGCGGCGCAGCCCCGAAATTCACGCTGAACCGCCGGCACCAGATCGACACCGCCCGGTAGCTGCTCAGATCGAGGTCCGCCGGCACGTCGTAGTTCTGATCGCCGATGTTCCCCTTCAAGGCCCCCAGGTCGACGAAACCGGCCTGCTTCGCGCTAGCCTCGTCCTGCACGTCATCCGCCGCCACGAGGTACACGCGCACGTCGGGGCCGTTCGAGGTCGCGAACTCGGTGAGCCGCAATACGCGGCGGCCGTCCTCGAGACGATAGATGGCCGCTACGCCCTTCGTGTCGTGCGCGTGCTTGTGGAACCGGCCGCTCGTGAGCTTCACCGGCTCTTCCGCCATGGCCGACTGCGCCATCGCGGGAGTGTCCCGCATGGCGGTGCCCGACTTGGCCATGGTGGGCGACTCTGCCATCGCCGACATGGCGTGCGCTTCAGCCGGGAACGGCTCGTTGACTGTCTTGCTGATGACGAGTGCGTCGGGTCGGAACAGGTACCATAGCGCGACGACTGCCACGACTGCCGCGCTGACGAGGAGTGATTTGCGGGTGGTCATTTCTGTCTTCCTTTCTCTGGAGTCAGTGTAGGAGAGCGGCTTCCGCGCCCCTACGGTTGTGATCGCTAGCGCGCGACGAGTCCTCTAGTGCCGGCGGGAAGTCCCGCGACCGGCCCGAGGGGAGTGAGGTGCCCGTCCTGCTGGACGCGGAAGGCGTGGATCGCCGGAGCGTCGCCGACCTGCAGCACGTACAAGTACCGGCTGTTCCCGCTCAACGCGATATCGTTCACGCCCCCGCTGATGACGGCGGTCGCCCCGTCGGCATCGAGCAGGCTGATCGAGCCGTTAGGCGCGATGGTGAAGGCCGACACCGAGCCCGCACCGTTGCCGGTGTAGCCGAAGCGCCCGTCGTTGGTGACCACGGCCCAGCACGGCGCGACTTGGTGCGTTGCCACTGAGCCGCTGACGACTTGGAGTCTGCCGCTCCTGCCCAGGATGTATGAAGACACCGAGCCGGGGGCCGCGGCCTCGGAGACGAACAGCACGCCGTGGAGTCCGAACGCAAAGCCGAACGGTGTTCCGCCGGCTGACGTGAGCGTCGAAGGCGGTCCGGCGATGCCATTCGCGCTCACCGGATACGCGTCGAGCAGATTCGTGGCCTTCTCGGTCACCACCAAGCGCCCACCGTCGGGGCTGAACGACACCTGTGCCGGGTTGGTCGCCGCGCCCGAGAGCGTCCGCGTGGAACTAGGGAGGGGCGTGAGCCCACCGGTGCGGTCGAGCCTGAACCCTGTGATGTTGCCGGCGCCACCAGCATTGAGCACGTAGACCACGTTGTCCGATGTCGTGATGCTGATGGGCAGCGTACCGCCCGAGGGCGTGCGGCTGGCCAGAGACAGACCCGTCGCGGTCACGTTGAACACCGATACATCGTTTGATCCGGCGTTGATCGCGAAGAGGCGGAGTCCGTCCGCGCTGAGGACCACGGCCCCTTGCGAGCCGAGCCCGGCTCCGGTGCCCGTGCCGCCGGTGGCGAAGGTTCCTGCCGGAGTGAGCGTGCCGTCGGACGCGCGGGTGAACACCGCGACCGCGTTGCCCGAAGACTGGTTGGTGAGCGTGTAGACCGCACGCGGACCGTCGAAGTCGTCGGTGGCGTCATCGCCTGCTTGGCGTGACGCCGCGATTGCCGCCGCCGGGTTGGTGACGCCGCGGTCCGGTTCGCATCCGGCCAGTGCCGCAGCTGCGAGCGCCAGGACTGCGAGATGCTTCGTCATGGCGTAAGACCTCCCGAGTGAGTGGGTGTGACTGTTGCGTTACTCGGGAAGGAAACGGGGCGACGGAGCGAAGCGGATCCCTGGGCGGCGCTCTATGAGACCCTTCTCATACTCGTCTCATGGGGTCACGCACGGCACTGGCGCGCGCGCGCGGGCGGGGTGAGCGTTGGGGAAGGGTATTGAGGAGTGGCACATGGCGGCGCCGATCATCGCTCAGGGCACCGGCTACGTACTGTTCGCGTACGACGTCGCCCAGGCCATCGATCTGGTAGCGGCGGAGCGGCGACTCGCGACCGCCGCGGAGCGGCAGACGATCAAGCAGAAGCGCCGGGCGCCCGCGTTCTTCGAATACGATCCGGCGCCGCTGCGCGTCACCGAGCCGGCCGACGCGCTCCCCGTCGGGGACCGCGTGACCGCACCCTCCGTCGAGTTCGTGCTCTACGACTTTGGCGCCCTGTCGGTGAGTTACGCCATCCCCCTGCAGGGCCCACTCGCGGAGCTGCCCGCGCTGAGCGCGACGCTGTACGGCAACGAGCAGCTGCAGGCGGACTCCCGGCGCCGTGTGCAGCAGCTGCTCGAGACCCTTGGCGACGCCGCGATTCGCTCCCGGCTCGAGGGGTTCGTGGAGGATTACGTCGTCTTCCAGATCGAGGCGTTCAGCCAGTCGTGCGAGGCCTCCATGCTGTGGACGGAGTACGCGCAGACGGTGGCGCAGGTGCTGCGCGCCGAAACGCGCGCGCTATCACAACAGGAAGTGAACGATGCGCTGGCGTCGCGCCTCTCGTTCGGCCCCAACGACGCGACGCTGATCGACACCGACGTGACGCTGTTGTTCGACCCCGAAGGGGAGGACGTCCGCGCCGTCATCGAGTTCGCGAACGCTCAGCTCCTGGAGATGCGGTTCCTCGACGCCCAGCTCGACGAGGCGCTGGAGCAGGCCTACGAGCTGCTCGGCCGGCGGCGGGGACCCCGCGGCTTTCTGCCCGGCCCGTATGGGCGCGCGCTGCGGCGGCTGGGACGGCTGCAGCTCGACGCCGCGGTGCTGTTCGAGCAGGTCACGAACGCCCTGAAGCTGATCGGCGAGCAGTACCTCACCCGCGTGTACGGCCTTGTGTCGCGCCGGTTCCACGTGGCAGAGTGGGACACGAGCATCAATCGCAAGCTGCAGACCCTCGATGGGATCTACGGCAAGATGGCGGATCGCGCGGCCACGCAGCGGATGGAGCTGCTCGAGTGGATCATCATCGTCCTGATCGCCCTCTCGATCGCGCTGCCGTTCATCTAAGGCCGTCGCTCCTCGAACCGTTGGTCGCGGGGCAGGATCATCGCCCGGATGAGCGCGATCGCGTCAACGGCGATGAGGAGCCCCTCTTGCGGCAGAGACTGCACCCCGACCACGGTGCCCGCCGGAGGATTGCGCTGCGGGAAGAAGTCGGGGGCGGCCTGCCGGATCACCTCGAGGTCTTTGGGCGAGTAATTCACGACGTAGATCGTGAGCTTGGCGACGTCGCTGGGCGTCGCGCCCCCGATCCGCAGCACGGTGGCGAGGTTGGCGAACGCTTGCGCCGCCTGCGCGCGCAAGTCCGAGGGGCCCACGAGGCGCCCGGTGCTGTCCAGTGCGACTTCGCCCGAGACGTATAGCGTCCCCCCGACGCGCACCGCGTGCGTGAAGCCCGGGAGCGCGGCGAGGGTCCCAGGGTTGATGTAGCGAGCGGCGATCGGATCGGGGCCCGGCCGAATCCCGCCGGGTTGCGGCACAGCGCAGCCGGCGAACACTACGATCGTGACGCTACTCAGCAGGGCGCTCCGCATGCGATACTCCTCTGGTTGGTGGGTGTCTGAACGCCGCGACTCCGCGACTCTCTGTATACGCCGTCTCGCCAGCGGAGTTCGCCGTTAGAACATGAACCCGGCCCGCACGTAGACTGCCGTCCGCTCGGGGCTCTTGGCCACGGCGAGCGAAAGCGTATTGGCGCGCCGGTGCTGCCAGGCGATCCACACCCCCCCACCCGCGGCGGCATGCCACCGGTTGGACGCCTCCCCAGTGACCCACACACGCCCCGCGTCCGCCAGCCCCAGCACGCCGAGGTCGCCGAACGGCAATCGACCCGCGAACAGCCGCAGCTCGGCGTTCCCGTATGCTCCACGGCGTCCGGCGAACCGTTGCTCCGCGTAACCACGCACCGTCGTTTCACCCCCCACGTACACGAGCTCGTGGAAAGGGACGGTACCGCCCACCGCAGCCGCGCCGGTGCGCAGCGCGAGCGTGGCCGCGGGCGGGTCACCCGCTGAAACATAGGTCGCCGCGTCGGCCCAGATGCCGCCGAACGGGCGGGCCAGGTCCCACACAGCGGGGTACCAGCCGGCCCCGAGACTCACGTGCATGCCCTCACTCGGGGCAGTCGGCAAGTCGCGCGTGTCGAGCTCGAGCACAGCGCGCACTCCCACCTGACCGAAGTCGCCCGTGCCGTAATGGGGCGTGACCGCGAGCAGGCCGCCGGCGTCGCCTCGTATGCGACTGTGCTGGAGCAGCGGTCCGGCAGTGAGCCGGAATCGCGGCGCGAGGGGGACGGTAACCGACGCTCCAACGAGCAGCTGCGTCTGGCGCACGCGGTAGACGCTGTCGGGCCGCGATCCGTCGGTCTCGTTGCCCACGCCGTAGAAGCGGATGAGCTCGAGTCCAGAGGCTCGCAGCCCCACGCTCAGCGTCGTGGGGATGAGAGGCCGCCGGAACTCGGCCGCGAAGTCTCCGCGGTACCTTCCAGCACTGGTGGCGTACGCCGCCTCGGCGAGCAGGCGCGTACTGGCCGGGAGGGCACGGAAGCCGTACCGGGTATGGATGATCCCTGCTCCCAGGAGCAGTCCGACGTCGGGGGCATAGCTCGCGCCGAACAAGGGCACCGTACGGGGCCGCCATGGGTCCGGGCCGCCCTGCGCCGGCGCCGGCGACCCGACGCCGAGCAGGACGGCGAGCGTCATGAGCATCAGCCGTTCCACGGGCGCAACGTTACCTTTCCCGCATTACCGAAGGGAGGCCTGCGATGAAGTGCTGGTCGGTTGTGGCGACGGTGGTGCTGGCGGCGGCGCCGCTGTTCGCACAGGAGGGGGGAATGGGGCCGGGACACATGGGTGAGATGCAAGGCCTCATGATGCCGGGGATGGGGCCGGCGACGATGCGAATGATGTTGTACGCGCCACCGCACTTGCTGGCGCGAAGAGACGCCCTCGGCCTTACCGCCGAACAGGTCTCGCGCCTCACCGCACTGCGGGACGGGGCAAAGGCTGCCTTCGACGCAGCCGAGTCCGAGGCGCAGACGCACACGAAGGAGCTAGATCGAGCGGCGAACGCGGCGCAGCCCGACACGGCGGCACTCAGGGCGCACTTCGAGGCAGCGCACGCCGCGATGGGGAGGGCGCATTGGCTGGCACTCGCGGCGGCGGTTCAGGCGAGGAGCGTATTGAATGACGCCCAGCGACAGAAGCTCGCCGTGTGGGCGGATTCGATGCAGGCGTGGATGCAGCAGCACCGCCAGATGATGCAGCCGAGCTCCCACCACTGACGGCGATGCGCCCGGCTCGGATGCCGATCGTCCAGCGGGGGCTGGCGTTGCTGATCGTGCTGCTCGTCGCGGGCGCCGGAAGTGGCCTCCCCATGTGCGCGAGCTTCGTGGCGCGGGCGACGGCTCCATGCGACATGCATCGCGGTAGCCAATCCGTGTCCACCGCCGCTGCGGTCCATTCCCAAGGGGCACACCACAACTGCCACCCGGGCGCGGAGGGCTTCGGTTGCGTCGGCGCGGGCGCCTGCCCGACGGCCGGCCCCGGGGCGCCGCTGCGGCCGGCGGCACCGATCCTCCTCCGAGCCTTGCTCCACGCGGGCGTTCCTGAGCCGACCGACACACTCGTTTCCTACCTTGCACCCCCCCTCTCTCCACCGCCTCAAGCTTGAGTCGACCATCGCGAGCGTAGTGCGCTTTCGACTCTGGTTTGAGGAGACATACACATGGAACGGATTCGCGGTGGTTCGGTGGCCGCCGTGCTGGCGCTGGCCGTCGTGGCGCGCCCACTCGAGGCGCAAATGCATATGCAACATCCGTTGGAATCGAGCGAGGAGCCGCTCGGCATTCCGGAGACCCGAATGGGATCGGGTACATCCTGGCTTCCCGACGGGGCGCCGATGCGCGCTACGCATCTCATGCTCGGGGGATGGAGCTTGATGCTGCACGGTCAGGGGTTCGCTCAGTACGACTGGCAGGGAGGCGTGCGGGGTAGCAACCAGCTCGGCATCGTCAACTGGGCGATGGCGGCTGTTAGCCGCTCGATCGGCACCGGCCGGATCGAGCTCCGCGCCATGCTGAGCGCGGAGCCATGGACCATCGGCAGCCGCGGATACCCGCTGCTTGCCCAGTCGGGCGAGTCCTATCAGAGTGCGCCGCTGCATGATCGCCAGCACCCCCACGACCTTTTCATGGAGCTGGCGGCACTGTACCGGCGCCCCCTGGCACAGAACGTCGGGGTGTCGCTGTATCTCGCCCCCGTCGGGGAGCCCGCGTTGGGGCCGGTCGCGTTCCCGCACCGACCATCGGCGGCGGATGATCCGCTCGCCCCCATCTCTCACCACTGGCAGGATGGCGCGCACATCACCTTTGGGGTCGTCACGGCCGGCGTGTTTACGCGGAGCGTGATGCTCGAAGCGTCCTGGTTCAACGGGCGTGAGCCCGACGAGGATCGCAGCAATTTCGACTATGCCGGCCGGCAGCTCGATTCTTACAGTGCCCGTCTAAGCGTCAATCCGGATCGGCGCTGGAGTCTCTCGGCCTGGTACGGATACCTGAGGAGTCCGGAAGGGCTCCACCCGGAGGAATCGCTACATCGGCTCGGCGCTGCAGCGCTGACAACGCAACGCACCGGTGCAGACGGGTCATGGTCGAGCGCACTCATCTTCGGGGCGAACATGGCCCTGGGCACCGGCACGCTATTGCCGAGCGTCGTGCTGGAGAGTGCGCTCGAGCCGGACGGCAACAACGCGTTCTTCGGTCGCGTCGAATACGTGCGCAAGACCGCTGAGGATCTGGTCATCACATCGGTGCCCGCGGCGACCGAATACCCCGTCAGCGCAGTGGCACTTGGCTACCTGCGGACTGTGGGGAGGGTGGCCAGCCTCTCCGCCGGCGCCGGTGTGCGGGGGTCGCTCAACGTTCTACCATCTGGCCTCGCAGCGGCATATGGCAGCCGTACGCCGCTCGGCGTGGCGATCTACCTGCGGCTCCGGCCGGCAGCCAGTCACGGTGGGACGATGGTGATGCAGGACATGCCGAGCGACTCCCATGACTAACCACGCGGGCCACGGACACCACGAGCACGGCGGTCAAGCCGGGGCTGGCGGGCACGAAGCGCACATGGCGGAGGACTTCCGCCGTCGTTTCTGGGTGTCGCTGTGGCTGACTTTGCCGGTCCTTGCGACCTCGGAAATGATCCAGCAGTTCCTCGGCGTCCGAGGGACGCTTGCCTTCCGCGGCGATCAGCTGGTCGGGCTCGCCTTTACATCCGCCATCTACTTCTACGGCGGGCGGCCGTTTCTCACCGGGCTCGTGGACGAGCTCCGACGGAAGCTCCCGGGCATGATGACACTCGTAGGCATTGCGATCACGGTCGCCTACGCCTACAGCGTGCTCGTGGTGTTCGGCCTCCCCGGGAACGTGTTCTTCTGGGAGACCGCGACGCTGATCGACGTCATGCTCCTGGGCCACTGGATTGAGATGCGATCGGTACTCGGCGCTTCTCGGGCACTCCAGCAGCTGGTGCGGTTACTGCCGGCCGAGGCTCACCGGATCCGTGCCGACGGAACGGCCGAAGAGGTACCGCTTGCGGCTTTGCGGCCGGGCGACCGGGTGCTCGTCAAGCTGGGGGAGCGAATCCCGACCGACGGTTGCGTCGTGGACGGGCGCACCAGCGTGAACCAGGCGATGCTGACCGGCGAGTCCCAACCGGTGGAAAAGGGCAAAGGGGACGAGGTGATCGGTGGTGCGGTGAACGGCGAGGGCGCCATCACCGTCGAAGTGCGGCGGACCGGCGCGGACACCTACCTGTCGCAGGTGATCGAGCTGGTGCGGCGGGCGCAGGAAGCGCGCTCGCGCACCCAGGATCTCGCGGACCGGGCTGCCATGTGGTTGACCGTCATTGCCGTCGGAGGTGGAATCGTGACGCTCGTGGCGTGGCTAGGGGCAGGCCGCGAGTTCAGCTTCGCGCTCGAGCGGATGGTGACGGTGATGGTGACTGCCTGCCCGCACGCCCTGGGCTTGGCGGTGCCCCTCGTCGTCGCCGTGTCCACATCGTTGGCGGCGCGCCGCGGGCTCCTGATCCGCGATCGTACGGCGTTCGAGCGGGCGCGCACGCTCGACGCGCTGGTATTCGACAAGACGGGCACGCTCACCGAGGGCCGCTTCGGGGTGACGGACGTCGTGGCGTTCACGGGCCGCAGCGAGGGCGATGTGCTGCGGCTCGCCGCCGCGCTCGAGAGCCGCTCCGAGCATCCGATCGCGGCAGGAATC
>DATEGE010000019.1:0-8399 GCA_035280265.1 Gemmatimonadales bacterium | reverse complement strand
AGCTCACGCGCCAACACACCCGGCGCTCCGTACGTGGCGAAGGCCAGAAAGCAATCGTTCCAGGAATGTCCCCTCGCCTGGAGGCCGCGCGTAACGCGCTCAGGCCCCAAGGCCTGGAAGGCGGTGGTCAGCAGATCCTTTTGTTGTTGATTCATCGGGTCCTCCTGGGGCTGTGAAGCACGCGCCCGGGAGTCGGGTCCCAGAGAAGCTTCCGGTATCTCGGATTCGGGGTGGCGTCGGAAGGCGTCAGAGCGAAGCAAGGCGACCGGCGGCTACATGACTCTCGGGCTTCAGTGAGTAGGATCGCTCAGCGGACGGCGGATTTCAAGGGAGGCCCACGCGGTGACGGACGTCGCCGCGAGGCCTCCGGCTCTTCTGGGTGTCGAGACTATTTGCTGGGACCGATCACGGCGCAGCGGTACACTTGGTCGGTCGGTGCCAGGGTGATCTCGCCAGCCGCGGCGGCGGCGGCCACCTCATTGTCCGAGAAGAGCTGACGCGGCGCGTGTCCGGCTTTGAAGCTGACCTGCACCTCTTGCCACAGCGGGTTAAACCCGTCCCCCTGTATGGCGTCGAGCACGCTCGCGAACATGAAGCCCGCGGCCTCGCAGGCATCGCACATGTAAATCGTGTTGATGGAGCCGTTATGGGCGAGCAGTGCCTGCTCGGCGCCGCCGGGTTGCTCCTTGAAGTTGATGTTGAAAAGCTGGGCATCGTAGTAGGCCGGCATCACGCCGCCGCGGCCGTTGGCGGACGCGTCCGTGGACGACAGGCTTGCACGAGCGGTTGGCCGGGCAACTACACCAGTCGGGACTGTGCTACACGAGGTGAGGAGTACGCCGAGGCCGATCGTCAGGGCCAGTGAGCACCGCATGGACACCTCCGCTGCTAGGGCGAGTGGCTCGATCATGGAGCCAGGTACCCTGGGCTGCCATAGCAGCACACGTCAGAACTGTGTTAGACGTTGTGTTTCGGACTGTTACGCGTCGCGGGGCGTGTCAGGGGCGAGACGCCGGCGGACCGTCCTTGCGGCCTGAGCACTCCGCGCGTTACGTGCTGCCCCCGATGACGCAAGTGTCTCTCACCACTCCACCGCTCGCGCGTCGGGTCGCGCAGGAGATCGGCTTCGTCGTCCAAGCGGCGCGGCCAGGTTTTTGGTTGACGACGATCTGGTTCTATGTCATGGCCGTGGCGGGGCGTACTGTCTTTGACCGAGCAGAGTTCTGGCTCGGTCTCGTGTACGTAACCTTTCCACTCGGGGTGCTCATCTACGGCTGGAACGATGTCGTCGATTTCGAAACGGATCGATTCAATCCGCGCAAAGGAACCTTTCTGTTCGGGGCGCGAGGCACGCCGGAACGCCTGGCGCGCTTGCCGTGGCAGATTGCATTCGTCCAGGCGCCCTTCGCGATCCTGTTCACATTTTTGCTCGGGCTCAGGGCGCTCGCGTGGTTCGCCGCGCTGATCGTAATCGCCGCGTTGTACAATCGCAGGCCGTTCGCCTTCAAAGCGCGTCCCGGTCTGGACGTCTTGAGCCAGACGGGCTACCTACTCGTCTTCGTCCTCGCCAGTTGGCTGAACCATGTACCCCAGGTGCCATGGTTCACGTTCTTGTTCGGTGCGATGTTTGCGATGCACTCCCACCTGTTCGGACAAATCATGGATTTGGAGCCCGATCGACGCGCCGGCCGTCGCACGCTGGCTGGTGTCCTGCACACGGTGCCGGCGAAGTGGCTGTTGAGCGTGTTGCTCGCGGTTGAGGCCGCGCTCATATGGACCTATGCGCGCGAGCTGTGGCTCGCTGGTTTCCTCGCAGGGGGCGCTATGTGGTTCATGCTGGACGCGGTGCTGCTGTGGGGTGCGCGCGCGTACTCGCCACGTGAGATGAGTGCTCTGTTCCTCGCCTGGAACGCCGTGGCTCTCGCGTCGCTGCCCTTGATCTGGCACGCGACGTCGCTGGGGCCACGCTGAACCCTAGGTGGCCGCGGCGGACGAGACGATCAATAGGTCTTGAACAATGAACCCGAGGCCCCGAGTCGACCGCGTACCTAGCGCGCGACCGCGAACGCGAAGATCGTCCGCGACCGGTACTCTCTCCCCGGTCGCAGGATGATCGACGGGAATTCCGGGCGATTGGGCGAGTCGGGGAAATGTTGCGTCTCGAGGCACAGCCCGGCGCGCCCAATGCCGTTCCCAGAATAAAAGTGCACGCTCGGCTCGGTCGTCGAGACGTCGAGGGTTCGGCCCGAGCTCGGCTCGACGACGCGGGCCGCGTGCACCGGCTCGAGCCCGCGGGTCTCGAGCACGAAGCTGTGGTCGTACCCGCCGGCGCGGCGCAGCTGCTCGTCGGGCTGGGCGATGCGGGCGCCGACCGCGCTGGGAGTGCGGAAGTCGAACGGCGTGCCGGCCACCGCGACGATCTGTCCGGTCGGCATCACAGCCTCGTTCATGAGCAGCATCTTGTCGGCGTCGATCTGCAGTAGATGACCCAGGATGTCACCTCGACCCGCCAGGTTGAAATAAGAGTGCTGCGTGAGGTTCACAGGAGTCGCCCGATCGGTCGTCGCGCGGTAATCGACGATCAACTCGTTCTGGTGGGTGAGCGTGTAGTTGACGTGAGCACTTAAAGTCCCGGGGTAGCCTTCCTCGCCGTCGGGGCTCGTGTAGTCGAGCGCGACGCCGCTCGCCCGAGGGGCGGGAGTGGAGGCACGAAACGGCACGGCGCGCCACACGACCTGATCGAACCCGCGGCCACCGTGCAGGTGGTGCTGTCCGAGATTGGCAGGCAACTGGTACGTCGTGCCGTCCAGCGTGAAGCGAGCCCCGGCGATGCGGCCCGCCACCCGCCCGATGATCGCTCCCAGATGGTGCGGGTTCTTGCGGTACTCCTCCGGCGAGTCGTGGCCGAGTACTACGTTCGCGAGGCGCCCCTCGCGGTCCGGCGCCAGGATGGACATGATGATCCCGCCGTACTCTGTGACGCGGACGGTGAGACCGGCAGCATTGGTGAGGGTGAAAATTTCCACGCGGATGTATACCCGGGAACGAGGCTCGACGATAGAGGATGAGTCAAGGGGGTGGGGGGGTGAGTACTCTGCGCATCGGCATCGACCTCGGCGGCACCAAGATCGAGGGCATCGCGCTGTCGCCCGCCGGAGCGGAGATCGCGCGGCGCCGCGTGGCCACGCCGCACGACTACGCGGCCACCCTCGACGCCATCGCGGGGCTCCTGCGGGAGCTCGAGCGCGCTGCCGACGACACGGGCACGGTTGGCGTAGGCATTCCGGGGACGATCGTGCCGCTCACCGGGCTCGTGAAGAACGCCAACTCCACCTGGCTCAACGCCCGACCCTTGGGACGGGACCTCGAGCAGCGGCTCGGTCGCCCGGTGCGGCTCATGAACGACGCCAACTGCTTCGCGCTCTCCGAGGCCACGGACGGCGCGGCCGCAGGCGCTCAGGTGGTATTCGGTGTGATCCTCGGTACCGGTGTCGGGGGCGGAATCGTCGTGGACGGGAGGGTGCGAATCGGCGCCAACCTGATCGCGGGCGAATGGGGGCACAACCCGCTGCCGTGGCCCAGCGCGGAGGAGCTGCCCGGGCCGCCGTGCTACTGCGGGAAGCGGGGTTGCATCGAGACGTGGTTGTCCGGCCCCGGGTTCGAACGGGACTACGCCGCGCATATTGGCCGAACGCTGTCGGGCCGCGAGATCGTGAGCGCCGCCGAGCGTGGTGACTCGGACGCCAGCGCGACACTCGGCCGATACCACGATCGGCTCGGTCGCGCCTTCGCGGCGCTGATCAACGTGCTCGACCCCGATGTGATCGTGCTGGGCGGTGGCATGTCGAACATCGCAGGCCTGCCCGCAGCGGCGGCCGCTGCCGTCCCGCGCTACGTGTTCGCGGCGGGCGCCGAGTCCGATCCCATCGCCACCCGGGTGGTACGCGCGGCGCATGGCGACACGAGCGGGGTCAGAGGAGCCGCGTGGTTGTGGCCGGGGCACGCCTGACCCCTGTACACACGTCAACCGAATGGTGGCGTGGTGCGACCATCACTCATCGCTAGCTATTTCTGTCGCGGATCCCCATGTTCCGAAGAGGGCAGCCACTTCGTCCCACGCACCCGATTGATCAAGAAAAGTGCCCAATTAGATGACGGCGTCCACCCCCGTGAAGACCACATCGCTCACGCGCAAGCCGCTCGATGACGAGATCGACGTTTATGGCTTGACGCACCCCGGCAAGGTGCGCCGGACGAACCAGGACCATTTCCTGCTCGCGTCGCTGCACAAACGCATGGCCGTCCACCTCACGAATTTGCCAGACGTAAGCCAGCTCACGCGGGAGGACGAGCGCCTGGCATTCCTCGCCATGATCGCCGACGGCGTGGCGGGTAGCGCGAAAGGCGCGCTCGCGAGCCGGCTCGCGCTCGAGCGCATCACGCAGTACGTGTCACGGAGCCTGGACTGCTACTACCGCGCCGACCCACGCGAGGCGTCGTTCACCGACGTGCTCCAGGAGGCGGCCCTGCAAACCCACACGGAAGTTCTCCGGCACGGAGCCGAGGACGCGGACCTGGCCGGCATGGCCACGACGCTGACCGTTTTCATCGGGGTGTGGCCATGGGTGTACGTCGTCCAGGTCGGCGATTCGCGCTACTACGTATTTCGCGAGGGTGAGCTGCACCGGATCACGCGCGATCAGACGCTGGCGCAGGAGCTATTCGATCGGGGTGCTCTTACCCGCACCGATGCATTCCGCTCGCCGTTGGCGAACGTGCTGTCGAGCGCGATCGGGGGGCCGCTAGCCGCCCCGGTGGTGACGCGCCTGCAGTCCGACTGGCGCAACGTCCACCTGCTGTGCACCGACGGCCTCACCAAGCACGTGTCCGATGAGGGCATCAAACAACGCCTCGCCGAGATGACGTCGGCGAAACAGGCGTGCGAAACCCTGCTTCAAGATGCCCTCGACGACGGGGGCCGCGACAACATCACTATCATCGTCGGCCGGGCAGTACAAAAGGAATGACGACTGGCGAAGTGGTTCGACTACGCGAGAAACGCGGCCGTAAAGAAACCCAAACCCACCGCACCCAACGCTAGGGAAGCGATCCAGACCGCGCGGCTCCGCGTCAGGGCCGCCAGGGCGCCGAGCGCGATGGCGACCTGGAACAGGGCGACAGCGTTGGCAAACCCGTGATGGCGGTGGAGCAGGTGATCGGCCTCATGCCCGCGCGCGTCGCGCTCCCGCTCCAGCTCCTCCGCCTTGGTCTTGATCTGCTCCTGCTCAGCGGCATATCGCTCGGCCTGTTTGAGCAAGTCGGCCGGCGGGCGCTTCCCCCCGCTGCGCCATGATTCGGCCCTCGCCTCGGCGACGGCGAGCTTGATGCCCTTTGCCTGATAATACGTCCATTGGTCCGAGGCCTCGGCCTGGAGCTGAGTCGCTTCCGTCTTGCGGACGAGGGCCTCGTTGGCCGTGCTGCCGGCGTTGAGCGCCGCAATAGCGGCGATGGCGGCGAGGATCGCCGTCGTCAGGGCGATGCGTCGCAGGAACGAGCCGCCGGCGTGCTCCAGCTCCTCGTGCACCGCTTCGCGCAGTCTGTCCGTTTCTATTTCAGGGGTTTCAGGCATCCGGGTTCTCTCCAGTGGCGTACTACTACAGTCTACTGACGAAGATCGCTAGCGCGTGTCGCATTCTCGCCCCACCGTGCCGCAAAAACAGCCTGTACAATTTCCCGACGCTCTCTATCCTTAAGTAGCAAAGGGGAGAACGCGTGCTTCGGGCGCTCGAGCGACGTCGCGGCTGGTCGACGGGTATTGTCCGAATGTGCGGGCGGCTTGCGCCCGTGTTCCTGATGTCGCTCGTCGCGTTTCCGGTACTCGCGGCTGGCCAGCTCAGCTACGGCGCCGACCTCGCGCTGCGTACCCGCTACCAGTGGCGTGGCTTGACGCGACACAACGGCTGGGTGCTCCAGCCGGATCTGCTGCTCTCGATCGGCCGGCCCGCGCTGCGGTTCACGTCGGGTGTCTGGGGTAACGTCGAGCTGGCGGCCCCCGACGCGGCCACGGGCATCGGCCCCGGACGACCCTGGTTCGGCGAGCTCAACGCCTGGAGCGAGCTGGCGGGCATCGTCGGTCCGTTCGATGTCGCCGGCGGTTGGACCGGATACACGTTTCCGTCCGCTACCGGCGCCCGGGGCGTGCCGGGCGGCCTACATGATACGCACGAAGCGTACGCCCGCGTGGAGATGCTGTCGCTGCCCGTCATCGTCCCGCGTGTCGCCGCGTGGTATGACCTGCACGCGGTGAAGGGGGGTTACCTCGAGGGCGGCCTCACGATCCGCGTGCCCGCCTGGACCGAAGTGCTCGTTCCCATCGGCTCGCTCTTCCTCGGCGCCGTCGTCGGGTACAGCGCCGGCCAGGAGGTGAACGCCGCGGCGCCGGGCGAGGCCGCGTATTTCGCCCGCCGTGGCTTCACGCACCTGGATCTCTCGGCGGCGCTGACCGCCGGTTATATCCCGGTCGGCGCCTGGGACACGGCGGTGCGGCTCGAGTACCACGTGCAGATCGGATGGGACCCGCGGACCAAGTTCGCCGACGCCGTCACCGGCGATCGGGCGGTGCGAGCTTGGCTGGGACTCTCCTTCAGCGGCCTCGGCCCCGCCTGCCGGCCGGATCGAGCGATATGTCCGCGCTGAAACTCGCGCCGGTCGCGGCCGTCGTCTGCGCCGCCGCGTGCGGCGCGGCCGCTAGAGAGTTCCCGCTGGCGGCGTCCCCCTCCGCCGCACCCATCGCTCGCCCTGGCGCGCTGCGCGCGGGATTCGGTCGCGCGGACATCACGCCCCCGCCCGGCGTCGGTCTGAACGGCAACGGGTTCGAGGGTCAGCAGGCGAGAGGCTATCGGCACCGGCTGTACGCACGCGCCTTGGCGCTCGAGAGCCCGGCGGGGGAGCGCGTGGTGCTCGTCGTCGCCGACTTGGGACAGATGTCGGCCCTGCTGCAGCGCCGCACCGCGGACCGGTTGAGCCGCGTCGGCATCGGCGCCGATCGCCTGATGCTCTCCGTCACTCACACGCACTCGGCACCGGGCAACTTCTACGAGTCGTCGCAATACAACGCCCAGGCGGGTGCGTTCCCTGGGTACGACAGCGCCATGGTCGAGTTCCTCGTGACGCACCTCGCCAGCGCGGCGAGCGCCGCAGTCGCCGACCTGGCACCGGCCAAGGCGGCGTGGGGCGCCGCGCCCGTTCCCGGCGTGACCCGCAACCGCAGTCTCGATGCGCTGCTGCTCGACCCGGAAGCCGCTGCGATCCTGGCGCCGGGACCGCTCCCTCAACCTCCCGACGCGGCGCACGACTCGACGCTGATGCGCCGCGCCGTGAACGACACGCTGCTGATGCTCCGCGTCGATCGCTGCAGCCAGCACTGGGACGACTGCCGGCCGCGCGGCGCGTTCAGTGTGTTCGCGGTCCACGGCACGGTGTATCCACCGGTGACCGACCTGCTCGACGGTGACGTCCAAGCCCTCGTGGAGCGTGCTCTGGAGCGGCACATCGATTCCACCGGCTCCGCAGAGATGCCGCAGGCGTTCCACTTGGTCGCGAACGGCACCGAGGGCGACGTGTCGCCCGATTGGCCCGCTGCCTCCCGTTGCGCGCCGTACCTCGAGCTGCGCGCCGGGCGACGGCCGGCGGGGCCGCGGACGCCGGCCCCACCGGAGGAGTGGCGCATCCCGGACTCGCGTGTGCGTGCCTGCCTGCGAGCCGCGCGCCGCTCGGTCGACGAGCTCGGCACGAGGCTCGGTACGGCGGCCATCGCTCTGTACGAGCGCATCGGAGCGAAGCTCTCGGCCGAGTTTCCCATCGCGCGAGCGTTCACGACGATCAACCTGACGCACGTTGGCACGACGCATCGGCTCTGCCCGCCACCGCTCACCGGCACCGCGAACTTCGCTGGCGCGGAAGACGGTCAGACACGCCTGTACGGATGGAAGTTCGCGTGGCTGCTCCCGAGCGGCATCGAAGAGGGTGGCCACGCGGTCGACCGACATGAAACGAGCTGTCAGACTCCCAAGCGCATCGGGCTCGGTGGAGTTCAGAAGCTGCTCGTGGGACGGCGCGGCCTCCCTCAGTATGCGCAGCTGGCGGTGCTGCGACTCGGCAATGCCGTCCTCGCGGCCGTGCCTGGGGAGGTGACCACCGTCGCCGGAATCCGGATGAAGCGGGCCCTGCAGGACAGCGGACCTGCGGGCATCGAGTTGGCCGGCGTGGTCGGTCTCGCGAACGGGTATCTCCAGTACATTCCCACGGCCGAGGAGTACCGGGCGCAAGACTACGAGGGCGGATCCGCGATCTACGGGCCGAACACGGCCGCGGCGCTCACTGAAGAGCTGGCGACCCTG
>DATEGE010000018.1:0-11150 GCA_035280265.1 Gemmatimonadales bacterium | reverse complement strand
GCGCCGCTACGCGGTGCTCAGCGTGCCGCTTCAGCTGGTCGCGTCGCTCTGGCCGCTGCGGCTCGACGTGGTGCGGATCGCGGTGGCGCGCCGGGACGGCGCCTCCATCGCGCGTGGATGCGCATCGTTCGAGACGCTGATGGGCGACACGGATCAGGTCGCCGAGCCGGAGGTGGGGCGACTGTGCCGCGGCGCCCGGTCACACGGTCAACGCTCGAGCGGCGGCGTGAATCCGTAAGTGGTGTTCTTGAAGATCGAATCGGCGATCACCACCGCCCGCGTGGCGAGCGCCGGTTTGGCGGTCTTCAGCGCCTGACCCAGCGACTGATACACCAGCCCGTACGTCGCGAGGATGCCTTCCGACGGCCGATCCACCCACCCCCGCGGCCGGCTCCGCCCCGCCGCCTCGGCGTGATACACGTGGAACGCCAACGCCTCGCTGCGCGGCACGTTCACGAACCCGAACACCGGCTGCAACTTGATCGAGTCCGACGGCTCGATGGGGCGCCCGTGCAGCTTGCGCACGAACCCCTGGCCTTCTAGGTAGCCGGTGAGGCCGAACTGGTCGGCGTACGGGCCCACGGTGCGCGAGTAGTAAATCGGCCGCCGGCCCATCTGGTCCTTGATCGCCTGCAGCACGATCACGTCGGCGCGCTCGAGATACTGGCGCCCCATCTGTTGCGGATCCAGCCGCACGGCCACGCCGCCGAGGTTGTACGTCGTCGCCGAGTCGCCCAGCCAGTACACCGGCTGCAGGTTGTTGACCTGCTCTTCGGTGTAGCTGAGCAGCGGGCCCGTGGGCTTGGGCCACGGGCGGCCCCGGTAAATTGGCGGCGCTTGCGTCGAGTCGAACGTCGCGAGCGGCCGCCGCTGCAGCTGGCGCAGGTACCAATCGGTGTTGGCGAGCGACAGGTTAACGACCGTGACGTCCTGTCGCACGTGCTCCACCTCTTGCGCGTACCACAGCGGGAAGGTGTCGTTGTCGCCGGCGGTCACCAACACGCCGTACGGCTCGACGGACTGCAGCATGTCGTAGGCGAAGTCGCGCGCCAGCGTCTCGCCCTTGCGCGACGCGGTCAGATGGTTGCCCACGAGCGGTACGAGAGCGAGCACGAGCACTGGCGTCGCGAGCGTCCAGCGCCGCTCCGGGTCCGGAACGCGCGGCTCTAGCCAGTCGCTCAGCCATTCCATCAGCGTCGCCAGGCCCATCCCCACCCACACGCCCCACAACGCGAACGATGCAATGAAGAAATAATCCCGCTCGCGTACCTCGCGGGCGAGCTGCGCCTGATCGGGCTCCCACGAGTAGCCGTATTTGAAGTTCAAGTAGAAGATCAAAAACAGCGTGAACGTGGCCATCAGCGACATCATCGCCAGCGCGGTGCGAAGATCGGCCTTCCAGTGGCGATAGGCGCCCAGGGCGCCGATGAAGAAGAACCCGACCGCGAAGGCGGCGCGCACGCGCGGCGCCCAGTCGTGCGCCCACTGCCACCCGAAGTACTGCACCCACATCCCGATTTGCGCGTACAGCGTCGCCTGCCGCTGGCTCACGGGCGGCTTGCCGTACTGCTGGCGGGTGAGCACTTCCCACAGCGCCTGGCGGGTGGTGGGCTCGCCCTCGTTGATCGGCGGGAAGTGCGCCGCGCGGATCGGGAGATAGAGGTAGACCGACACCCCCACGATAGCGACGAGCAAGAGCGCCAGCCCGAGATCCCAATTGCGCGCCACGACCACGGCGTACGCGAGCGCGATGATGAATAGTCCGGCCGCGAGCTTCAAGGGCGTGGCGCTCTCGAGCCCGCTCGCGACGATCAGCGCGTACACGCTGCAGAACAGGAACCACTGCGACCATTCCACCGCCCTGGCCGCGTCGCTCACTGGACGCAGGGTCTTGAGCGGCGGCAGCAGCAGTATGACGACCACCGGTCCCACCAGCACCCCCATCATGTGGTTGGTGGACGTGAGGGCGAGCAGGTACACGATCAGCAGCAGATGATGGTCGTGCGCCTCGCCGGCCGGCTGATCGTCCCAGCGCACGATGAGCCACAGCACCAGCGCGATCGAGAGCAGCGACAGCGTGTACACCTTCTCGTTCACGACCGACTGATTCCACACGGTGAACGCCGTGGCCGACGCCAGCGCCCCGGCGACCGCGGCGAGGCGCCGCGGCAGCCGCGCCGGCACCCACCCGCGCATCCAGCGCTCGCCCACCAAGAACCAGCACCCGGCGGCGATGGCGCTCGTCACCGCGGCGAGCAGGTTGATGCGCATCGCGTATCCCGCCACGAGCGGGATCATGCCCCAAGTGTGGGCGATCAGCGTGAACAGCGGGTTGCCGGGCGGATGCGGAATGCCGAGCACGTACGCGGCCGCGATGTACTCGGACGTGTCCCAGAACTGGGTGGTCGGCGCCAGCGTCGCCACGTAGATGAGCAGCGCGCCGAGGGCCACGAGGCCCGCGATGAGATAGGGCGGCCGCTCCGGGAGGGCAGCAGCGTCGACAGCGGCAGGGGTGGACAGGGTCCCGAGGTCGGTCATTGCGAGGTGAATCGGCGTTCAGTTCTCAGTAGCGGGCGCGAGCGCGTACGTCGTGTTGGCCAGGATGGCGTCGCGTAGCGCGAGGGCGCGCGCGGCGAGCGCCGGATCGCGCTGGCGCACGGCCGCGGCGATCGTGTCGTACGCGAAGATGTATCCCACCAGGCTGTTCTGCGAGGGCACGTCGATCCAGCCATGCGGGCGCGGCCGAGCTGCCGTCTTGCCGCCGCGGTACACTCCGAACCCGAGGGCCACGGTCCGCGGGACGTTCACGAATCCCCGGCCTTCCACCTGACGCACGCTGTCCGTCGCCACCGCCGGATGCGGCTCGAGCCGGCGCACCAGACCCTCGGTGATGAGGTAGGGCGACAGGCCGAGCTGGTCGGCGTAATTGCCCGTGGAGGTGGAGAAGTAGATCGGACGCTTGCCCAACTGATCCTTGATGATCTGCAACACCGCGAGATCGGCGCGCAGCAGGTACGGACGCCCTAACGCCCGTGGGTCGAGCCGAACGGTGATCGGCCCGAGGGACGCCCTGGCGGGCTCGGTCAACGGGATGTACTCGGGCAGCGAGTCCGCGGCGGTTCCGAGGTAATAGCGGCTCATCCACGGGGTCGTAGGGCGGGGCCAAGCGTGCTCGCGGTACAACGCCGGCGCCAGTTCGGCGTCGAACGGCACTGGCGGCCGCCGCTGCAGCTGCCGCAGGTACCAGTTGGTGTTGGCGAGCGACGTCACCAGCACGCTCACGTCACGCCGCACCCCACCGACCTCCTGTCCGTACCACAGCGGGAAGGTGTCGTTGTCGCCCACGGTCACGACGACCGCGTAGGGTTCCACCGATTGCAGCACGTCGTGTGCGTAATCACGCGCCAGCGTCTCGCCCGCGCGCGACGCGGTCACCCGGTTGCCGGCGACGGGGACGAGCGCGAAGAGCAGCACGACCGACGCGAGCGCCCAGCGCGTCCGCGGCTCACGCGGCGCGCCGCGCGCCGCGAGGGCGCCGTGGATCCATTCCATCAGCGCCGCCAAGCCCATCGCGACCCAGATTCCCCAGGCCATGAACGAGGCGATGAAGAAGTAGTCCCGCTCGCGCACCTCGTGCTCCAGGCCGCGCCCGCTGTAGGGCTGCGAGTACCCCCACCTGAAGTTCAAGTAGAACACGAGCGCCACCGTCACCGTGAGGATGAACGTGGTCATGGCGACCGCTGTGCGCCGCTCGGCGCGCCAATGGCGCCGCGCCCCCGCCAGGCCGAGCACGGCGAACGCCAGCGCCAGAACACGCTGCACGGCGCCGAGCCAGTCCCGGCCGTACTGCCACGAGAAGTACTGCAGATAGTTCAACAGCTGCTGGCCGTACAGGACAGGTGTGTGCCCGGGATTGTCGGGGCCGGCCGGGTACATCGGGTTGTCGAAGATCGAAGGCTTGCCGAACTGCTCGCGCGTGAGCACGGCGTGGAGTGCGGGCCACGTCGTGGGCTCACCCTGATTCAGATAAGGGTCGAAGTGCGCGCGGATCGGCATGAAGAGGTTCACGCTCATGCCCACCGCGACCAGGAGCCCCGCCGCGACCAGGAGTCGCGGGCGGGTGAGCGCGCGTGGGTCGGTCGCGAGGACATAAACGAGAACCGCCGGCGCGGCGAGCACGCCCATCAGGTGGTTGGTTGCCGTCAGCGCGAGCAGATAGACGATGAGGACGAGGTGGTAATCACGTCGCGACTCGGCCGGCTGGTCGCCCCAGCGCAGCGCCAGCCAGAGGACGAGCGCGATGGAGAGCATGCTCACCGTGTAGACCTTCTCGTTCACAACCGACTGGTTCCACACCGTGAAGGCGGTGGCGCCGACGATCGTCCCGGCGATCGCCGTCAGCCGGCGCACCCAGCCGACGAGCGGGATGGCCCGGAGCAACCGCTCGGCGATGAGGAACCAGAACGCCGCCGCGGCGGCGCTCGTGGCGGCGGCGAACAGGTTGATCCGCCAGGCGTAGTCCGCGCCCAGCGGCAGCAACCCCCACACGTGTCCGAGCAGGACGAACAGCGGACTGCCGGGTGGATGCGGGATGCCGAGCGTGTGTGCGGCAGTGATGTACTCGGAGGCGTCCCAGAACTGGGTGGTCGGCGCGAGGGTCACTACATAGAGCAGCAGCACACCCAGGCCGACCAGCGCCGCTGTGCGATACGGTGGACGCTCGTTCATCGTCACCATCTCGATTAGTGTCGGAACTGTCGCAGGCCGGTGATCACCATCGCCAGGCCTGCCTGATCCGCCGCTGCCACCACCTCGGCGTCCTTCACTGAGCCGCCCGGCTGAATGATCGCGCGCACCCCCGCGCGGGCGGCCTCTTCTACCCCGTCGGCGAACGGAAAGAACGCGTCGGAAGCTAATACGGCGCCCGCGGGATCGTGGCCCTGCCGGCGCGCCTTGTGAACCGCCAGGAACGAGGCGTCCACCCGTGACATTTGGCCCGCGCCGATGCCGATGGCGGCCTCGTCGCGCGCCAGGAGGATCGCGTTCGACTTGACTGCTCCCACCGCCGCCCAGGCGAACCGTAGGTCCCGCAACTCCGGCTCCGTCGGCCGGCGCCGCGTCACGACTTTCCATCCGCTCTCGTCCGTGGCTTGCACGGCGCGAGACCGCTGTTGCACCAGGAAACCGCCGCGGATGCGCTTCCAGTCCCAGCCGGCGGCCTCCGTCGGCGGGAGGCGAACCACGCGCAGGTTCTTCTTCTCGCGAAACACCGTGAGGGCGTCGTCCCGGAATTCGGGCGCAACCACCACTTCCACGAACAGCTCCCGCATCGCCTCGGCGGCTGCGCGGTCCACCGCCACGGTGAACGCGATCACGGAGCCGAAGGCGGACGTGGGATCGGTGGCGAGCGCACGCTGATAGGCCTCCGCGGGCGTGCGGCCCAGCGCGATGCCGCAGGGCGTCGTGTGTTTTATGATCACGCAGGCGGTCCGGTCCGATGCCTTCCCGCTCCAGGGAGCAACGGCGAGGAGCCCGGCGTCCAGATCGAGCAGGTTGTTGAACGAGAGCTCTTTCCCGTGCAGCTGTTCGAGATCCTTGATCCCCGGCTCCCCCCCGGCGGCGTACAGGGCCGCGCGCTGGTGCGGGTTCTCGCCGTAGCGCAGCTCCTGGCGACGCTCGAGCGCCAGGGTGAGCCGCTCGGGCCAATCGGGTGCGTCTTTCGTCAGGTACGCGTGGATCGCGGCGTCGTAGGCGGCGGTGTGGGCGAAGACTTTGGCAGCCAAGTCCCTCCGTAACCCCGCGCTGGCGCCCGGGGTTAGTTGGCCGGCTTCGAGCGCCGCGAGCACGACGGGATAGTCATCCGGATCCACGACGACGATCACGTCTTGATGGTTCTTTGCCGCCGAGCGGAGCATCGAAGGGCCGCCAATATCGATCTGCTCGATCACCTGCTCGAGCGTTACGCCGGGCCGCGCCACCGTCTCGCGAAACGGATACAGGTTCACGGCGACGAGGTCGATCGGCGTGATGCCGTGCTGCGCGAGCGCTGCGCGATCGCCCGAGTGGGCGCGGCGGGCGAGCAGCCCGCCGTGCACCTTGGGGTGCAGCGTCTTTACCCGGCCGTCCATCATCTCGGGGAAGCCCGTCACCTGCTCGATCGGAAGGACGGTAAGCCCGGTCTTGCGGAGCGCCTCCGCGGTGCCGCCGGTGGACACGATTTCCCAACGGAGCGCGGCGAGGCCGGTGGCGAACTCCACCAGGCCGCGCTTGTCGGACACCGACAGCAGCGCTCTCACCAGGTTTCGGCGATCGCCTGGATGATGTCGGCCAGACTCGCCACGTCCTTCAAGTCCACCACTTCAGCGGGGGAATGCGAGTAGCGCAGCGGCCAGCCGACCGCGACGTCGATGGCGCCGTAAGGCGTGAACATCGAGCCGTCGTTGCCGCCGTTCGTGGTGCCTACCTGCAGCGCGACGCCCCGTGCCCGCGCGACCCGCACCAAAGAGTCCACGTACGCTGAGGGCGTGACGGAGGAGTTGTCGAGCGCCCGCGCCACCGCTCCCTGACCGAGGGGGGCGACGGCGAAGTTCGGCAGCTCGAGCGGCGAGTCGGCCGAAACGAAAGTGTCGATCGCGTGCACGCGCTGCACTGTCGTACGGAGCGTGGCGGCTACGGCTTTCGCGCCCTCGAGCCCGATCTCTTCGCGCGTGCTGAACACGAAGATCACTTGGTGCTTGAGGGCAGTACGGTCGAGATGGCGCAAGGCGAGCAGCTGCGCGGTGCACCCTACCCGATCGTCGAACGAGCGGCCGGTGGCGCGGGTGCCGGCGAGTCGCACGTAGTGCTTGGGCATCGTCACGGTCGCCCCGGAATTCACGCCCCGCGCGGCCGTCGCCGCCCGCGACGACGTGCCGACGTCGACGCGCAGCGTCGCAGGCGTGTGCCTGGTGAAGCCCGTGTCTCGCGGGAGGAAGATGCCGGGCACATCGCCCCGGTCGGTGTGCACCAACGCCGGTTGCGCCTCGAACAGCGAGGCGATGAACCCGCCCCGTGGCTCGAGCTCGAGCGAGCCGTCGTCGCGAATCGCGGTGACCCGGAAGCCGATCTCGTCCAGGTGGGCCACGAACACGACGATCGGGTTCCCCTGACCGACGCGTACCCAGAGGTTGCCCGCGCTGTCGGTCTCGTTCTGCGCCCAGCTCGGCAGCAGCCGTTTGACGACATCGCGCACGGGACCCTCGGAGCCGGAGACGCCGTAGGGCTCCACGAGTTGGGAAAGAATAGATTGCGTTTCGGAGATGCGGTCTTGGGCGGTTAGACGGGTAGACGGATAGGCGGTTAGAAGAATCGCCACGCCCGCACTAACCGTCCAACCGTCTGACCGTCTGACGCGACTCATCTCCCTCCCATCCAGGACACGATCTCTTGTCTCAGGGAATCCGCTGCCGCCAACGAGACCGTCTCGACCGCCGTGTCCTGATGGCGCACCGGGAGCGAGACTGTCTTCGTCTCCGCAAACGGTCCGAGCAGCGCCGTCACGGTCGCGAGGCCGGCGTCGCTCGAATACAGGCTCTGCACGGTGAACGCGACCACGACGGTGCCCCTCACCCTCGGCTTCGCCTGGGCCGCGGCGGCGAGCGCCGCACACGCCGCGCGCCTCCCGGCGGCGAGTCCGGAGAGCATCCGGTCGCCGTAACGCTGCGGCTCCTTGGTGAGCGACACGGGAGCGAGTAGTGCGATGCCGAGCGCTTGCACGTCGGCCGCGGAGCTCGCGCCCACGTCCACGTAGGCATTGTCGACGGTGAATACCGGATCGGGCGAGCCCGCTCCACCCCGGCCCCGTGTCAGGTGGGTCGACCTCACCGCGACCACGCCGGGCACGGGCCCGCGCGCGCCGAACACCGTCACGCGGTGACCCTCGAGCTGCTGATCGAACAGCGGATACGCGATGCGCGGTCCTCCGCCCACACGTCGCAGCAGCAGGTAGCCGTCGGGGAGCACGTTGCCGACCACGTACCCGACCTCGTCGAGGGGACAGCTGACCAGCCGCTTGGGCGTTGCCTGGCCGAGCGTGACCGTCACGTCGCCTGCCCGGTCGCGCACACTTCCGGGCAGTAGCGACAGGAGCGAGTCGGTCATCGCCTGCTCGAGGCCGGTGACGGCGGTCATGGACGCGAAGCGGAGGGTCAGACGGTCGACGTCACCCTGAGCCCAAAGGTGGCGGAATGACGGAAGGACGGAAACAAGCAGCAACGCGACCCGCAGTTTATTCATGCATCCCTTCCCGTCTTTCCGCCGCAGTTAGGTCTTCCAATTCGAGCCGCACCGGCTCTCGCGGCACTCCCTTGCGCGCCAGCTCGATGACCACGAGGGGAAGCATCCGATGCTCCACCTCGAGCACCCGAGCGGCGAGCGACTCCGGGGTGTCGTCCGCCCGCACCGGCACGGGCCATTGGGCGATGATGGGCCCGCGGTCGAACTCCTCGTCCACGTAATGGACGGTGGGGCCCGATAGGGCGGCGCCGCTCGCGAGGACCGCCTCGTGCACCCGGCGGCCGTACATCCCGGGCCCACCGAACGCGGGGAGCGGGGCGGGGTGGATATTGATCAGCCGCCACTTGAGGCGCGCGACCGCCGCGCGCGGCACGCGCTTGATGTACCCCGCGAGCACGACGAGCGCCGCATCGCCCACAGCCGCCACAATCTCGCTCGCATCGCCGCAATCCGCGAGCACCGTGGCGGGTACTCCCGCCCGGCGCGCGCGGTCCAACGCCCCCGCGTCGGCCCGGCTCGACACCACGCGAGCGACGCGCGCGAGCGGCGAGCCCCGCAGTGTGTCGAGCAGCGCCTGGAGGTTCGAGCCTTCGCCCGACACGAGCACCGCGATCGGCAGCGGTGTCGTCACCGGGTGCAGGGAACGAGAGAGGTGGGCTTGGGTCCGGCGGTCACGGAGAGCATGAACGATCCGGTCGCGAAGTGCTCGCGACTCGTGACCACGATGATGTAATCCCCCCCGCGGGGCAGGCGGACGGTGAGCCGCGCGTTGCATTGGCCGCCGGAGTCGTCGTCCTGGGGCGGCGCACCCTCGAAGCCGGGGCCGAGCAGGAAGACGTAGGCGTCGAAGGCAGTGGCGGCGAGGTCGATCGTCACCGTCTGGCCGGCGTGTCCCGCGAGCCGCCACTGTTGCGCGAACGTGCTGTCGGCGGGCAGCAGCGCATCTCTTCGGGTGAGGGAGTCCCGCACGGTGTCGCCCACCGCAACGGTGCGGCGCGGCGCTGCGCGGTGGAAGAACGGGCCGCCCTGCGCGGTGAGGGTGCCAGCCGGTAACAGCACGAGCAGCGCTCCCACCCTCCACGGGCTCATGGCGCCGCAATCTGCGGCCGCTACCCGTCGCGCACAATCTCGGCGACGGCGGCCGCGAGATCGCTGACTACCGGGACGCCCTGCGCGCGGGCCTTCCCCGCGTGCACGGTGCCGCGTCCGGTCTCCACGAGAAACGCCCGCCCCCGCCACCGCCCCCCCGGCCCAGCGAGCGTTCGCGCCGGCTCGACGTCGCTCAAGCGATCGCCGATCCAGTAGCTGCGCGCGAAGTCGAGACCGTGCGCTGTGCGCGCGTCCCGAAACAGCTTCACGCCCGGCTTGCGGCACTCGCACGGACCCGTGAAGGCGGGGTGGTGGGGGCAGTAGTACGCCCCGTCGATGCGGGCGCCGTGCGCGGCGAGCAGCTCCACCAGCCGGCGCTGCACCGTATGGTACGCCGCCGCGTCGTACAGCCCGCGCGCGATGCCCGACTGGTTCGAGACCGTGACGACGAGCCAACCGGCGTCGTTCAACCGGCGGATCGCCTGGGCCGCGCCGGGGAGGAGACGCACCTTGTCCGGCTCGTGCAAGAACCCGGGATCGTCGACGATGGTGCCGTCGCGATCGAGGAACACCGCCCGTCCAGCGCCGTCAGACATCGAGCGCCGCCCGCACCGCCCGCGCCACGACGTCGAGCTCGTCGGGCAGAATGGTGCGGGGGTCGAGCGCGACGCGGTCGTCCACGATGCGGGTGACGATGGGAGGGTCTCCCCCGCGCAGCCGCTCGGCTAGGGCGTTAGGGCCCAGGGATTGGGGATTGATACGCACGAGCCAGGTTTTCAGCTTGGCGCCGGGGAACGATCCGCCGCCCACCTCGGATTCACCTTCGACAATGTCGGCGTCTTTGCCTACGCCTTTGAGCAACGACTCTGCAGCTTGACGTATCTGCGTGACGTCGTTGGTGAGCATACGGAGGACGGGAATCTCATGGAGGCTCATTGTCGGATCGCGGTACAGAGCAAGCGTGGCCTCTAATGCAGCGAGCGTGAACTTGTCTGATCGCACCGCGCGAGCGAGCGGGTCGGTGCGGCACGCGTCGACCGCGGCCCGCGTGCCGAGCAGGATGCCGGCCTGCGGGCCGCCGAGCAGCTTGTCGCCGGAGAAGACGACCGCGTCCACTCTGCTCGCGAGCGCGGCGGCGACCGTGGGCTCGCCGCTGAGCCCCCACGCCCCCAGGTCCAGGAGCAGGCCGCTCCCCAAGTCGTACAAGCTCGCGACGCCGCGCTCACGCCCCAGCGCCGCCAGCTCGGTCGCCGGCACCTCGGCGGTGAAGCCCGTCACTTGGAAATTCGAGCGGTGGACCTTGAGGAGCAGTCTGGTTCGGGGAGTCAACGCTGCCACGTAGTCCTTCAGGTGGGTGCGGTTCGTCGTCCCTACTTCCACCAGCTCGGCCCCGGAGCGCGCCATGATGTCGGGGATCCGGAACGCCCCGCCGATCTCCACGAGCTCTCCGCGGGACACGACCGCCTGGCCGTCGCGGGCCAGCGCCGAGAGCGCGACGAGCAGGGCGCCCGCCGCGTTGTTCACGACGAGCGCGTCCTCGGCGCCCGTCAACTCGACGAGGAGGTCGCGGCAGATCGACTGGCGCGAACCACGCGCTCCCCGCGTCACGTCGTACTCCAGGTTCGCGTAGGAGCTCGCGATGCGGGTCATGGCCGCGATCGCGGCGCGCGCCAGCGGCGCCCGCCCCAGGTTGGTGTGCAACACCACGCCCGTGGCGTTGATCACCGGCGCGAGCGAGGGAGCGGCGAGCCGCGCGAGCCGGGCCCGGACCGCCGCGCCCCAGCCTT
>DATEGE010000017.1:0-3895 GCA_035280265.1 Gemmatimonadales bacterium | reverse complement strand
ATCGCGCGAGACGGCCACCTCCCAGACGCCGTTCCAGTTCTCGTTCACGTCTTCGACGCCCGAGAACTGCGCGTCCCACATCGCGCCGTTCGGGTTGGTGGCAAATACGAACGCGCTGCGTCGATCGTGGAAACTGTCAATGAGCAGCTGAACGTTGTCGTCGCTTGAAAGATCGGCATCCCGGCGGAGCTGGCTCGCACGCACCGCCCGCACGTTCGAGTCCTCGCAGCGCACCAGGATGTACAGGGCTGCTGCATCGTGGGCGACCTTTACGACGGTACGCTCCGTGGCTGCGGCCCCCTCGATCGGCTCCCGCTGGCGGAAGTCGTCGATCGAGTCTGCGATCGCCCAAAACGGCTCGTCGAGCCGCCCGTCGAGCGTCACTGCCGTTCGGGCGGCGACGGCGTGAATGACCAGTGTCCCAGCTGACCTGCTCTTCCCCCCGCTGGTGTCGAGAGAGCCTCCTTGTTGAGCTGCTGCGGCAGCGGTCACTAGGCTGGCACCTGTCAAGGCGATTGTTACCCGGATCACGGCCGTCACGGTCCGGGCCGTTGGAGGAACGCGTAGAGCGCGTCGTAGAGAAACGACGCCCGCTCGACGGTCTCGTGGTCGTCACGCACGACTAGCGGGAAGCCTTGGGAGATGGCGAGGAGGCCCGCGGCCTCTGGGATTTCGGCCAGTCCCTCCTTGAAGTCGGCGCTGTGCACGATACGCGCGAGCGTTCTGAGCGCAGGGTCATCGGGACGGTGTTGCTGCGCCAGCGCTTCAAACGAGCAACGTCCGCGGTCGTCCTTGTGCGGATACCGGGCGCCCGGAGCGTCGAAGCCGATGGCCCCGGCACGGCGCTCGATCTCCGCCACCTCAGCCGGTTCGGCGAACATGAAGGTGGCGCTGGGATCGACGAAGCGCCGGATCAGCCAGGCGGTCGCCGTACGATTTACACGAATCTGCCGTCGTGTCACCCATTGCATCGGTCCACTCCGCCGCGGTTACCGAACGGCATCCACGGCTGCCCTAAGTCCGCGCAGCACATCGGCGTACGGGCCGTTTGCCCAAAAGTGGATGTAGTAGAGCCGCGGCGACTCGTCGATCAGATGGCTGTGCACGGCCGTGGCGGTGATACCGTGCTCTGCGAGGGCCGTGAGCAAGGCTCCGACCTTGGGTCCACGCACCGCGAAGTCCCCCGTCGCAACCGCGTGCGAAGCATCGAGCATCTGAACGTTGATCGGGCTCCCATAGCCGAGCGCTGGCGTTACCGGTCGGCCGTTCAGCGTGACCGTATCAGGGACGAGGACGAAAGACAGCTGCGCTACCGCACCCTGGGCCTTTCCCGAGTGGCCCAGAGCGGTAAACACAGCGGCAGTGTCAATCGTGAGTGGCTGCGTCGGCGCCGGTTGCACCGGGCGGGGTGTGGAAGTGAGGGCGATCACCCGATCGAGCCGCCGGGCGAGGGCAACGGCGTTTCCCTGGCCATGGAAGTGGATGTAGGTGAGCTGGGGCTGTTCGCCTACGAGGTGATTGTGCACCGCGGTCACCTCGATCCGCCCGCGTGCGAGCTGGGCGAGGACGGGACTTACCTCGGAACTCGTCACCACAAGGTCGCCCATCGTGGTGGCGTCTTCCGGCATCCCGCTGAACCCTGCCCACGCGCCCAAGGCGAGCGCCGGAGCGACGGTGACGTCGCCGACCCGGAGCGTCAGGTCACGACGCGGGAGGTTGTACCGGTGATATCCTGCCGCGTACACATCCGGGGCTCCGAGGATTCTGCCGACCGAATCCCACGACGCCTCCTGGGCCCGGACCGACGGGGGAGCGGCGAGGGTGATGGCGAACAGAAAAACAGCCACACGACCGGCCATGGCTTACTCCCTTCAGTTGAAGAATCCGCCTCCGCGCAGCAGAAGCCCGACGGCGCCCGCGGCGAAGATCACCACTGGCTCGGGGACCTTCCGCGGAGCGAGCAGCAAGCCGAGGGTAGCGAGGGCAATAAGGATTGTCGAGGCGTCGAGCAGCGACCGTCGGCCGAGTATCACCGCGGCACCGGCGATTGCGCCCGTCGCCGCCGCGGTTACGCCGTCCACGAACGCCTTAACCTGCCGGCTCTTCGCCACCCGATGGAAGTGGGGCGCGACGAGGACGACGACGAGATACACCGGCAAGAACACCCCGATTGCGGCGAGGATCGCGCCGGCAAGACCCGCAACGAGATACCCGATGAACGCAACTGTGATAACCACCGGTCCTGGCGTGATCATCGAGACCGCGACGGCGTCGATGAACTGTCGCTCCGTCAACCAGTGGAACTGCCGGACCACGCCTCCGTAGAGGAAGGGGACAATGGCGAGCCCGCTCCCAAAAACGAACAGTCCGGCACCGGCGAAGTAAGCCAGGATCTTCCACAGCACGCTCACCGAGGCCGCGCCGCCGAGACCGGTAGCGAGCCCCGGCGTGGCCGGCAGGAACGCAAGGGCGGGTGTCGCGGGTGCCGTCTGCTGTCCTCGGAGCAGCATCGCTACGAGCCCGCACAACAGAAAGACCCAGATGATCTCTGATTCGGTCCAGGCCGTCACCAGAGCGCTTATTGTGAAGAGCGGCCACAGAACCGGATCCCGGCCGAGCGTCATCCGCACGAGCTTGAGGACACTGCGCGCGATGATCGCGATGACCGAGGCTCCGATCCCATAGAACACCCCTTGGATCCACGGGAGGCCGCCGAAGCGAACGTAGAGCGCGGACAGAACGAGCACCATGAGAAACGAGGGACCGACGAAGGCCAGCGCGACCAGCGTCGCGCCGAGGCCACGACCTCGCACCCAACCGAGGTACATGGCGAGCTGCGCCGCCAGCGGTCCCGGCGCGAGCTGCGCTAGGGCGAGACCTTCCTTGTATTCCTGGGCGCTGATCCAACCGCGCTGCTCTACTAGATCCTGCTGCATATGCCCAGCGAGAGCGATCGGCCCTCCGAACCCCAACGTGCCGAGTCGCAGGAAGTAGAGCAGGAACGCCCGTAGGCTTGGTCGCTCGGCTGCGCCCTGCTGGAGGGCTACCCGGCCCGCAGCTTTGGCAGGATCTCTCGTCACCGTCGCAACCCTGCTCGCCGCGCCCGCTTCGCGGACGGCGGTCGGCCAGTCCCCGCCACGGTGGCCGTGAGCGCTGCGTACAGCGCGTCCAAGAGCGCGGCACCGAGCTCGAGCCTTGCGTCGTCGTCCGTGCGTTGTCTCGCGATACCTGCGATCACGCGTTCGATCCCAGGTGTCTCGGGCCGACCGAATTTCGCTTCCTTGTAGTCGATGTCGTGTACGATCTGGGCGATGACCCGGATGGCGGGATCACCGATCCCAAACCGCGTCACGAGCGTCTCGAATGTGCAGGCCTCCCCTTCGTGAGTGTACTCGGCTTCGAACATGTCGAACCGGAGTTCGCCGGAGCGCGGGCGGTACCCGTCCGGAGCGACGAACTTGAACCGCGCCTCGCGGTCAATGAATCGGTGAATCAGCCACGCGCTCGCGATACGATCGACGTGCACGCCCTGGCGAGTCACCCACGTGGCCCCACGCGGGGCTTCAGCGGGCGCGGTGGACGCGGGGGACGAAACGGCAGGCGGACGGAGACGCGCCTCTAGGCGCGCGAGTTCTTCGTGGGCCGCCTGGCGCTTTGGCGCCCCGAAAAAGTCGATCGCGGCGACATCTGCCAGGCGCCGTTTGAGCCGGCTGAGGTCGGCCTCAACCTGCCCGCGGCCGTCGGTCCCCGCGCGCCGCCGACCGCTGGGCAACGCCTTGAGCAGGCCTTGCACCTCCGCCACGATCTCGCGGTAATCCTCGTCCCGGGCGGAACGAAACAGCGCCTCGATTTCGGGATCGCTCAGGCCGTCTACGAAGCTTGCCTCGCAGACTGA
>DATEGE010000016.1:0-5167 GCA_035280265.1 Gemmatimonadales bacterium | reverse complement strand
CATGGGGTTCGACGAGGTGTTCGCTCGTCAGGTGGAGGCGCTCGCCCGTCCCGGAGACCTCTTGTCCTTGCACTCGACGAGCGGGGAGAGCCCGAACGTGGTGCGCGCCGCCCAATCAGCGCGCGCGCGCAGCGTGCGCGTCGTGGCGTTCCTCGGCAAGTCCGGAGGCAAGCTCAAGGAGCTGGCGGACATCGCGCTGATCGTGCCGTCGAGCGACACGGCGCGGATCCAGGAGCTGCATCTCGCGATCGAGCATGTGATTTGTGAGATGGTGGAGGCCAGGTTGAACACATGAACCGCGTTTGGGCTCCACAGTGATCGACCTGTCGGGCAAGCGGGCGTTTGTCACAGGGGGCGGCCGCGGCATCGGTCGCGCCACGGCCCTGATGCTCGCGCGAGCGGGGTGCGGCGTGGCAGTGGGATACCGGCGTCGCCGGGAGGATGCCGAGGCGACGGAGGCGGCGGTTAGACGGTTCGGGGGTCAGACGGTGAGTGTTGGGGGCGACCTAGGAGATTCCGCGGTCGCGAAGGCCGCAGTGGCGCGGGTGAAGGAAGCACTCGGCGGACTGGATCTGCTGATCGTCAATCATGGTGTCTGGCCCGCGGATGACGTGCCCGTGGCCGCACTGAGCGACGCGCAGTGGGAAGGGACCCGCCGCGCCAATCTGGACGGCGTGCTGTACGTGTGCCGCGCCGCGGTGCCGCTGCTTCCCAACGAGGGCAAGATCGTCCTCGTGTCGTCGACGGCGGGGCAGCGCGGCGAGGCGTTCCATGCCGATTACGCGGCGACCAAGGGGGCGGTCATCGCGTTCACCAAGTCGCTGGCACTCGAGCTGGCGCCCCGTCGCATCAACGTGAACTGCGTGGCGCCCGGGTGGGTTGACACCGAGATGGCGGCACAGCCGTACACGCACGACGGCGGAGCGGGAAGGGGTGAGATCGAGCGGTCCATCCCGCTTGGTCGGGTGGCGAGCGCTGAGGATTGCGCCGGACCGATCGTTTTCCTGTGCTCCTCCTTGGCGCGCCACATCACGGGGGAGGTGCTGAACGTGAACGGGGGGAGTGTGTTGTGCGGCTGATCGTGGGGAGATCGTGATCCTCGGGATCGGCCTCGACGTGGTCGAGACGGCGAAGGTGGAACAGCTGCTGGCCGAATCGGACCAACGGTTCGAGGAGCGCGTATTCACACCGGACGAACGCCGCGATTGTGTGGGGCGTGCCGACCGGGCTGAGGCACTGGCCGCGCGATTTGCCGCCAAGGAGGCGTGCTTCAAGGCCCTGGGGACGGGATGGAGCCAGGGCGTGTCGTTCCTCCAGGTCGAGGTGCGGCGGCCCGACGGCGGGGCGCCGATGCTGGCGCTCTCCGGGGAAGCGGCGGCACGGGCCCAGGCGCGGGGCGTGAAGCGCGTGCACGTCAGTCTCTCCCACTCTGCTGGGGTGGCTGCGGCTGCAGTGATTCTCGAGGGTTAGGTTCCCGAACTCGCGATGCGCTTTCCCTCGCGGTTGCCCATTCCCGACGATGTCGTGCGGATTGCAAAGCAGCTCGAAGCCGCCGGCTACGAGACGTGGTGCGTCGGTGGCGCGATCCGGGACAACTTGCTGGGACTCGAGAACCACGACTTCGACCTCACGACCGCAGCGCCGCCGGCGGAAGTACGCCGCCTGTTCAAGCGCACGGTGCCTGTGGGGATTGAGCATGGCACGGTCGCTGTGCTCGACGCCGCCAACCGCGGGCACGAGGTCACCACCTTCCGCAGGGACATCAAGACGGACGGCCGCCACGCCGTCGTGCAGTTCGGGGTGTCGCTGAGGGACGACCTCGCCCGGCGCGATTTCACGATCAACGCCATCGCCTACCATCCCCTGCGGCACGAATGGCGCGACCCCTTCAAGGGCGCCGCCGACCTCGCGGCGAAGCTGATCCGCTCGGTGGGCGACGCCAACTGGCGATTTCAAGAGGATTACTTGCGGATCCTGCGGGCGTTGCGGTTCAGCGCGCGCTTCTCGTTCCGGATCCACGCCGACACACTCGAAGCGGCCAAGGCCAACGTCCAGGGGCTGGCGCAGCTCTCGGCGGAGCGGGTGCGAGACGAGTGGTTCAAGGGGAGCCAGACGGCGTTCCGGGTCTCGAAGCTGCTGGCGTTGTGGATGGACGTCGGGGCGGCGCGGATTTGGCTGCCGGAAATAAGGGAGCGGGGAGCGGGGAGCGGTTCCCTCCGTGTCCTGGACAAGCTCCCGCGCGATCCAGTTCTGATCACCTCCTATCTCGCCTCCGACCCGGCGTCGCTCCTCACACGGCTCAAATGCTCCAACAACGACATCGAGCGGGGACGCGCGATCGGACAGTGGCGCGACGAGTATCCGGATCCGAAGCGCCTCCCGGAGGTGCGACGCTGGCTGTCCGCGGTGGGTGAATACGCCGACGACCTCCTGACTCTGCGTTCGGCGGGTACCACTCCCCGCTCCCCACTCCCGAAGGTCGTGGCCGCCATCCGCGCCGCTAAAGATCCCCTGACCCTGAAGGATCTCGCCGTGAGTGGCGACGATTTACTCGCCGCCGGCGTGCGGGCCGGGCCCGAGGTGGGCGAAACGCTGCACCGTCTCCTGGACGAGGTGCTCGAGGACCCGAAGCGCAACACGCGCGACCACCTGCTGTCGCGTGTCTAACGCGCTCGGGTACGCGCTCGTGGCGGCGCTCGGCAACGTCGTCGGCGCGCTCGCGGTCACCCGGCGGGCGGCCCGCGAGCTGGTGCTGATCGAGCAGTTCGTGGCGTTCGGCGCCGGCTTCATGCTGGCGGTGGCGTTAGTGGAGGTCTTGCCCGAGGCATTCGTCCGGTCCGGGGATGCGGCCCCCGCCCTCGTCCTCGCAGGGTACCTGGCGGTGCACGTCACGCAGCACACGCTCACGCCGCACTTCCACTTCGGGGAGGAGACGCACGCCGTGAATCCCGCGGCCGGGCCGTCGGCGCTCGTGGGGCTGCTGCTCCATACGTTTTTCGACGGCGTGGCGATCGCGAGTGCGTTTCTGGTACGCCCGAGCTTGGGGATGATGGTGTTCATCGCCATCTTCCTCCACAAGCTACCGGAAGGGGTGACGATTTCGAGCCTGTACCTTGCGGTGGGGCGGTCGGCGCGTCAGGCGGTCGGCGCCGGTGCGCTGCTCGGCGTGGCCACGCTGATCGGGGTCGTGCTCACCGATCAGCTCGGGTTCCTCGTGCGGCATGGGCTGGCGATCTCTGCGGGAGTCACGATTTACGTGGCGGCTTCCAATCTCGTACCCGAGTTTCAGGGCAAGCGGGGGTGGGCATCTCCCCTGGCGTTCGTGGGCGGCGCTGTCGCGTTCTTCGTCACGCGGGCCTTGCTCGAGGCGACGCATGTCTGAGCCCACGCTCTTCTCCCGCTCCGCCGAGCCGCTCGCGGCGCGCATGCGCCCCAAGAGCCTCGACGAGTTCCTCGGCCAGGAACATCTGCTCGGTCCGGGGAAGGCGCTGGGCGAGCTGATCCGCCGCGGCGACGTCGGGTCGTGCATCTTCTGGGGCCCGCCCGGCTCGGGGAAAACCACGCTGGCGCGGCTCATCGCCAATTACACCGACCGCCATTTCGAGCCGTTTTCCGCCGTCACCGAGGGCGTGGGGCGAGTGCGCGAGATCATCAAGGAGGCGGAGGAGCGCCTCAAGTACCAGGGCCGGGGCACGATCCTGTTCTGTGACGAGATCCATCGCTTCAACAAGACGCAGCAGGACGCATTTCTGCCTTGGGTGGAGAACGGGATCATCACGCTGATCGGCGCCACGACGGAGAATCCCAGCTTCGAGCTGACGGGCGCGCTGCTGTCGCGCTGCCGGGTGTTCGTGCTGGAGCCGCTCACGCCCGACCACGTCGCCAGCCTCGTGCGTCGCGCCCTCGCCGACAAGGATCGCGGCCTGGGCGGACTCGCGATCGTGATCGACGACGATGCGCTCGCGCTGCTCGCCCGGGAGGCCGACGGCGACGCCCGGCGCGCGCTGCAGGCGATCGAGGCTGCGGCCGAGTACCTGTTGGGCGGGAAGGAGGCGACCGCCGCCTCACCCGACCGCCTGACCGCCGCCGTCATCAGTGACGCCCTGCAGAAGCGGTTCGCGAAGTACGACAAGGGCGGAGAAGAGCACTACAATCTGACTTCCGCGCTTCACAAGGCGGTGCGCGGCTCCGACGTCGAAGGCTCACTCTACTGGCTCGCCCGCATGCTCGCGGGCGGGGAGGACCCGCTGTACATCGCGCGCCGTTTGGTCCGCATCGCCGCCGAGGACGTGGGGCTAGCCGACCCGCGCGCCCTCACCATCACTCTGGCCGCCAAGGACGCCTACCACTTCCTCGGCTCGCCCGAAGGCGAGCTGGCGCTCGCGGAAGCGGTGGTCTACCTCGCGACCGCGCCGAAATCGAACCGCGTCCACACCGCGTTCGGCCAGGCGATGGAGGCGGCGAACGAGCATCCGGCGGAGCCGGTGCCGCTCCACATCCGCAACGCACCCACCAGGCTGATGGAAGAGCTTGGCTACGGGTCGGGATACCAGTACGCCCACGCCTCTAGGGACGGCTATCTGCCCCAGGAGTATCTGCCTGAAGTGCTGCGTGGCCAGACGTGGTACGAGCCTACCGAGTTCGGGTTCGAGAAGGACATCAAGAAGCGGATAGAGTGGTGGGGGGAGCTGAAACGGAAGGCGATGGATGATACGGCGAGTGATGGAACGGCGTCGGATGAGAGAGCGACTGATGGGGAGGCGAGATGAGAAACGCCTCTTCATCAGTCGCCGGACCATCCGTCGCCCTCTTATCCGTCGCCGTTCTGGCATGCGCCACCCTCCGTAACCTGACGTTCACCGAACCCGACGTCTCCCTTCAGGAGATCGACGTCATCGGCATCGGCCTGACGGGAGGGACGTTGAACCTGGTGTTCGACGTGTGGAACCCGAACGACTACGGCATCCGCTCCACCCGGCTCGAGGTGGGGATCGATCTCGAGGGCACGCACTTCGGCGATGCGCTGCTCGACCGGCCGCTCGACCTGTCGCCCACCAATCATAGCCGTGTGGTGGTGCCAGTGCGCTTCGAATGGGCCGGGCTGGGGGCAGGGGCGAAGGCGCTGGTGACCCGGCGCACGATCGGGTACGCGATCACGGGGGCGGTG
>DATEGE010000015.1:0-23958 GCA_035280265.1 Gemmatimonadales bacterium | reverse complement strand
CTTGAGCGCCGCCAACGCCTCCGCCGCCGTCATGTCAGGGACCAGGCGCAGATCGAGCTTCGCCACCGCGCGGTGCGGCAGGATGGTCTTGCCGCCCGGGCCCGTGTAGCCGCCGACCAGACCCTCGATGTTGACGGTGGGACGCGACACCAGCAGCTCGAGTGCTTCGGGCCAGGTCACGTCGCGCACCCAGTGCTGCACGCCGAGCAGGCGCTTCGCGGCCGCTTCGTCGAGGCGACGCGCCGCGTCCGCGACCATCGCCTTCTCGCTCGCGGAGATGGGGCGCGTCTTGACGGTGTAGTCGTCGATGGCGGGGTCATTCCCGTCGGGCGACACGAGGGTCGCGAGCGCGTGGACCAAGTGCCAGGCGGGGCTGTCGACGCGGGCTTTGTTACTGGAGTGGATGTCTTGCCGCGGTCCCCGGCCCCAGCGCTCGCCGCTCGACACCAATTCGCACTCGATCACGCCCTTCGCCCCGAGCGTGATGGTGACCTGGCCGTCCAGCCCCTGCGAGGCGGACGGCATGAAGATTCCGAGCGTCCGCCGGAGCGCGGCGAGCACCTCTGGCCGGCGCACGATCTGCGGAAAATGGGGCGAGCCGATCTCTTCCTCGCCTTCGGCCACGAGCACCAGATTGAGCGGCGGCTTGCGCCCTGCTCCGCGGATCGCGTGGAGGGCCGCGAGAAACGTGGCCTCGGGACCCTTCTGGTTCACGGCGCCGCGGCCGATCAGCACCTTGCCGAGCCCCGGGCGGTCCACGAGCGCGGCGGCCCAGGGGGGCGACGTCCACTCCGCGGGATCCGCTTGCTTGACATCGTACATGAAATAGAGGCCGAGGGTGCGCGGCGCGCCGGCGTCGAGCGTGGCGAAAATGCCGGGTTGGCCGTCGGTGGGGATCTTGGTGACCTGATCGAACCCCGCGTCGCGGAACAGTCGCATCGTGAGATCGCAGCCCTCGCTCATGCCCCGGTTCTCGGCGGCGATCGAAGGCTGGTGGATCCACTCCTGCAGGCGTTGCACTGCCTCGTCGTGGCGTGAATCGATCTGCGCGAAAATGGGGGTGAGCTCGGACTGATCCGCGCGGGATCGCGCTGGTAGCGCGAGCGCCGCGGCGGCAGCGGCGGTTTCTTGCAGGAAGACTCGGCGATCGGGGCTCATGCGCGACCTCGGGAGTCGGGTTCGGGGGGCGTTCAAGTTAGCCGTCTTGCGGGCTCGCCGCCCGAGCCGCAGCATATGGTGCTGTCGTGCGGCTCTTCGGTGTCAACTCGATCGCTGCTCGAGGAGGCTTCGTGATGAAGCGAGTTGCGTTGCTGGCGCACTGCGCCGCGCTACTCTCGTTCGTGTCCACGCTGGCGGCCCAGGGAGGAGGAGGCGGAACTCTTCGGGGCCGCGTTGCCGACACGACCGGCGCGCCGCTGGCCCGTGTGAGCGTCAGCGTCGACGCCATCGGCTTGCGAACGACGACCAACGATCAGGGCAATTATGAGCTTCAAGGCGTGCCTGCCGGCACGCACACCGTGCGAGCGCGTGTGCTGGGCTACTTACCGCAGAGCGTGCAAGTCACGGTGAGCACAGGTCGGGAGACGCGCCAGGACTTCGGCATGCGACTGCAGCCCATCAGTCTCGCGCCGATCGACGTGACGGTGGGCTCCCGCGCGCGCCACACGGCGGCGGAAGAGCTCGCGGTGCCGGTGGACGTGTTCGGCGCCGACGACATCAAGCGCCAAGGGACGACGGAGACGAGCCAGATCCTGCAGCAGCTCACGCCGGCGGTCAACTTCCCGCATCAAAGCGTCACCGACGCCGGAGACATCGTGCGGCCGTTCACGCTGCGCGGTCTTTCGCCCGACCAAACGCTCGTGCTGGTGAACGGGTGGCGCCAGCACCAGACAGCGCTCGTCAACAACTTCACCTACGGCATGGGCGCCGGCTCGAGCGGCGTGGACTTGAACACGATTCCGCAAAGCGCCATCGAGCGGATCGAAGTGCTGCGGGACGGCGCGTCGGCGCAATACGGCTCCGATGCGATTGCGGGGGTAGTGAACCTCGTGATGAAGGAAGGCCCATTCACGCCGTACGTGGACGTCGACGCGGGGCGTTACATCCCGCGTTTCTATTCCTCCGACGGTCAGACGGTGAACGCGAACGGCGGGTGGGGCACCGCGCTGGGCCGCGGCTCACTCTCCCTGTTCGGCGAGTACTTCAACCGCGAGCCGACCAACCGGGCGTACGCCGATGCCTTCGAGGACGCGGGGACCACCCTGACGGACTCGATCGACAGCCACGGCCAGGTGGTGCTCAAGCGGAATCCCGTCGCCCAGCCGAGCAGCCATTGGGGGGACGGGCTCGAGCGGGACGTCATGACGCTGGCGAACTTCCGGATGCCCTTGAACGAGTCGCGAACCAGCGAGTTCTATACCTTCGGCGGGTACAGCTTCCGGCGCGGAAGCGGCAACGGCTACCGACGTTGCGCAGTGGACTGCGCGAGCTTCATCACCGGCCGCGCCTGGCCCCAGATCTACCCGCTGGGCTATCTGCCCGAGTTTCACCCCGATGTAACGGATTACTCGGTCGCGGGTGGATTCCGCGGCGCGACGCACGGCTGGTCGGTGGACGTGGGGGCTTCGTTCGGGCACAACGACTTCAAGTACAACCTGCGGAACACGTCCAACGTGTCGCTCGGACCGTGCTTGAACCCGGCCGCGCCGTGCGCCCCGGGACCGGACGGCATCCTGGGGACGGCCGACGACCCGAAAATCGCCAATCAGACCTCGTTCTTCGCAGGCCAGCTCGCGCGCGAGGAGTTCATCGCCCAGGTCAACGTGACGAAGGCTCTGAACCTGGGTCTCCAGGCGCCCGCCAACCTGGCGCTCGGCGCCGCATTCCGCCGAGAGCGGTACCAGATCACTCGGGGGGATTCGGCGTCCTGGATCAATGGCGGGCATCTGTCGCCGGACAGCGCCGGGCCCGACGGAGTATTCGGCGGTCGCGCCACTCCGGACGCGGATGACGATGTCAACACGCTCGCCGGCTCGCAGGTATTCCCAGGTTTTGCTCCCAGCAACGAGTCCGATTCGCATCGCACCAACGTGGGCGCGTATGCCGATCTCGAGACGCAGCTGAATCCGGAGTTCCTCGCCGACGTAGCCGGGCGCTTCGAACACTACAGCGACTTCGGCTCCCGCCTGACGGGCAAGCTGGCGCTGCGCTATCAGCCGACCAAGCAGCTCACCCTGCGTGGCGCGGCGAGCACCGGGTTCCGCGCCCCGGGGATCAGCCAGGAGTACTTCAGCAAGGTGGTCACGAACGTGATTGCCGGAAAGGCAGTGCAGGTCGGCATCTTTCCCGTCGGTACTCACGCGGCGCGCGTGCTCGGCGCGCAGCCCCTGAGGGACGAGACATCGGTGAACCTGAGCGGGGGGTTCGCTTATTCGCCGACGGAGAACGTGACGCTCACGGCGGACTACTTCTACATCAAGATCAACCACCGCATCATGCTGAGCGGGACGTTCCAGCAGGACAGCACGCTGCGGATTCTCGCAGACAGCGGCATCACTGGTATCGGGGCTCTGCAGTATTTCACGAACGGCTTGAACACGCGCACACAAGGTGTGGACTTCACCGCCAATCTGCGCCAGCCAAGCGTTGGCGGCGGCACGCTCGAGTGGACCGCGGCGGTGAACTGGACCAACAACAAGATCACCCAGGTCGACTCCCTGCCCGCGATTTTCCGGGGCACGGGGGAGACCGGCCTGATCGACACCGTCACGTGGATCGGCATCACGGAGGAGCGGCCGGACTGGCGCGGGACGCTGACCGGGCAATACGCGTTCAGACAGTTCCACGCGCTCGCTCGAGCGTCGTACTACGGCAAGTTCTCCTCGGCGCAGCCAGGCTTCTGCAGCCTCTGCCGGGAACGGTACAGCGCGAAGACGCTGATCGACGCTGAGGTGGGATACCGCTTCAACCAGGTAGACCTGTCAGTCGGCGTCCGGAATCTGTTCGACGTGTTCCCGGACAAGCCGACGTCTCAGGTGGTTGTCGACAGCTTCGGTGATACCTCCGAGCAGTTCAACAACAACTTTGGAACGTATCCCTGGGCTGCTGCATCGCCGTTTGGCTACAACGGGCGGTATATCTATACGCGAGCGTCGATCACGTTGAGTCAGTAGAGAAGGGCGCCGAGGAACATCGTAGAAGGACGACGTGGAAGAAGCTACGTAGCTCCTCCACGTCGTCCCTTGACGTCTTCACTTCACGTTTTCTCGCGACGTATTTTTTCCGTCACATCTCCTTATACACGTACGCCCCCACCGCCCCGGCGACCGCGTACTCCACCAGCATCACGATCGTCGCGATCACCGTCACCCGCTGCGGCATGAACCCCATCGGCGCTTCGCCGATCGAGTGCAGGAGCCCGATGAAGAACCAGACGGCGATCCCCGCGATCACGGCCGTCTTGACCCCCGGCCCGTACCGCGGGCGAATCGCCGCGTACAGCCACAGGAGGCCGATCCCGTAGACGAAGTCGAGCGCCACGAACAGGGGTATTGCATTGTCCATGGCGCTCGGCTGTTTGCCGAGCGCGGTCATCGCCGCGGCCAGGTCCGGCTTGAGCCACACGCCGTAGGTGAGAAAGTCGATGATGTTCAGCACCACCCCTGCCAGCAGCCCGCCCCCTACCACCCGACCCCAGTTGATCTTGCCCATAGCGCACCCCGGAAAGGGACCTCCTACAGTACGGCGAGACCGGCCTTCTCACCATATCCCCGCTTCCAGCACTCGCGGGCCTAGCTAGATTCCAGGCCCTATGCCCATCTCTCACAATCTCGGTTTTCCACCCCTCGGCGTCGGGCGCGAGCTGAAGCGCGCCACCGAGGGCTACTGGAACGGCAAGGTCTCCCACGCGGACCTGCTCAAGACCGGCTCCGAGCTGCGGGCGCGCCACTGGCGGCTGCAGCAGGACGCCGGGATCGAGCTCATCCCGTCGAACGACTTCTCGTACTACGACCGCATGCTGGACACGTGTGCGCTGGTGGGCGCGGTGCCCAAGCGCTACGGCTGGGCGGGTGGTCCGGTCGACGTCGAGACCTACTTCGCGATGGCGCGGGGCGTGCAGGCGGGCGGCCGAGATGTGACGGCCATGGAAATGACGAAGTGGTTCGACACGAACTACCACTACATCGTCCCCGAGTTCGAGCCCGCCCAGGCGTTCCGCCTGTCGTCCACCAAACCCGTCGATGAATTCCAGGAGGCCAAAGCGCTCGGCCTCGTGACGAAACCGGTGCTGATCGGGCCGGTGACGTTTCTGCTGTTGGGCAAGGCGCGTACCGCGCGGTTCGATCGATTGACCCTGCTCGACACGCTGCTGCCGGTGTACGCCGAGGTGCTGGGCCGGCTCGCCGCCGCCGGTGCGACGTGGGTGCAGCTCGACGAGCCGTGCCTCGCGCTGGACCGGTCGCCGGCCGAGCGCGCGGCGTTCACGCGGGCGTATCGCTTCCTCGCGGAGCGGGTGCCGAAGGTCAAGCTGCTGATCGCCACGTACTTCGCGGCGCTCGACGACAACCTGCCGACGGCGTTGGAGCTCCCGGTGAGCGGCCTGCACATCGACGCGGTGCGGGGTGGCGGGGAGCGGCTCACCGCGTTGCTGCGCGGTTGGCCGGTGGGGGGCGGGCGCGACGGGAAGGTGCTGTCGCTCGGCGTGATCGACGGGCGCAACGTCTGGAAGGCGGACCTCGGCGCCGCGCTGCGCCAGCTGGAAGAGGCTATGGAGCATGCCGGCGCGGCCCAGCTCTGGGTCGCCCCCTCGTGCTCGCTGTTACACGTACCGATCGACCTCGACCGCGAGACACGGCTCGACAGCGAATTGAAGGGTTGGTTGGCGTTCGCGAAGCAGAAGCTCGTAGAGGTGGCGACCTTGACGCGTGCCCTGCGAGAGGGACGGGAGAGCGTCGCGGCGCAGCTCGACGCGAACGCGCGCACGCTCGCCGGGCGGCGGACCTCGCGGCGTATCCACAACCCGGCGGTGAAGCAGCGGGCCCGCGGCGTGACCGAGCACGACATGCGCCGCACGTCGTCGTACGGGGAACGCCGCAAGAAGCAGCTGCGGCTGCCGCTCTTCCCCACGACGACGATCGGCTCGTTCCCCCAGACCGCTGAGGTTCGCGCCGCGCGGAAGAAGCTCCAAGCAGGGAAACTCACGTCGGCGGAATACGACGCGTTCATCGCCGAGCAGATCACGCGGACGCTGAAACTGCAGGAAGAGCTCGGGCTCGACGTGCTGGTGCACGGGGAGTTCGAGCGCAACGACATGGTGGAGTACTTCGGCGAGCAGCTGGACGGGTTCGCGTTCACAGAGCACGGCTGGGTCCAGTCGTACGGCACGCGCTACGTGAAGCCGCCGATCATCTTCGGCGACGTGTCGCGCGCACACGCGATGACCGTGCGTTGGAGCACGTTTGCGCAGTCCAAGACGGCGCGCCCCGTGAAGGGGATGCTCACCGGTCCCGTGACCATCCTGCAGTGGTCCTTCGTACGCGACGACCAGCCCCGGGCGGAGACCGCGAAGCAGCTGGCCCTCGCCATCCGCGACGAGGTGAAGGACCTCGAGGCGGCGGGCATCCGCGTCATTCAGATCGACGAGCCGGCGCTGCGTGAAGGCATGCCGCTGCGTCGCGCCGACTGGGCCGGTTATACCGAGTGGGCGGTGAACGCGTTCCGGCTCGCGACCGCCGCCGTGTCGGACGCGACCCAGATTCACACCCATATGTGCTACAGCGAGTTCAACGACGTCATCCGGGTGGTCGAAAAGATGGACGCCGACGTCATTTCGATCGAGAGCGCGCGCTCGGGATCGGAGCTGCTGGAGGCGTTCAAGGAGTACCGCTACCCGAACGAGATCGGACCCGGTGTCTACGACATTCACTCGCCGCGCGTGCCCAGCACGCTGGAGATCGTGCAGGCGGTGAAGCGCATGCAGGAAGTGCTGGACGACCGCCAGATCTGGCTCAACCCCGACTGCGGTCTCAAGACGCGGGGGTGGGAGGAGACGCTGCCCAGCTTGCGGAACCTGGTGCAGGCGGCGCGCCAGCTGCGTCCCGTGCCGGCACCCACAGGCGCGGCCGGTTAGATTCGGTTCATGAGCCCCGCTGACGTCCGCATCAGCGCCGAGCCGATCGACAACGGCCGCTGCAAGTTCCTCGTGAGCGAGTCGCTTCACGCCGGTGGCGTGCGGCGATTCGCCTCGGTGGCGGAGGCCCAGGGCTCGCCCCTCGCAGAGGCCATTTTCGCGATCCCCGGGGCCGATGTCGCGGAAGTGATCGTGTCGGGGAATCTCATCACGGTCGTGAAGCGCAGCCCGGCGCCATGGCCGGTGGTCGGGAAGGCGGTGGGGCAGGCGATTCGCGCGGCGTTGGGAGGGGCGGGCGACCGGCCGGTGGTGGCCCCAAAACCGGCGGCGGCCACCGCCGACGACGACACGCTGTACGACCGCGTCGCCGACCTGTTCGAGCGCGACGTGAATCCCATGGTGGCACGGCACGGTGGCCGGGTCGAGCTGATCGACGTCCAGGACGCCGTCGTCATGGTGCGCCTCGCCGGCGGCTGCCAGGGGTGCGGGATGGCGGACGTCACGCTGCGCCAGGGGATCGAGGCGATGTTGCACCAGCACGTGCCAGAGGTCAAAGGCATCGTGGACATCACCGACCACGCCGCCGGCTCGAACCCTTACTTCGCGGCGACCAAGAAGTAGCGGGCGTTGCGACTGCTGCTGTTGCTGCCGACGGCCACGTATCGCGCGGCGGCGTTTGTCGAAGCGGCGCGCCGGCTGTCCGTGGAGCTCACCGTGGCCTCGGAGCGTCGCAGCACGTTTCAGGACGCGAACCCCGCCGGGCTCCTCACCCTCGATCTCTCGGATCCCGAACGTGCCGCGGATCAGGCGCGCGCATTCGCCCGCCAGCATCCGCTGGGCGGCGTGGCGGCCGTGGACGACGACACCGCGGTGGTCGCGGCGGCGATCGCCGGCGCGCTCGGTGTGCGCGGCAACAGCCTCGCCGCCGCACACGCGGCGCGCGACAAGTACCGGCAACGAACGCTGCTCGCCGCCGCAGGCGTGCCGGTGCCGCGCTTCGCCCTCCATTCCCTGGACGATGACCCGACTCGCGTCGCCCAGCGGGCTCCCTTCCCTTGTGTGCTGAAGCCGCTCCGGCTATCTGCCAGCCGCGGCGTGATCCGTGCCGACACGCCGGAGCAATTCGTGGCGGCGTTCGGGCGCGTGAAGCGAATTCTGGAGGACCTCTTCACCCCCCGTCCCCCTCAGGGGGCACGAAGTGGGGGTCAACGAGGTGAGGAGAGATCGCTCCTCGTCGAGGAGTTCGTTCCCGGCGACGAATACGCGCTCGAGGGACTACTCGAGGGTGGCCAGTTACGAGTGTTGGCGTTGTTCGACAAGCCCGACCCGCTGGACGGCCCGTATTTCGAGGAGACGATCTACGTCACCCCATCGCGGCTCCCCGAGCGTGCGCAGCACGCCATCGCCGCGTGCGCGCAGCACGCCGCCACCGCGCTCGACCTCCGCGAAGGGCCGGTGCACGCCGAGTTGCGCTACAACGACTGCGGACCGTGGTTGATCGAGCTGGCGGCCCGGCCGATCGGGGGACGATGCAGCGCGGCGTTGAGATTCGGGTCTGGGGCTTCGCTGGAGGAAATTGTCATCCGTCACGCGCTCGGGATGCGGCTGCCAACGTTAGAGCGGGAAGCCTGCGCATCTGGAGTGATGATGATACCGGTGCCCGGCACGGGAGTCCTGCGACAAGTGCGAGGTGTCGAAGCAGCGCGTGCGGTTCTCTTGGTCACGGACGTCGTGATCACGGCGCATCTTGGGGAGACGCTGGTGCCGTGGCCTGAAGGATCGCGTTACCCGGGATTTATCTTTGCGCGGGGGGAGACGCCGGCGGCGGTGGAGGCGGCGCTCCGGGCGGCGCACCGCGAGCTCGAGTTCGTGCTCGACGCGGCCTAGGGTGCGGTCGCCACGCACTCCAGCCAGTTGCGCGGCACGCCACACACACCCGTTTCTTCCATCGCCCGCTCCAGACCCTTCTCCAGGGCGGCGGAGCCTTCCTCGAGCGGCACGCCGGGCAAGGCGCCTTCGATGAACAGTGAGAACCGGCCGATGTCCCGGATGCTGTCCGGCGTCATCTCGATCCGGACCAGATCGACGGACGGCCGGGAGAACCCAGCCTGCACGCAGAGGTCGGCGTACTCGTCGGCCGAGAGGAACTGGCGAGCGACGGCGTGGGCGGTGTGCTGCACCTCGAGTCCGCGCTCGCGCAGCACCTGAACCGCGCGCACGATCCAGCGACGCCAGAAGCTGGACGTGCCCTCGACGTACGCCCCGTTGAAAAACGTGGTATTGAAGGCGAACACGCCTCCCTGCCTCAGGGCTTTGCGGATTTCCGCGATCACCTGGGCTTTGTCGGGAACCAGGTGAATGGCGTTCAGAAAGACGACCGCGTCCGCCGATGACACGAGCCGGGAGACCCACTCGGCGCTGCCTTCGATGAATTTGACGACCTTTGAATGGATCGCGGCGCGCGCTTTGGACAGCGCCGAGGGGGAGGGGTCGATGCCGATCACTTCGGCATTGCCGGCCTCACCCAGGCGCTCGAGAATAAGTCGTGTGACGGCACCGGGACCGCACCCCAAATCGACAATCTTGCGGCGGCCGGGACAGATGACCCGCTCCACGATCCACCGGTTGACTTCGGTGAAGAACGGGTGACGAGTGAAGGCCTCGAACGAGTATCGCTCGTCATCACACGTTTCGTGAACCGTCTCGTGAACCGTCATCCGACCCCCCGCGTTTCTTCTGGTGCGTGTGAGCCCCGAGCGCGCCGCTGTGCACGTCGAGGGGGTCCCAGCCGACAAACATAAGCGATGGGGGCTGGATTCGCCCCCATTCCGTAGTACAATGGGAATCTAAGTGACCTCGCCGAAACGTCTTAGTCAAGAGGAAGCCAGCTCGATCGTCCGCCGCCTGAGGGCACGTGACGAGCGAGCCCTAGGTGAGTTGTACGACGTGCTGGCGCCGTGGGTCCTGGGCGTGGCTTACCGCATCTTGCGAGATGAGGACGAAGCCGAGGAGGTCGTTGCTGACGTCTTCGTGCAGGTGTGGCGTCACGTGGACCAGCATGACGCGCGGCGTGGTCCGCTGGTGCCGTGGGTACTGTCGATTGCGCGCAACAGGGCGCTGGACGCGCTGCGCCGCCGTCGCCGGTGGTGGCGCAAAACGGAACGCTGGAGGGAAGCGCAAGCCGCGGAGCCGGTGGAGATGGAGCGCGTGGCGCACGAGTCGTCGATACCAGGTTGGCCGCTGCATCGCGAGGTCCACGCCGCGCTCGCCGAACTCCCGGAGGAGCAGCGCCGCGTCGTGACGCTCTCGTACTTCGAGGGATTGTCGCATCGCGAGATCGCGCAGCGGACGAACCAGCCGCTCGGCACCGTGAAAACGCGCCTGCGTATGGCGCATCAGAAGCTGTCGGACCGGTTAGGGCACCTCAAGGATTGGCTGGCATGACGGACTGGTTGGGTATGGTGGCGCCTCCCCGGATCCCGCGTCCCGAGCTCAAGGGACGCGTGTTGGAGCGGGCGACGACGCCGCATCGGCGGTGGCCGCTGGCGGTGGCCGCGTTGCTCGTTGTGGCCGGGGGCGGCGCCGCATGGTGGGCCAAGCACACCATCGACGCGCTCAGCGCCGAACGGGCGCAGCTCGCCACGCGCGTCGCGGCGCTCGAGGACACGCTCTCGACGTTCATCCACGGGGCCGGAACCGCGCTGGTCCAGATTCCCGTTTCCACCGGCGGCCGGGTGGGCTCGGTCACGATCTTCGCGGATAGCGTGCGGCATCGCTGGCTGGTGCGCTGTGATGGGCTCGCCCCCAACGCGCGCGACCAGGCCTACCAGCTGTGGTTCATCACCGACAGCGGCATGGTGAACGCTGCGGTAATGCCGATGAACCAGGATCGCCCGATGGTCATGGCGCTCGAGATGCCGCGCGGGAACGTTCGGGTGATGGGCGCGGCGATGAGCATCGAGCCGCGCGCCGGATCCACCAGCCCGAGCGGGCCGGTGGTGTTCCACCGACTGCTCTAGCCGCCCCGCTCGGCGAGGTCGTGGACGGTCTCCACGTCCACCACTTTGAGCCGTCGCGTTCCCATCGGGAGCGCGATCGTCACGGCCTGGCCGACCCTGGTGCCGAGCAACGCCTTGCCGAGCGGGGACGCCATCGACACCGGCATCTCGTCCTGGTCGTCGTCACCCTCGATGAACTCTCCGAGCGTCAGGGCGTAGGCTTCCTTCTTCTTCGTGTCGAGGTCCTGCACGGTGACGCGGGAGCCGAATCCCACGCGATCGCGCGGAATGTCGGCCTCGCGCACACTGGACAGCTTGGAGAGTCGCAGCCGCAGGTGACTGAGCCGGGAGGTGACGAACTGCTGCCGCTCCAGGGCGGCCTTGTACTCGGAGTTCTCGCGCAGGTCGCCGTGCGCGCGCGCCCGCTCGATCTCTTTGGGAAGTACGAAGTTGATCTCGTGATTCAGGCGCTCGACTTCGGCCTGGAGTTTCTGCTTCAGCTCGTCGATCATAGAACTGAGAAAATAGCGTTGCCCGACGCCACGATGCCACGTTCCACGAGTTCGTGCAACGTGGCGTCTTGGCGTCATGCAACGCATCTTCCCTATCCATGCCCCTCAACATCCGCACCTATCACGAGTTGACGGAGCCCGATCGGTCGGGCCTCGCGGACCAGATCGCCGCGCAGCGCCGCCGCGTGGCCGCCCGACTGGCGAGCGTGCGACGCGTGCTGGCGGTGCTGAGCGGCAAAGGCGGGGTCGGGAAGAGCTTCGTGACGGCCGGACTGGCGCGCTTGTTGGCGCACGCCGGGCAGGCCATCGGAGTGCTGGACGCGGACTTCAATGGACCTACGATCCCCGCACTGCTCCACCTCCCCGTACGACGTTGCACGTTACACGACGGAGCCATCGAGCCTGCGGTGAGTGTCGAGGGCGTGCGCTGCTTTTCGATGGCCCTTGTCATCGAGGAAGGACGTCCGCTCACCTTCCGCGGACCCGAGACCGACAGCTTCGTGTGGCGTGGGGCCCTCGAAGCGGCCACGCTGCGGGAGTTTCTGGCGGACGTGGCGTGGGGCCCACTCGACCTGCTGCTCGTCGACCTGCCACCTGGGGTGCAACGCTTTCAAGAGCTGGCCGAGCTGCTTGCCGTCCCGCCGAGCGCGCTCGCCGTCACCATCCCGACGGCCGAGTCATGCGACGCCGTGCGCCGGGCGCTCCGCGCGGCCATCGACCGCGGGGCGAGGCCGCTCGGTGTGGTCGAGAACATGGTCGGCGGCCCGTTCGCCGGGAGCGCGGCGGACGACCTCGCCGCGGAGTTCGGGATCCCGGTGCTTGCGAGGATCTCGTTCCATCCGAGCGACGACGTGTGGGAGGATATCGTTTCCGCACTATGAAGTTTCTCTGCGTCGAGTGCGACCGTCAGATGCTCTTCGAGGAGCGACGCGTGCCGGGCGACGGGACGCTCGCGGCGGCGTTCAAGTGCCCTGCGTGCGGCCGGGTCGTGGCCTTGCTCACGAACCCGATGGAGACGCAGCTGGTGGCATCGCTCGGGGTGAAGATCGGCGGGAGCACGATCGCGCCCCAGCCCCTGGAGACGGTTCGCGGCATGGTGACGACCGCACGGGACGGTGCCCTGACGGACGACGGACGACGGATGACGGAAAACGCTCCCGCGTGGTCCGTCGAGGCACACGAGCGACTGAGGCGCGTGCCTAACTTCGTGCGCGGGATGGTGAAGCGGATCTACACCGACTATGCGAAGGACCACGGGATCGCCGAGATCACGCCGGCCGTGATGGACGCCGCCCGCAGCGAGCTGGGACTCGAGGGCATGTGAGTCGACTGGCGGAGCGGGTGGTACGCGGGCTGCGCGTGGTGATCGACCGCGATCAATGCGTCGGGTTCGGTGACTGCGTCAAGGAGGCCCCCGAGGGTTTCAAGTTGGATGAGGAGACGATCGCCGTGTTCGTGACACCGGAGCACGTGGACCGCGAGCGCTTGTTGCGCGCCTGTGACGCGTGCCCGGTGGACGCGATCACGGTGTACGACGAGGGGGGGAAGCAAATCGTTCCGCCCGGGACAACTTGACAGGCCAAGCCTGGAGCCGCATACTCGCCGCGACGCTGCACCGAATCGCTTACGCTGACGGGCTCCGGCCCGTCATGACGGCCGGACATACTCTCAAGCGCTCATCGCACTCGAGGCACCGACCCGGCGCCGCACCCCGGGTCCGGCGAGCGGGAGTGCATGCCCGGCCCACCCCGAACGAGAGCGCGGGAGGTGCCGGTGTATCGCGAGATCTTCGTCCCGGTCGACAACTCCGCGCACTCCGACTGGGCCGTGGACCGGGCGATCGAGCTGTGTCGCCCGGGCGGCGGCCGGATCACCGGGAACCACGTCTATGCTGCCCGGCTGCACGACGTTCGGTTTCGCCAGCTCGAGACCGGCCTGCCCGCGCGGTTTCAGACCCCTGAAGAAATCAAGAAGCAGCGCAAGATCCACGACAAGCTGATCGAAAAGGGCCTCCAGCTCATCGCCGACAGCTTCCTCGACCAGCTCGGCAAACGCTGCGAAGCGGCGGGGGTGCGCCTCACGCGTCAGCTGCTCGAGGGGATCAACTACGAAGAGATCGTGAACGAGGTGAACCGCGGGGCGGGCCGGCTGCCGGGGCTGATCGGCTTCGACCCCGACCGCGCCTCGGGGTACGACGGCGGCGAGAAGGTCCGCTCGGACGTGAAGGTCGGGGAGAACGGCAGGTTGGTTGCCGAGGAGGAAGACAGCGCGGCGCGGCTGGTCGGCGCGTCGGGTCGGCAGTACGACCTGCTGGCGATCGGCGCGCACGGGCTGGGACGCCAGGCGTACTCGCAGCTGGGCGGGGTCGTGGCGCGCGTGTTGCGCGGCGTCGAGAAGGACGTGCTGCTCGTGCGGGACGATCGGTCTCTCGCGGGCGGGCGCTACTTGGTGTGTGTGGACGGCTCTTCGTACAGCTACCGGGCGATGCGCGCGGCGCTCGCGCTGGCCCAGGCGTCCGGCGGCTCGCTCTACGTCTGCAGCGCCTTCGACGTTGAGTACCACCACGTGGTGTTCCACAACATCAAGGACGTCCTCTCCTACCAAGCCTCCAAGGTGTTCAAGTTCGAGGAACAGGAGGAGCTCCACAACAACATCATCGACAAGGGGCTCCTGAAGCTGTGCCAGGCGAACTTGAAGCGAGCGGAGGTGATGGCCCAGGAGTTCCCCGACGTCCCGATCAAGACGCAAATCCTGGTCGGCAAGCCGTTCCAGGTGATCATGCAATGGGCGGAAGAGATCAAACCGTCATTGCTGGTGCTCGCGCGTCATGGAGCGCACCGCATCGAGGGGACGGAGCTCGGCAGCCAGGCCGAAAACCTCGTGCGGCTTGCGCCGTGCAACGTGCTCCTGACGGGCACGGTCGGGATTCGCCCCGAGGACATCCCCTGGATCGAAGAAGACGGTGTGGCCGGGTTGCCGTGGGCGCCCGAGGCAGAGGTGCGGATTCTGCGCGTGCCGCCGTTCGCGCAAGGGATCGCGCGGCGGGCGGTAGAAGAGTACGTGCTGGAGCAGACGCAGGGCGCGTCGGCCACGGTCACGAACAAATGGCTCGATGAGGCGATCCGTAAGCTGCTTCCCACCCACATGCAGCTGATCATGGGGATCGGCACCGCGGAGGAGATCGCGCTCGCCGAAGTGAAGGCGCAGGAGCAGATGAAAGCCACGAAGGTGCAGGGGCACGACTCCGATCCCGAGCCCCTTACCCCTGAAGTGGAGGTCAAGTGCCCCGTGACGGGCGCGGTGAGCCGCCGGGCCCGCACCGCGGCCGATCCGATCGTGTGGACGGACGAAGCCTGGCAGCGGCTACAGCTCGTGCCGCTCATCGCTCGACCGTTGGCGCGCAACACGGTCGAGCGGTTCGCCCGGAGCCACGCGATCTGGCGCGTGAGCACGCGCGTCATGGACGAGAACAAGCAGGCGATGATCGCCGCCGACGAGTTCGACGTCGACACCATGATGGTGATGTTCCAGGAGCTGCGCGCCAAGCAGATTCGCGCGGAGGCCGAGGGGCGCGACGCGCTCACTCCCGAGATGCGGGCGTTCATCGAGGAAGCCAAGGCGCAGGGAGTGACCCGCTGCCCCATCCGCGACATCGAGGCCCAGATGGGGAAGTGCCCCGTCGACCTGACGGCGATGACGCCGGCGGACGCCAAAGCCGCGATGGAGCGGCTGCTGGCGGAGCACACGGGGGACTGAGGTGCGGTACGTCCCGCACGTGGTCGCCTGGAACCTGACGCGGCGCTGCAACCTCGAGTGCGCGCACTGCTACATCGCGGCGGGCCCGCACGCGAGCACTGCCGCGGAGCTCGATACCGCCGCGTGCCTCGACATCGTGGATCAGCTGCTGGCGGTGAACCCCGCGCCGATGCTGATCCTGTCCGGTGGAGAGCCGTTGTTGCGAGGCGACCTGACGGAGATCGCCCACTACGCGTCCGCCCAGGGGGCGACGGTGGTTGTGGGAACGAACGGGACCCTCCTGACGGATGAGCGGATCGGGGCGCTCAAAGAGGCCGGCGTGAGCGGGGTAGCGGTGAGTGTGGATTCGCTGCGCCCGTCTTACCACGACAATTTTCGGCACGGACGGGGCGCGCTCGCGGATGTGCAAGCTGCCCTCGCGCGTCTCAGCGCCGCACGGCTCGACTTCATCATCCAAACGACGGTGACGAAAGGAAACGGCGCCGAGCTCGAGCGCCTCGTGGCGTGGTCGGCGGAGCAGGGCGCCGTGTCCTTCAACTGTTATTTCCTGGTCCAGACGGGGCGCGGCGCGGCGCTGAGCAATCTCTCGCCGGCGGACTACGAGGTCGTGCTCGCCGACCTGGCGCGGTGGCAAAAGGACTATCGTGGCCGGATGCTGGTCCGCGCCAAATGCGCGCCGCACTTCATGCGGCACGTCCACCGGACCGATCCCGAGTCGCCGGTGCTGAACTACGAGACGCGCTGTCCCTGTGGCACGCAGTACTGCCGCATCACGCCCGACGGCCAGGTGACGCCTTGTCCGTTCCTCCCCGAGGTCGCCGGCGATCTCCGGACGCAACCCTTCGGGGAGATCTGGCGCTCGGCGCCGCTGTTCCGGCGGCTGCGCGAGGGCGCGCTCGGGGGCAAGTGCGGCGAGTGCGAGTACCGCGCGCTGTGCGGCGGGTGCCGGGCGCGAGCGTTCGCGGTCGAGGGGGACGTGCTCGCCGCCGATCCGTCGTGTGCCTACGAGCCGACCGGATCGGTGGCACCGCTCGAGCGGCTGCGGGAGGTCGCCTACGGCGAAGACTTCGCTCCGGCGCTCGTGTGGGCCGACGCGGCACGCGAGCGCATCGCGCGGATTCCGTCCTTCGTGCGTGGCGTCGTGATGCAGCGGGTGGAAGACTATGCCCGCCGCCAGGGACGACGGGAGGTGACGGCAGAGCTGCTCGCGGAAGTGCGCCGCGCGATGCCGATCGATTTCTCAAAGCGGAAGCCGTTTTTCGTAACGGATAACGGATGACGGATAGCGCCTGGCTCCTGCTGCAAGCGGCCGCCGACACCAGCCACGCCTACGGTGAGTTCCCCGTCATCGGCGCCCGGCAGTTCATATGGATCACGGCCGAGGTCCATCTGATGTTCGCGGCCTTCGTGCTGGGCGTGCCGATGTTCGCCGTGGTGACGGAAGCGATCGGCATCTTCGGCGGCGACGAGCGGTACGACCGTCTCAGCAAGGAGTTCACCCGGCTACTGCTCGTGGCCTACAGCGCGACGGCGATCTGGGGCGCCTCGCTGGTGTTCGGTTTGTCGACGTTGTATCCCCGGTTCTGGGCCTATCTGACCGCGATCTTTGCCCCGTCGATGTGGGTGTACGCGGGCCTGTTCTTCATCGAGTCGTTCACGTTGTACCTCTATTACTACGGCTGGGACCGCTGGAAGAAGGGCCGGGCCAAGCTGTGGCACTGGACGCTCGGGATCCTGCTGAACGTGTGGGGCACGATCGTGATGTTCATCGCGAACTCGTGGCTCACCTACATGATGTCGCCGCCGCGGGACATCACGCCCACCACCGATCCCACGACCATCAAGCTGTGGCACGCCATCGCGAACGCCACCTGGATGCCGATCAACGTGCACCGCGTGATCGCGAACGTGGTGTTCGGGGGCGCGATCGTGGGGGCGTACGCGAGTTACCGCTTCCTCGCCGCCCAGACCGATGAGGAGCGTGCCCACTACGACTGGATGGGATACGTCGGGAATTTCATCGCGATGTCGGCTCTCATCGTGCTGCCGTTCGCCGGCTATTGGCTGGGGCGCGAGATCTATCAGTACGATCAGTCGATGGGCATCACGATGATGGGCGGGTTCATGAGCTGGCTGTGGGTGATCCAGGCGTTCCTCATCGCGGTGCTGTTTCTCACCGGGAACTATTACCTCTGGATCGGCATGGGCCGGATACCCGGCGCCGAGCGGTTCGAACCCTACACGAAGTACCTGCTGATCGTGCTCGTGCTCGGCGCGATCGTCTGGGGCACCCCCCACACGATGATCGCCGACTCGAAGGAGCTCGCCGCTATGGGCGGGTCGCACCACCCGTTACTCGGCGCGCTCGGCGTCATGAGCGCCAAGAACACCGCCGTGAACCTGATGATCCTCACCACGTTCCTATCGTTCCTGCTGTACCGCCGCGCCAACAAGCGGCCGGTGGTGCCGTGGGCGCGGACCGGCACCATCATCCAGGCGGCGATGTTCGCGATCGCGGCGGCGGTCGTGCTGTTCTATGGGATCCGCGGCTATTTCGTCGAAGCGATCGTGCGGATCGGCTTCAGCGTCTATCAGGTGCTCGCCGTGCTCGCCTGCATCGTGTTCGTCACGGTGATCGATGTGCTGATGGCTCGCGGCGCGCAGTCCCTGGGCACGATCCAGTGGGGTAAGATGCCGCCGCGGTCGCAGTACGCCTTGTTCATCCTGGCGGTGACGTTCACCTGGCTCATGGGACTCATGGGCTTCGCCCGCTCCGGCATCCGCCAGTACTGGCACGTGTGGCAGGTGATGCAGGACACCAGTAAGTACGCCGCCACCCCGGCGCTCGGGTACGCCTCGAAGATGATCAGTCTGTGCGTGCTGATCTTCCTCGGGCTCGTCGCATTCGTGTTCTGGCTCGGAGGTCTGGCGGAGAAATCGACTTTTGTGGCGGCGAAAGGGCCCGGGCATGTGGGCCACTAATCTCAAGATCGTCGGCATCGTGCTCGGGACTCTGGCGCTGTATACGCTGATCGCCAACAAGATCCCACAGGTGCAGTCCGAAGTACCGCAGACCCTCACGCTGGGCGCGAACGTCACGCCGGAGCAGCTCATCGCCGCGGGCGAGAAGGTGTTCAACGGGATCGGCGGCTGCACCACCTGCCACGGGCTCGGCACCCGCGCGCCGAATCTGTTGACGGACGAGAAGGGCACGGGACTGATCGGGGCCCGCTGCGGCAAGCGCGAGCCGGGCAAGAGCTGCAAAGACTATTTGTACGAGTCACTCGACCAGCCGACCGCCTACATCGTGGCGGGCTATCAGCCGATCATGCCGGTAATGACCAAGCAGCTCTCGCCGCAACAAGTCTGGGCGGTCATCGCGTTTCTTGAATCGCAGGGTGGGACGGTGGACGTCACTGCGTCGGACATCCCCGCAACCTCCACAACCTCCACAACGTCCACAACCTCCACAACAGGTGGTGGGGGCTTGGCGGGGGGTTCGACGGACCCCAAGGCCATCATCCAAGCCGCGGGCTGCCTCGCCTGCCACAAGCTCGACGGGCAGGGACAGGTGATCGCTCCCGATCTGACGCACGTGGGCTCGCGCCGCAATGCGGAGTCGATCAGAAAGAAGATCCTCGATCCTGCGTCGTCCGTCGCCCAAGGATACGAGAAGCTCGCCGGGATCATGCCGAAGACATTCGGCAGCATGATGAGCGCCGCACAGCTCGAGGCGCTCGCCCAATACCTGGCGGCCCACAAGTGAGCCGCCTCCCACCCGCCGTGCGCCGCTACACCGAGCATCCCTTCTGGCAGGCGGTCGGGATCCTGGTCCTCGCCTACGTGGTGATCGTGTGGGTCGTGCCGATCTTGCCCGGTAGCGCGATCGTTCCGAAGAGCGTGGTGCTGCAGTACATGGTCACAGTGCTCGTAGGCGTGCTGATCTATGTCAGCGACGACGAGGCGCGCTGGAGCCGGTTCAAGGAGCCCATCACTGCGCTGCTCGTAGACCCGCGCCTCCGCGTGGTGCGGAACGTGGCGCTGGCGGTCGTCGCGGTGTTGGTGGGACTCGCGGCGTATGGCCAGGTGAACACGACCGTCGCCGCACCGCCCAATTTGCGCTCGATCCACCCCGCTCCGCCCACCGAGATCACGTTCCGCGGCAAGGCGATCACGCTTACGGGGCTCGACAACCCGCTGCGCCAGCACGCCGACTCGTTGCCCTCGTACATCGCCGAGGGGAAGCGCGTCTACTATCGCAACTGTTTGCCGTGCCACGGCGATCATCTCGATGGCCTGGGCCACTTCGCCTCCGGCTTCAACCCGCTCCCCGCCAACTTCCAAGACAACGGGACCATCGCGCAGCTCACGGAGAGCTTCGTGTTTTGGCGGGTGGCGAAGGGTGGGCCTGGGCTGCCGCGCGAGGGCACGCCGTGGAACTCCGCGATGCCGCGGTGGGAGGACTTCCTCACAGAGCGGGAGATCTGGTCGGTGATCCTGTTCCTGTACGATCAGACGGGGTGGACGCCGAGGACCTGGGAGAAGACCGTGAGCGGTGAGAAGTGAGAGGTGAGCGGGCGTGAATAGACCGGCCTTCTTTGGGGCTTTGCTCATGGCGGCGTGGAGCCCACCGCTCACCGCTCACCGCTCACCGCTTACGCTGCAAGACACCACTCGCGGCAAGGCCGTCTACGTCAAATGGTGCGCCGGGTGCCACGGCGAGACGGGTGCTGGCGACGGCCCAGCGGCCGACGCCATGCTGCCCCGACCCCGCAACTTCACAGGCGCGATCTACAAGATCCGTACAACCGCGAGCGGCCAGCTTCCGACCGACGTCGACCTCATGCGGGCAATCGATGAAGGGCTCCCCGGCAGCGCGATGCCCGCGTGGAAGGATCGGTTGTCCGACGCCGACCGCCGCGCCGTGATGGCGTACTTGAAGACGTTTTCCGCCTTCTTCGCGGACACGAGCCAGCACATCGTCGCGCTCAAGTTCTCGGGCGCCCCGAGCGGCGGCACGGGCGAGGCGGCGCTCAAGCAGGGACGCCAGTTTTACGACTCCATCGGCTGCCGCAAGTGTCACGGCGACCAGGGCCGGGGCGACGGGCCGTCGGCGCCGACGCTCAAGGACGACGCCGGCTTCCCGATCTTCGCCGCCGACCTGCACCAGAGCTGGCGGTTCCGCGGCGGCGGCACGGTCGAAGACATCTACCACCGTTTGCGCACCGGGATCGACGGGACCCCGATGCCGTCGTTCTCCGATTTGATCGACCAGAAATTCCTCACCGACCAGGAGCTATGGCGTCTCGCGCAGTATGTGCGCTCGCTGTCGCCCTCCAAGGTGCCGGAAGTGCGCGACGTCGTCCACGCTCCCCAGGTCGTCGGTGCGCTCCCTGCCACCCCCGGAGACTCGACGTGGCGGCACGTCGACCGGTACTGGTTCCCGCTCGTGGGGCAAGTGATCCGCAAGGCCCGCTGGTTCGCGCCCGCCGTGTCGGGCGTCTGGGTACAAGCGGTGCACGATGGCAACACTCTGGCGTTGCGGGTGAGCTGGGACGACCGCACCCAAAGTCCGGACAGCGCCTGGCTCGCGTTCGAGCAGCGGCTGCTGCAAACGGTAACGAGCGACGACTCCGGATCCACCAACGCCGAGCCCTGGCCCGACCAGCTGGCCGTACAATTCCCCCGCCATCTCTCGGACGGGATGGAGCGGCCCTACTTCTTGATGGGCGCCGCCACGGACCCCGTGTACCAATGGCGCTGGACCAGCCAGCCGCGGCGCGCGGTGGCAGGGTTGGCGCGAGGGATCGATCAATTCGATACGTTGTCTGCCGGCCCCGGCGCGGCAGGGGTATTCGACCATGGCGAGTGGAGCGTGGTGCTCACCCGCGCCCTTGCCACGCCCGATACGGCCAACGAAGTTCAGCTTGCGGCCGGCCGGGCGATTCCGGTGGCGTTCTTCGCTTGGGATGGGTCCAGCGGGGAGCACGGGTCGCGCATGGCCGTGAGCACGTGGTACTTTCTGGCGCTCGATCGGCCCACGGCGCCTGGTGTCTTCATCTCTCCGGTGGTGGCGATGCTCGTCACGCTCGCGCTCGGGGTCGTGGTCGTCCGGCGAGCCCAGCGGCGCGGCGCCGGACGTTCCAGGGTATAGCGTGCAAGACTCTCATAGAGGAGGCGGGATGCGGAAGCTCGGATCGCTGACGGCGGGTGTCGCCGTGCTGGCTGTCGCCCTCGCGGCGTGGACGCGCCAACCGGCCCAGGGAGGCGGCACGGTCAGCGGGAAGGTGAAGTTCACCGGGACCAAGCCCACGAACCCGAAGATCGATATGGGTGAGGAGCCCAAGTGCAAGGCGAAATACCAGGCTCCGCCCACCGAAGAAGTCGTGGTGGTGAACCCGAACGGCACTCTCGCGAACGTGTTCGTGTACGTGAAATCGGGGCTGCCCGCGAGCTACAAGGCGCCGGCTCCGGCGGGGCCGGTGACGCTCGATCAGGACGGCTGCCGCTATCATCCGCACGTGCTCGGCATCCTGGTTGGCCAGACGCTCGCCATCAAGAACTCCGACGGCATCCTGCACAACATCAAGGCCAAAGGCGTCAAGAACCGGCCGTTCAACATCAGCCAGCCCAACGTCATGACGTCGGATCGGACCTTCACGGCTCCGGAGGTGGTGGTGCCGCTCGAGTGCAACGTGCACGGCTGGATGCATGCGTGGCTCGCCGTCCTACCGCATCCGTTCTTCGCGGTCACTGGCACCGACGGCGGCTTTGCCATCAAGGGTCTCCCGCCCGGTAGCTACACCATCGAAGCGTGGCACGAGAAGTACGGCACCCAGACCGCCACGGTGACCGTCGCGGGGACCGAGACGAAGACCACGGACTTCACCTTCGCGGCCAAGTGAATTAACCGAGGAGCGCTCATGCGTTGGTGGCTGCCATTGAAAGCTTCGACGTTCACCGGGCCGATCGACGGCCTGTTCATCGCGATCCTGATCATCACGGGCATCGCGTTCGTGGTGGTGGAAGCGGGCTTGATCTGGTTCATCATACGCTACCGGCAACGTCCGGGCCGAAAGGCCTTCTATACCCACGGCAACGCTCGCGCCGAGATGATCTGGACCGCGATACCGGCGGTGACCATGGTCGCGCTGGGGCTCATCAGCAACCACTACTGGGTCGAGATCAAGGGCCGCAACAGCATTCCCCCCAACGCCTATCCGATCGGGATCCACGCGAAGCAGTTCGAGTGGCAGGTCACCTATCCGGGTGCGGACGGTCAGCTCGGCACGGCGGATGACTTCACCGTCCGGAATCAGCTGCATGTGCCGGTAGGACGGCCCATCGTCGTCCATCTTTCGTCTGAGGATGTGATCCATTCCTTCTACGTCCCCCAGTTCCGCGTGCGACAGGACATCGTGCCGGGCATGGACATCAAAGCCTGGTTCCAGGCGACGGTCCCAGGCGCCTATGAGCTGGGCTGCTCTCAGCTCTGCGGGCTCGGCCACTACCGCATGCGGGCGCAGGTATTCGTGCACACGCAGGAGGAGTTCGACGCCTGGATGAAGCAGGCTGCCCAGGAGGCCAAGCAATGACGAGCGTTGCCGCGAGTGGCCACGTCGCCCATGCGCATCACGACGATCGGCCGTTCATTCGTAAGTACATCTTCTCGACCGATCACAAGATCATCGGGATCCAGTTCCTGTTCACGAGCCTATTCTTCCTGCTGGTCGGCGGGCTGTTGGCGATGCAGATGCGCTGGCAGCTAGGCTTCCCGGGCAAGCCGATGCCGGGCGGCGGCATCCTTCCCGACACCATGGCGCCGGGTGGCGTGATTCTCCCCGAGTACTACATCCAGCTCGTCACGATGCACGGCACGTTCATGGTGTTCTTCGCGATCATGCCGCTGCTCGTGGGGGTGTTCGCCAATTTCCTGATCCCGCTCAAGATCGGGACGCACGACATGGCGTTCCCGCGCATCAACATGTGGTCGTTCTGGACGTTCTTCATCGGCGGGCTCGTGATGCTGGCGAGCCTGTTCGTGCCGGACGGCGCGGCGCGCGCGGGCTGGACGATGTACGCACCGCTGTCCGCGCGGCACGATTTTTCAGGAGCCTCCATCGGTCAGGAGCTGTGGTCGGTTTCGATCATCTTCGTCGGCCTGTCGTCGATTCTGGGGTCACTCAACTACATCACGACGATCATCAACAACCGCGCGCCGGGCATGACGTGGTTCCGTCTGCCGCTCTCGGTATGGTCGCTGTTCGTTACGGCGATCCTGGGCCTCCTCGCCCTCCCGGTGCTGTCCGGCGCAGCGATCATGCTGCTGTTCGACCAGATCATCGGGACGCACTTCTTCGACCCGGCGGCCGGTGGCCAGGCGCTGTTGTGGCAGCACCTGTTCTGGTTCTTCGGCCACCCGGAGGTCTATATCCTGATCCTGCCGGCGATGGGAATGGTGTCGGACATCATTGCCAACGGCAGCCGCAAGCCGATCTTCGGCTACCACTCGATGGTGTTCGCGATCGTCGGGATCGCGTTCCTCGGCTGGATCGTGTGGGGG
>DATEGE010000014.1:0-31257 GCA_035280265.1 Gemmatimonadales bacterium | reverse complement strand
CGCGAGACGCTGCTCGGCCGCGTGCCGCTCGGCCGCGAGCACGGCGCCGTCGGGCAGCCCGGTCTCGAGACCCCGCACCTCCGCCGCCAGCGCATTGCGCGATTCGCGCACGCGCTCCTGCGCCTCGCGCAGCCGGTCATACCCCAGCACGCGCGACAGAAACGCGGCTCGCTCGGTCTTGCCGAGCGCCGCCATGACCGCCAGCTCCTTCTGACCCGTGAAGTAGGTGTTGAAGAACTCGTCGTAGGTCATGCCAAGCGTTCGCCCGAGCTTGTCGGTGACGGCCTTGAGTGAGTTGGCGACGAGTTGCCCGTCCTGATAGAGCGCGGCCGTGGAGAGACCGCGCGTCACGCGGTATTCGTGCGCGCCGAGCCGGAACTCGAGCTCCACCTCGACGCCGGCTCGACCTTTGGCACCGAGCCGGCGGATCGAGTCCTTGTCTCCCCGCACCGCTTGTGCCCCGTAGATCGCCCACGCGATCGCCTCGAGGATGGTGGTCTTGCCGGCCCCGTTGGGCCCGAACACCCCCGTAATCCCCACGCCGAACTCGAGATCGGTGTGCTCGTGTTGCCGAAAATTCGCGAGGCGGAGCCGGTGGAGCTGCATCAGCCCGCTTCCTCTCCCGCCGCGTCTCCCACATTCGCGACGTACTCGATCCCGAGCCGTATGAACTCGGTGCGATCGAGATCCGCGTCGAGGGGCCGCCGCTCGAGAAACTCCCGCACCGTGTCGCGCAGGGTTTGGCGGCGGCCGGCCGCTCCCTGGATCTCCGCGGGGCGCTCGGCGGGTCGCCGCAGATCGAGCTGGAAGTGCAGGGCGCGAGTCTTGTAGCCGCGGATCGCCGCGTGGTCGAGCTCGCGCGCGGTGGCGCGCGAGACGTCGTAGACGAGCTGTCGGACTACTTGGTCTTCGATTGGTGGCTTCGACGCGGCGACGTGCGCGGCGATGCGCTCGTCGAGCTGCCTTGGCGTCAGTCCCTTGCCATCGATCGACGGCAAGTCGGTGTGACGCCGCGACTGCGCGACCGACCGGAACTCCACTCGGGAACCCGGGAGGTGCACGAGGAGGTACCCTTTCCCATTCACGCCGTACTCTTGCTCGTCCTGCATCTGGCCCCACGGATTGGGCGCCACGTACTCCAGACTCCCGGCGTACCAAGCGTTCGGCTGAATCTCACGGGCGACGTGATAATGGCCGAGGGCAACGTAGTCCCATTGGGCCGGTGCCAAGTCTTCGAGATGGACCGGGGCTCCGCCGTACTCCATGGTCCCGCGCTGCTCGCCCAGGCCCGGCAGCTGGCCGTGGACGAGCAGCACGTTATGCGTCGTCCCGCGCTGCGGTCGCATCGCCGGCCGCTCCGGTTGCTCCAGGGCCTGGTGCGGCACGGCGAGCACAGAGCAATCGCGCTTCGAGAAAGTCAGATGCCGCGCCGCCTCAATCACGACGTGCACGCCGAGCGCCTCGTAGAGCCGCAGGATCGTCGCGGTCTCAGTGGAACGCGGGGTGTCGTGATTGCCCGCGATGATGACGATGGGCGTCTCCGGCAGCCCTGTCCGAAGCCGGTGCAGCTGCTGAAACAAGAACAGGATCGCGGAATTGGTCGGTCGGACGGAGTGGAACACGTCGCCGGCCACGACGATCAGGTCGGGTCGCTGCTCGAGCATGTCGTCCACCGCGTGCTCGAACGCCTGCGCTACGTCCGTCTCGCGCTGATTACCGCCGCGGGGCGTCTGACGGTCGTACTGCCGGAAGCCAAGGTGCAGGTCGGCGAGGTGCGCGAGCTTGAGCGTCACCTCAGTACGGCTCGTCGGAGATCGCGTTCAGCGGCGGCACGCTCTCGCGCGCCGGCGTCGTGACGACGCGGCCGCCGAGCTGCTGTTTGAAGTACGCGAGCACATCCTTGGGTCGGGCTTGGCGCGTGCGGGCCAACGCGCGGCGCACGTCCTCCTCAGAGCGGTCGGCGATCAGGTCCTTCACCAGGTTGGAGCGCACCCGACGGTCGAGCCGCACGAGCTGGCGCGCGACGGCCTCTTCGAACGGCAAGTCCGCGGCGGGCGGGAAGCGCTCTACGCCGTCCCGTCCCCGGAGCACGGCGGGCCGCGGGAATCGGACGAAGATGGGCTGCGTGAAATGGGGATGGCGCACCATCAGCTCGCCGATCGGCAACGTGGCGAGCTTGATCTTGACGGCGGGCGAGAGCACCTGGTAGCCGGGGGTCGCGAGCTCGTCCGAGTCCATGCGACCGAACACGACGGTTCCCGCGTTCCCCACCACGCGCCGGTGCACTTGCGAGCGGAACTGCTCGGCACCGAACAGCACCAGGCCAAGGTAACGTCCCCGTTCCGCGATATCGAGCAGCATTTTTCGGACGTACGTCTCGGGTCCGTCGGCGGGGGCGTACTTGTTCAGCTCGTCCACGAACACCGCCACGGCCTCGACGCCCAAGTCACGGTGCTCCAGGTGCTCGCGCAGCTGCGACACGACCCGCGCGAACACCAGGTCCTGGCCGAGGGGGTCGACATTGGCGACGTCCACCACGTACACCGCCCGATCCTCGAAGCGGCCCCACGGCAGGTCGTTGGACGGCCCGTCGTCGGTGACGAGGCCTTTGCAGCGAGTGGAGATGTTGGAGAGCCGGTTCCGCACCTTGCGAATGGTCGCGATGTGGTGCGTGCGCCACGTATCACTCCTGCCGGCGAGCTCGAGCCCGTCGAAGATCGACCGAAACAGTCGCTCCAGGTCGGCGAACGTCACGACGCGATGGGCGCCACCGAAGCCGTCCTCGAACACCTTGCCCACGACGCGGTCGGACAGGAAATCGATGAAGGCGTCGGCCTTGGCGTCGATGTCGTCGCGGTTGAGCAGCACCTCCGCGTAATCGAGCACCTCACGCAACCCCCACACCAGCGGCTCGACGTCGCTCACCAAGTCGGGGTGCGTGCGCAGGGTGTTCAAGTTGACGCCGTCGGCCTTGAACGGCGCATAGTACCGCACCCGCTCGAACGGTCGAGCGTCGAGGCCGAGCCGCTCGTAGCGCCGCCGATCCTCGTCGTCGAGCGCGCCGGGCCGATCGAGGAAGCAGAGGTCGGGACCTTTCACGTTGAAGCACACCGCGGCGATCCGACCTTTGTGCGGCGGAAAGTACCGAAAGATGGAGTGCAGCAGGAATTCAACCGCGCTCGTCTTGGTGGCCAGCCCCGAAATGCCCGAGATGTTCAGGTGGGCAGCCTCCGGCCCGAGGAGGAAGTCGGCATCCAGGTATACCGGGGCCTCGAGCCCACCGGATGAGTACAACCCGATCGGGATCGCGCGCGGCTCGGCACCGCTCATGTACGCGTCCATGCGCAGCGCCTGCGCCACGTCGGCGTCGGTCGCTACGTGCACCACGCCCAGGGGAACCGGTTGCAACGGCTCCTCGGGGTGCTGGCGCAGTACGGCGGCGGTCCACAGCCGAATCTCCTGGCGCGCCGTGGGACTCTCGGCAGCTCTCTCAGGGTCTCCCTCGGTGCTCACCACGTCGTGCAGCGGCGTCGCAAGATCGGAGTAGGCGAGCCCGTCGGTGACGACGCCGTAGACGACTCGCCCCGAATCCCAAGGCCCGATCGCCTCGACCCTCACGATCGCTCCGATGCCGATCGTCGTTTCGTTCGCGGTCCAAAAGTGGAACTGATGCGGTGTCGCGGGCTTCTGCTCGGTCGCTACGACCCGACCGATCGGGGGTGCGTCCTGTCGCTCGGTCACGACCCTGTCCTGGGGAGGCGCGAGGCGGGCTGTGGCACGAGGTCCCGGGGCGCACGCGCTCGCAAATACGTTTCCACGTCGTGCACCGGGTACAGCAGCCGATCCCACCGCCGGTCCGGGGTGGCGAGCGGCGCGCGCTCTCGCAGGAGCCACCGTGAGACGGCGGACGCGAGCGCGATGGTGTCGAGGTGGGCGCGTGCCTCCAACCGTACCAAGCCGTACAGGAGATCGTTGCCCTCCCAGGGCCAGAGCCGGAGATACCAGGAGTAGATCTCGCGCCGCGCGCCCCGGCGTCGCGGCCGGAACACGCTGGTGCGATGCCCCGCAGGCAGCGTCAGCGCGCGCTCGAGCTCGGCACCGGCGAAATACTGCGCCCCGTGGCTTTTCACGACGCCGAGTGCGCGGGGGTGGGCGGAAAGCGCGGCCGAATCGGACAGCACGCCATCCACCACCAGCCAATCACCGACACCCAGTGTCTCCAGGTACCGCTCAGCGAGCCGACGCTCCACCGCAGCCCGGGCTTTCTGCACTTCGATCCGCGCCGCCGGCAAGGCCCGCGCTGGCTGACCAGCATCCTCCGGGGCGAGCTCCACGACGCGCACGCGGGTCTCGAGCAGCGCGGCGCGCGCGGCAGCGGTCAGGTGATCCAGTCGCGCGATCGCGAATTCCTCCGCTGCCTCCACGGCGGTGCGCGGTCGCCGATCCGGCCCCCGCCGGCGGATCGCCGCCGCGACGTACGCCCGCACGACGGGGGTGACGCCGGAGTAGCCCACCACCTGCCAGTGCTCGATACCGTCGAGAAAGGCCACGGCGGCAGGGGCGAACGGGCGCTCGGCCGTGAGGACGTGGAGCCGCAGCTCGGGATCCTCCACCGGGTCCGCCCCGGTGAACTCCTCGACGTCGCTCCGGCCGATGCTCGCCTCGGGAACGTGGCTGGCGGGAACCATGCCCGCCGCGAGGAGGGAGGTGACCCAGGCCCTCGGCACGGTCAGCGCGTCCGCAGGGCCCAGCCCAGGTAGGTGACGCTCAGATCGTCGGTGAGCACACGGCGGCCAGTGCCGTCGCCGGCGCGCGCCACGCCCTTCATCTCTTGTACCACCATGTCGTGACGGGCGAGCCGATCGGTGAGGTCTGCCGGAGTGATGAAACGGGCGAAGTCGTGGAACCCCTCGGGCATGGTGTGCTGCACGTACTCCTCGTCCCACACGATCTGGAGGAACGCCGCAATCGTCCGATTGTGGGTGAGGAACCCGAGTCCGCCCCCTGGCGCGAGCACGGCGGCGATGCCCGTGACGGTTCGTTCCAGATCGTCCACGTGCTCGAGCACGTCAACGGCGAACACGAGATCGAACGTTCCCCCGAGGCCGGTCTCGCTCAAGTCCTCCGCGGTTCCGCGGCGGTAGTCGATCGAGAGCGCCGAGCGTCCCGCATGCTCGCGCGCGGCGGCGAGAGACTTCTCCGACGGGTCGATGCCCGTCACGACGGCGCCTTCAGCGGCGAGGCTCTCCGCCAGGATGCCGCCCCCGCAGCCGACGTCGAGGGCGCGCTTCCCCCCGAATCCGCCGAACACCTCGCGGAAGTACGCCACGCGGACCGCATTGAGCTCGTGCAGCCCGGCGAATGGCCCCGTGTCGCTCCACCACACGCGCGGCGCTCGTTCCACCAGCCGCTCGTATTTCTCGGGCTCCGGAAGGCCACCGAGGCGCGGGAGCTGGTCGGACATGGGAGAGAAATCTAAGAGGTTGGTAGAGGATGGTGGAGGATGGTGGAGCTTGGTGGAGGATGGTGGAGGGGCTGCGTAACCGACCTCCGTTAACGACGCCAGCGAGATGTCGAGAAAGCGGCGGAAATCCTTGACGCTCCGACGTGACGAGCCTTCTACGATGTTGACCGCTGCTGAGAAAGCCGCCCGACGAATCTGCGAGGTGAGCCCGTAGCGCTCTTCGGCGGGGAACCGCTGGGTTGCTCGATAGACTGCGACCGCAAGCTGGTGACTCTCCCGCCAAGCGTGAAGCTTCTCGTGCGGCGCCATACGGCCAAACGTAGGTGTATCCGCGCGGCGACTGACATCAATACGACGCGATGGAAATCATTTCACCGCGATCAACCTCCACCATCCTCCACCAACCTCCACCATCCTCCACCAACCTGCCTTTCAGGCCGTCGCTTCCACGTTCGGGAAGGGTGGGACGTCCAGGAACCAGAGCCCTGCCAGACGCGAGTTCTTGTCCACCTCCACGAGCAGCCGGTCGGCCACGCGCACCACGGTCGCGACGCGCTGCCGTCCCACCCGGATATGGAGCACCGACTCCGCCTGGTTCTTCTCCACCGTGAGCGCGGTGTCGACTTCCACCGCCGCCACCGCCGGCTGAGATTTGCGACTCGGAAATACGACACGCCCGTCCTTCGCCGAGTCGGGAATGGCGAGATCGTCTCGCGTCCTGATGTCGTCCGGCCAAGTCACGACGTCCACGCCCCGCAGGCACCCGCCCGCGACGTCGATCACCACGAACGACCCGTCGCCCCCCTCGAGGTCCACAGTCCCGTTGAGCCCCGTCGCCTTGCCGGTGCCCTTACAGGCCACCGAGAGGATGTCGGTCTCGGGATCCCAGTGATAGCTCACCTTGGGGAGTTTGCCCTCGAGCGGTTCGATGCGCGCTTCGAATGGCATGAGGAACGGTACCTTCCAGGCTTCGCAGGGGGCGCATAATATAGGCGGCCCATGGGGGAGGGGCTAGGACGATGGAGCGGCGGGATTTTTTGGCGGCAGGTGTTGCAGCGGCGTGGTGGTCAACGCGGAACGCGGAAGTCGGAACGCGGAAGGGGGGCTCGGACGTACTGCTTCGCGTTCCGCGTTCCGCGTTCCACGTTCCTCCCTCTCAGGAGCCCTCCCTCTCTCCAGAGGTGTTCAAGCGTCGCCTCGAGCGGGCGCAAGGCGAGCTTCACGCGCAGGGGTTCGATGCCGTCATCGCCACGCCGGGTACGAACTACGAATACCTCACCGGCTACAACCCAGGGCGGAGCGAGCGGCTGATCGCGCTGATTCTTCCTGCCGCCGGCGCGCCCGCAGTGGTGTGTCCATCCTTCGAGGTCGAGCGCATCAAGCGCCACAGCGTCGTCACCGACCTGCGCGGCTGGGAGGAGCAGGACGATCCGTACGGCCTGGTTCGCGACGTCGTGCGTGGCCTTCGGCCGGCGAGGAACGGCACGATCGCGCTCGAGTCTTCGACCGCTTTCCAGTCCTATCGCCGCCTCGCAGCCGCTCTCCCCGACTGGAAGTTCGCGGATGCCGCGCCGGTGACCGAGCGCTTGCGTGTCATCAAGTCCCCCGAAGAAGTGGCGCTGATCCGCCGGGCGATCGCCATCACGCAGGACGCCATGGCTGCGACGTTCGCGCGTCTGGTGGTCGGGACGACGGAGGCGGAGGTCGCGCAGATCTTGTCGCAGGAAATGCAGCAGCGCGGCGCGCCCGGGGGCGGACTGGTGCAGTTCGGTCCCTCGAGCGCGCTGCCCCATGGAGGCCCCGCGGGCCCGAAGCTCGAGCACGAAACGGTGGTCCTGATCGACTGCGGCTGCCGCGTGGGCGGATACACGTCGGACATCACCCGCACGATCTGGTTCGGCGATCGTCCCAGCAGCGAGTTCCGCAAGGTCTTCAACGTGGTCCACGACGCTCAGACGGCCTCGATGGAGCTGGGACGCCCCGGCACGCCCTGTCAGGACATGGACCGCGCCGCGCGCAAAGTCATCAGCGATGCCGGCTACGGCTCGTTCTTCACCCACCGGTTGGGCCACGGCCTCGGCATGGACGGCCACGAGCCCGCCTACCTGGTCGAAGGCAATGCCATCCGTCTCGAGCCGGGAATGGTGTTCACCATCGAGCCGGGGATTTACCAGCCAGGGACGTTCGGGGTCCGGATCGAAGACGATTGCCTGATGACGGAACAGGGCGTCGACGTCCTGAGCAAGCGAGCCACGAAGCTCTGACTCACCCCGGGCGCATGCCCGACAGGGCGCGAGCGTCAGTCGCTCAGCTTCTTCGCGAACCTGATGATGCGGTCCAACGCCTTCCCGATGCTCTCGGTCGCGGCAGCGTAGGATAAACGCACGTAGCGGTCGTCGCCGAACGCGGCCCCAGGGACTAAGGCCACACCCGTGGTGGTGACGAGTCGCGTACAGAACTCCGTCCCGCCGATTCCGCCGAAGGAATCCACTCTAAAAAAGAAGTAGAAGGCGCCGAGCGGTTCCACGAACTCGACCCCGGGCAGCTCCTGCCGGAACCGTCCGACGACGAGATCCCGCCGCCGGCGAAACTCCGCCACCATGCGGCCGACGTCCTGCTCGACGCGGTCGTCCCCGAGGGCCGCGGCCGCCGCCAGCTGGGCCGGATGGTTCGCCCCAGTGGTGGTGTGCGACTGCAGCGCCGCCGTCGCCTTCGCGACGGGGCCGGGAGCGAGCGCCAGCCCGATCCGCCACCCGGTCATCGCGTAGGCCTTGCTCACCCCGTAGACCACCACCACTCGCTCCAATAGCTCATCGGGGAGATCCAGGAAGGAAGGGGCGGGGCCGGTCCCGTAATGGATGCGCCGGTAGATCTCGTCCGCGATGACCCAGACCTTGCGATCACGGGCCCAATGCGCGATCGCCTTGAGCTCGGCGTGGGTGTAAACCGCCCCCGTCGGGTTGCACGGCGAGCAGAGGATCAGCCCGCGCGCGCCGGGGACCACGCGGTCGAGATCGCGCACACTGACCTTGAGGCTCCATTCGGGCTCCCCCTGGACGAGCACAGGCCGGGCGCGCGCCAGGTGCACGATCTGCGGGTACGACACCCACGCGGGCGCCGGGATCGCCACGACATCCCCCGGTCCGAACAACGTGAAGCAGACGTTGAAGAGCGACTGCTTCGAGCCGTTCGACACCACGATGTTGTCGGCGTTCACGGGGCGGCCTCCCGATAGCAGCGACAGGTGCTTCGCCGCGGCGGCGCGCAGGTCGAGAATGCCCTCGTTCGCCGGGTAATGGGTCTTGCCCTCGCGGATCGCGCGTACGCCGGCATCGGACGGGATAGGGGGTGTCGGAAAGTCGGGCTCCCCCGCGCCGAGGTCGATCACGTCCTCGCCCGCCGCCTTGCGTCGCTTCGCCTCCTGGGAAATGGCGATCGTAGCGGAAGTCTCCAGGTGCTGCACGTTGGGCGAGAGCCCGGATCCCGGCGTCATGCGCGTGAGGATAGCCTCAGCAGGCAAGAGCACGCAACCGCACTCCCGGCGCTCGCCAGCACCCTTCAGGGTGGGAATAGGGGGCCGTGTTGCCTTCCGTGTTCCCCCACCATACCATCCTCCCAGTCAGTCGCCCTTTGACAATCGAGGCTCGTGTGACGCTAGTGGATGCCAAAGCCGCGCTCGAGCGCGGCCGCGCGGTCGTGTTGGTCTGCCCTCCGGCGCCGGAGCGCGCCCGGGACGTGTGGGAGCTGCTGGGGTCTCCTCCGCTGGGTCCAACCGCCACGCCCCAGGTGGCGATCATCTGCTCCGATGACGCGGCCGCCGCCGCGTGGGCTCACACCGCGGTGCCCGACCAGCACGTCCACGCCGTCACCGGCCTCGCGCGCAGCGCCGCGCTCCTCAAGGCTGGCTCGGTCCCGATCCTCGCCGGGGCGCCAAAAGATCTCGCCGCGCTGGCACAGCGTGCCGCACTCAAGCTCGCGAACGTCGTCACCGTCGTCGTTGCCTGGCCCGAAGGCCTCATGGCGGGCGAGCACGCCGGCACACTCGACACCTTGCTCGGCGAGGCACGCGACGCCCGCCGCATCGTGTTGAGCTGGAATCCCAACTCACTCGGCGACTTTCTCGAGCGCCATGCGCGCCGTGCTCTGATGGTCGGGGCTCCAGCGGTGGACGACACAGGCGCGCCGCTCCCGCCGGTTTGTCGCGCGCGCTATGCCGTCGTGCCGTGGGACCCTGCCGCCATGCGCGAAGCCCTCGACATCCTGAACGCCGCCACGCCGTTCGTTTGGGAGGGCGGTCCCGTCACACCCCCCGCGACGCGTCCGGACGTGGTGCTGTGTACGGCGCTGCCGACCCGCGACGAGCTCGCCGCCCTCGCCCGCTTGGGAGAGCCCGTGCTCTTGATCCGCGCAGCGCAGCTGCCCTACCTGCGCTCCATCGCGACGCTCAGCCCTTTCTCACTGCCATCCGGTGCCGATCGTGCGCGCGACCGCGCCGAAGCGCTGCGCGAGCGGGTCGCCCGGCAGCTGAGCGACGGCAACGTCGACGCCGAGCTGGCGCTGCTCGATCCGCTGTTCGAGCGATTCGACCCCGCGGAGGTGGCGGCGGCCCTCCTGGCGCTCGGGTGGCAGGAGCGCGGCGGCGCGGAGCAACCGGCCGCGTTGCCGCCTCAAGCCGATTCGGCGCGCGTGAAGTTGTTCGTCAACGTGGGGAGGAAGGATCGAGCGTCGGCAAAGGACCTGGTCGGCGCGTTGATTCGTGAAGCCGGCGTCCCCAAGGGCGACATCGGGCGCATCGAGGTCCGCGAGTCGTTCAGCCTGGTCGAGGTCGCTGGAGCCGCAGCACCGCGAGCGTTGCAGGGGCTCGCGCGCGTGACGATTCGCGGCCGCCGGGTGGCAGCGCGGCTCGACCGAGACGGATAGCCGACGGGCCGCTCAGCGGAGCGGCCCGTAGAGAACTATTTCTTGTTGACGGCTTGCTTCAGCTGTTTGCCGGCGCGGAACGCGGGAGCGATCGACGCCTTGATCTGAATCACGCCACCCGTCTTAGGATTGCGGCCCATGCGCGCCGCCCGCTTGCGCGCCTCGAAGTTCCCGAACCCGGTGATTTGCACCTTCGCGCCCTTCTTCAGCTCGCCCGCGATGATGCCTTTGTCGTCGAACAGGGCCTCGATCGCCCGCCCGGCGTCCGCCTTGGACATTTTGGTCCGCATCGCCAGTGCCGCTGTGAGCTCGGCTTTGTTCACGGCATCTCCTTGTGAGGGTCTAGGGCAGTGGAAACCCTTGGAAAGACGGCCGTTTCACGGGGGGTCCCCCGAAAACCCGCATAAAACCGCCACAATATGGGTGCCCCCCCTGAAAATCCGCAAGAGATGGGCATTCTCTTGACCCACCCCCCCGTCCCAATACCAGTCGTCAAACCGGCCGTCCCCAGACGCCAAGTCGTTAGCGGTTAGCAGTCCACAGTTGCCAGCAATGCCCGACCTCGCTACTTGTGTCTTGCAACCGCTTGCGGCTTGGCGTCTGTCGACTACCCTGTCGTCTCACCGCTGTCTCCTGGAGCCCTCTTGTTTCACGGTACCCGTCCCGGTTGGATCGAAGTCATCGCCGGCGTGATGTTTTCCGGAAAGAGTGAGGAGCTGGTCCGGCGCGTGCGCCGGGCCGTGATCGCGCGGAAGCGCGTTCAGGTCTTCAAATCGCACCTCGACGCACGGTACGCCGGCCTCTACACCGTCAGCACCCACGACGGCGGCACCGTCGAGGCCGAGCCGGTCGATTCCGCCGAGGCGGTGATCCGGGCGGTGCGGCCTGGCACGGAAGTCGTGGCGGTCGACGAGGTCCAGTTCCTGGACGACGGCATCGTCGCGGGGGCCAACCTGCTGGCGGACCGTGGAGTGCGCGTAATGCTAGCGGGCATCGATATGGACTTCCGGGGGTTACCGTTCGGCCCGATGCCTACGCTCCTCGCCGTCGCGGAGATCGTCGACAAGCTTCAAGCGATCTGCGTCGTGTGCGGGGGACCGGCCAGCCGCAACCAGCGGCTCGTGAACGGCAAGCCGGCACTGTGGGATAGTCCTACCATCATGGTCGGCGGCCGGGAGTCGTATGAAGCGAGGTGTCGACACTGTCACAAGGTGCCCAAGGCGGATGAGGACCAGACGGCGCTGCTCTGAACGCGGAACGTGGAACGCGGAACGCGGAACGGGTGCACGCTCAGCTCTGTTCCGCGTTCCGACTTCCGCGTTCCGCGTTCGATGCTGAACGTCGCCCTCACCGGCAACATCGCCGCCGGCAAGTCCACCGTCGTCGACCTGTTCCGGCGCTGGGGCGCGACGGTCATCGATGCCGATGCGTTAGCGCGCGAGGCGCAGGCGCCGGGCGGCGAGGTGCTGGCGGCCATCGTGCGCCGCTTCGGATCCGACGTCCTCGCGCCGGACGGGAGCCTCGATCGGGGGGCACTGCGCAGCAAGGTGATGGGAGACCAGGCCGCGCTGGATGCGCTCAACCAGATCGTCCATCCCGCGGTGCGGCGGCGCCGCGACGAGCTGGCGCGGGCCGCGGCCGAGAACGGGGACGTGCTCGTGATCAACGACATTCCGCTGCTGTTCGAGGTCCTCGATCCCACGCAGTTCGACGCCGTGGTGCTGGTGGACGCGGCCGTCGCGCTGCGGCGCACGCGGCTGCGGGGCACGCGGGGCCTCAGTAACGACGAGGCGGACCGGGTGATCGCCGCGCAGATGCCCGCGGAGCGCAAGCGCGCCAAGAGTGACTTCGTGATCGACAACGACGGCACGCTGCGCCAGCTGGAGCGCAGGGCGCGGGCAGTATTCGAGGAGCTGCGCCGCCGCGCCGCGGTGGCGGCGTTAGGTCGGCCCGCGCGCGTGGTGCTGCTCGCCACCGCCGATGCGGCCCAACACCCGGCCTTGAACGCGATCGCGGCGCGATACGAGGACGCCGGTCTCGCGGTCCGGCGCGTGAAAGGCAACGCCGCGGCGATCGCGAAGGCGCTCCAGCACGCGCAGCCTCCGGACGCGATCGTCGCGACGCCCGCGGCCGCAGCGGGAGCCGAACAGGCGTGGCAGCGAGCGGGCCGACCCGGGGTCCTCGCGGCGCTCTCCGACGATCCCGATCCGGTGGCGGTGCGGCTGGACTTGCGCCCGTGGGGCTACGAGCGGCTGCGGCTCGTCGAGCCGGGCGCGGCGGGGCTGGCGCCGCGCGCCGATCTGTTTCCATCCTCCAACCCGTTGGCTTGACAGGGGTTTGGCGCTCCGATAACCTTCGCCGCGACCTCACGTGGCCCGGCACCGGGCGACCCCGCATGGCGAACATTCCGGCCGATCTCCGCTACACCGAAGACCACGAGTACGTCAAGCGGAGCGGCTCAGACACCGTCGTGCAAATCGGCATCACCGACTACGCGCAAGGCGAACTGGGGGACGTGGTGTACGTCGACCTACCCAAGGTCGGGGCGACCCTCGGCCGCCGCGACGTGTTCGGGACCATCGAGGCTGTGAAGGCCGTTTCGGAGCTATATGCCCCAGTGGCGGGAACCGTGACCGAGGTGAACGCGGCGCTCGAAGGCGACCCCGCGCTCGTGAATCGGGACCCCTACGGCGCGGGGTGGATGATCAAGCTGCGTGTGAAAACCGCCGCGGAGCTCGACCAACTGCTCAGCAGTGAGGCGTACCAGAAGCACATCAAGCAGTGACGTGGTCAGTCTGAGGACTGATGCCTTGCTCACGCTCACCTTTCACGGCCACGCCTGCTTCGTCCTCGAAGCCCGCGGCCGCCGCCTGATCATCGACCCGTTCCTCACGGGGAATCCAGCAGCCGACATCCCGCTCGCCCGGCTGCCGAAGGTCGACGCCGTGGTGCTGTCGCACGGTCACGGGGATCACCTCGGGGACGCGATCCCGATCGCGCAGCGCGACGGGGCGACGATCGTTGCCACGGCGGAGCTGGCGCGATTCTGCGACCAACGCGGCGCGACCGTCCATGCCATGCACATCGGCGGGGCCCATGAGTTCCCGTTCGGCCGGGTGAAGCTGGTCCCCGCCTTCCACGGAGGCGCGGTGGAGGGCGACACGACGGGGCAGTTCACGACCAATCCGTGCGGCGTGCTCGTGACGATGGACGGGCGCTCCATTTATCATTGCGGGGACACCGGGCTCACCGTCGAAATGCAGCTCCTGGCGGGGCGCGTGGACGCGATGCTGGTCCCGATCGGCGACAACTACACGATGGGTATCGAGGACGCCGCGCGGGCAGTGGAGATGGTGCAGCCTCGCACCGTGATTCCGATGCACTACAATACGTGGGACGTGATCAAGGCCGACCCGATGGAGTTCAAGCAGAGGGTCGGCAAGGGAGCACGAGTGATCGTGCTCGCTCCCGGCGAAACCCACACCCTCTCCTGACGAGATCGAGCGAACGCGATATGCCGACGGTGCGTGCGTCGCTGGCCCCTGCCGACCGCTTTGCGACCCGCCACATCGGGCCGAGCCCGGACGAGACGCGCGGGATGCTGGCGGCGCTCGGATACGACTCGCTCGATGCGTTCATCGACGCCGTCGTGCCCGCCGATATCCGGCTGGGGAGGCCCCTCGCGTTGCCGCCGGGGCGAACGGAGCGCGAAGTGCTCCAGGCGCTGCGGGGGCTCGCGGCGCAAAATCAGCTGTACCGCTCCTACATCGGCATGGGATACCACCATTCCTTCACGCCCCAAGTGATCCAGCGCAACATCGTCGAGAATCCCGGCTGGTACACGGCCTACACGCCCTACCAGCCGGAGATCGCGCAGGGCCGGCTCGAAGCCCTGCTGAATTTCCAGACGATGGTCGCCGATCTCACCGCCCTGCCGATCGCCAATGCCTCCCTCCTCGACGAAGCCACCGCCGCTGCCGAAGCGATGCACGTGACCGAGGCGGTCGCGTCGGTGCCCGAGGGCACGACCCGGATGTTCCTGATCGCCGACGGCTGCCACCCGCAGACGATCGCCGTGGTCCGCACGCGGGCGGAGGCGCGCGGCGTGCAGACCGTGGTCGCGGACCCCGCCACCTTCGATTTCCGACCCGGCGTGATCGGGGCGCTGCTCCAATATCCCACGACCGAAGGGAAGATCGAGGACTACCGCGCCATCTGCGATCGCGCGCACGCGGTGGGCGCCCTGGTGACGGTCGCGACGGATCTCCTCGCCCTGACTCTGCTCGCGCCACCCGGCGAATGGGGAGCGGACATCGCGGTGGGAAACTCGCAGCGTTTCGGGGTGCCGATGGGCTACGGCGGCCCCCACGCCGCGTTCTTCGCCACCCGGGAAGCGCACAAGCGCCACGTCCCCGGCCGTATCATCGGCGTCTCGAAGGACGCGGCGGGCCGGCCGGCGCTGCGCATGGCGCTGCAGACTCGCGAGCAGCACATCCGGCGCGAAAAGGCCACCAGTAACATTTGCACCGCGCAGGTGCTGCTCGCGGTGATGGCGAGTATGTACGCCGTGTACCACGGCCCGGACGGCCTGCGCCGCATCGCCGAGCGGGTCCACACGCTCGCCGTCTTGCTCGCGCAGGCCCTGACCCGGCTGGGCTACCGCGTGGTGCACGCCTCGTTCTTCGACACGCTCTGCATCGAGGTCGAGTCGTGGGCGCTGCCGCGTCTGCTCGACGCCGCTCGTGCCCGCCGCATCAACCTGCGCGTGATCTCCCCCACGCGAGTCGGCGTCGCGCTCGACGAAGCCACCACCCTTGGCGACCTCGCCGATCTGGTCACCGCCTTCTCCCTGAATGAGGTGCTGCCGTTCATGGTGGAGGACCTGGGCGCGAAGGCCGACCCGTCGATCCCCGATGCACTGCGTCGCACGTCCACGTACCTCACGCACGCCGTGTTTCACCGCTACCGCTCCGAAACGGAGATGCTCCGCTACATCAAGCGGCTCGAGGCACGCGACCTCTCGCTCACGTCGGCGATGATCCCGCTCGGGTCCTGCACCATGAAGCTCAACGCCACCACCGAGATGGTGCCGTTGTCGTGGCGCGAGTTCAATCGCCTGCACCCGTTCGCGCCGCGCGAGCAGGCCACCGGTTACCGCTCGCTGTTCCGCCAGCTCGAGGATATGCTCGCGGAGATCACCGGGTTCCCGAAAGTCTCACTGCAGCCGAACTCCGGCGCCCAGGGGGAATTCACCGGGCTCCTGGTCATCAAGGCGTACCACCGCTCGCGCGGCGAAGCTCACCGGACCACCTGCCTGATCCCGACGTCGGCGCACGGCACCAACCCGGCGAGCGCGGTCATGGCGGGGCTGCGCGTGGTGCCGGTGCGGTCGGACGCCCGCGGCAACATCGACGTCGAGGACCTGCGCGCCAAGGCGGCCGAGCACAAAGACACCCTCGCGGCGCTCATGGTCACCTATCCCTCCACCCACGGGGTGTTCGAGACCTCCATTCGACAGATCTGCGAGATCGTGCACGCGCACGGGGGGCAGGTGTACATGGACGGCGCTAACATGAACGCGCAGGTGGGTCTGGTCCGACCTGCCGACGTGGGCGCCGACGTGTGCCACTTGAACCTGCACAAGACCTTCTGCATCCCGCACGGTGGGGGTGGTCCCGGGATGGGTCCGATCTGTGCGGCCGCACACCTCGGACCGTTTCTGCCGGACCACCCGGTCGTGCCGCTGCGCCAGCAACAGCCCTGCGGCACGGTGTCGGCCGCGCCGTGGGGGAGCGCGTGGATCCTCCCGATCTCATGGGCCTACGTCGCGTTGATGGGACGAGAGGGGCTGGTGGACGCGACCCAGATGGCCATCCTCAACGCCAACTACATGGCGCACCGGCTCGCGGCCGACTACCCACCCCTCTACACCGGAGCAAACGGGCTCGTCGCGCATGAATGCATCATCGATTGCCGGCCGTTCAAGGCGTCGGCCGGCATCGAGGTGGAAGACATCGCGAAGCGAATCATCGACTACGGCTTTCACCCGCCTACCGTCTCGTTTCCGGTAGCGGGCACGCTGATGATCGAGCCGACGGAGAGCGAGTCAAAAGAGGAGCTGGACCGGTTTTGCGACGCCCTGATCGCGATCCGCCAGGAGATTCGCGAAATCGAGCTGGGGACGCAGCCGCGCGGCAACAACCTGCTCACCAACGCGCCGCACACCCTGGCGGACGTCGTGGCCGACGTCTGGGACCGGCCGTATTCTCGCGAGCGGGCCGCGTTCCCCGCCGTCTGGACGCGATCGCACAAGGTATGGCCGTCGGTTGGTCGAGTCGACGGAGCGTACGGCGATCGAAATCTCGTCTGCGTCTGCCCGCCCGTCGAAGCGTATGCGCTCGCCGCTGACTAGAACGGCGACGGAACGTCGGAACGACGGAACGTTCCGTCCTTCTGTCCTTCCGTTGCAGTTGTCCTGGGAGTCCATGCTGGATCCCGTGGGCCACAGCGGGGCGCAGCATATGGCCATCGATGCCAGCCTGCTCGCGGAGTCCAACAGCACCGGTCGAGCCTTCCTGCGGCTATACCGATTCTCCCCTCCTTGTCTCTCGCTCGGCCGTAACGAGTCGAGCGCTCAGTACGACCAGGCGGCGATCGGGCGTCTGGGACTCGACGTGGTCCGGCGACCGACGGGGGGAGGAGCGGTCTGGCACGAGCATGAGGTGACATATGCGGTGGTCGCGCCGGTGGCCAGGTTCGGCGGCCTGCGAGCGGCGTACCGCGCGATACACGCGCGGCTCGCCGCGGCCATCCGCTCCCTCGGCGTCGGCGCATCGGTCAACCTCCACCAACCTCCACCACCCTCCACCATCCTTCACCGACCTAGCTCTTGCTTCGCAACTTCCGCAATGGGCGAGGTGCTGGTGGCCGGGCGCAAGCTGATCGGCTCGGCGCAGGCGCGGCAGGGGGAGGCGTTCTTGCAACACGGGTCGATCCTGCTGGACGGATCGCAGGAGGTCGTGCGAGCCGTGAGTCGTCAGCCGTCAGTTGTCAGTCGTGAGACGACGCTATCGGCAAGCCTGGGGCGACCCGTCCTGTTCGACGAGGTCGCCGACGCCATCGTCGCGACTTGGGACGAGGAACTCACCTCCCTCAACCTCCCCCAACCTCCCCTGACCTCCATAAGCTTGTTTTCCTCTCCCGGCTGGACCTGGCGCCGCTAGCGCGCCGGTTGAATCTTACGCGCCATGCCGAGCTCCCGAATGGCCGCTCGCCGGAACGCCTTGGCTGCGCTCGCGGGCCTCGCACTGGTCGGCGGCTGCGCGCGCAAACCGACCTGCACCGGCGAGTATTGCGGCACGCTCGTCATCGCCACCGCCGGCGAGCCCGACATCCTGCTTCCTCCAGTCAGTGAGGTCGCGCCCACGCGCGACGTGACCGACCAGCTGTTCCTCAAGCTCGCCGACCTCGGACCCTCGGGAAACACCATCGGCGACGAGGACTTCCAGCCGGAGCTCGTCGAGCGCTGGGAATGGGACACACCCACGACGCTCGTGTTTCACCTCGACCCCCGCGCCCACTGGCAGGACGGCCCGCCGGTCACGGCCGCGGATGTGGCGTTCACCTACGACGTGTACACCGACACGCTCGTGAACTCCTCCTTCCGCACGGCGCTGCGTCACATCGCCGCGGTGACGACGCGCGATTCGCTTACCGTCGTGTTCCGGTTCCGGCAGCGCTACCCGGAGATGTTCTACGACGCCGTCTACCAGATGCGGATCCTGCCGGCGCACCTGTTGCGCGAGGTGCCGCGCGATCAGTGGCGGAGCGCGGCCTTCGGACGGGCTCCGGTGGGCGACGGGCCATACCGCTTCGTGGCGTGGAAGGCGGGCGAGACCATCGAGCTCGCGGCCGACTCGACGTTCTACCTCGGTCGCCCGTACTTGCGCCGGGTCATTTGGCGCTATACCCCCGATCCCACAGTCGCCGTGACCCAGCTGATCGCCGGCGATGCCGACGCGGTCGAGGTGCTGATCACCCCCGACAACGTGAAGCGCGCGCGGGCGGACACCCTGCTGACGCTCTATCCCTACAAGGGCGCGCAATACGGCTACGTCGGATTCAACCTCACAGCGCCGAGCGACACGACCAAGCCGCACCCCCTGTTCGCCGACCGGGACCTGCGCCGGGCACTCGCCATGGCGACCGACCGGCAACGTTTGTTGCTCAACGTCTGGGGGGACCTGGCGAAGGTCCCCCCCGGGCCGATGTCGCAGCTCTGGTGGATCTGGGACCCGGAGATCCGGGAGCTCCCGTATGACAGCGCGCAAGCGGCTCGGCTCCTCACGCGGCTCGGCTGGACCGATTCGGATGGCGACGGCATTCGCGACAAGGACGGCCATCCCCTCGCCTTCCGGCTCCTGGTTCCCACCTCGAGCTTCGTACGGCACCAGTACGCGCGGCTGCTGCAAGAGCAGTTTCGCGGCATCGGCGTGGACGTGCAGCTCGATGAGGTGGAATTCAGTCTGTTCAACGCGCGCAGTCGCGCCGGCCAGTTCGACGCCATCATCAACGCCTGGGCGACCGACCCGACGCCCTCGTCGGGCTTCCCCCAGACGTGGACGCAGGCGGGGTTCGGCCGCTCCAACTACGGTCGCTACTACAACCCGGCGGTGGACAAGCTGGTGGAGCAGGCGATCGCATCGGCCGCGAACCGCGACCAAGCTCGTCGTGCCTGGCGCGCGACGGTCGAGACCCTGAACCAGGACGCCCCGGGGATCTTTCTTTACGCCACGGAGAACATCGCCGCCATCCACAAGCGGGTCGTCGACGTGCGGATTCGACCGGACTCGTGGCTCGCTTTCCTGCGCACCTGGCGCATCCCCGCTGACCGACTGACGGATCGAGACCGCGTGGAGCGCTAGGTGGCGGCGTGGCTGCTGCGGCGGCTGGTCGCGTCGATCGCCATCGTGTTCGCGGTCGTCACCATCACCTTCTTCATCGTTCACCTCGCGCACGGCACGCCCTGCGGCGCGAGCGGCACGCAGCCGTTACCTCCGGAAGTGTGCCGGCAGTTGTGCCACCGCTTAGGGTGCGACCAGCCCCTCCCGGTCCAGTATGTGATGTATCTCGACCGCCTGCTGCATGGTGACCTGGGCGAATCGATCGGGTTGCATCGCCCCGTAGCCGACGCGCTCGCCGAGGCGATCCCCAACACCTTCTCGCTCGCGCTCGCCGCGCTCGTGATCGATTTCGGGCTCGGGTTGGCGCTCGGCGTCTACCAGGCGGCGCGCGAGCGGCGCTTCGCGGACATCGTGCTCGGGAACCTCGGGCTGTTCGTGAACTCCATGCCCACGTTCTGGCTCGGTCTCGTGCTCCTGCTGGTCTTCGCGCAACGGCAGCACTGGTTCCCGGTTGGGGGATTGAGTGATCCTGTCCTCTGTCCGCGGATCGACTCGCCGCGGTGTGCGCTCGACTTCCTCTGGCATCTCACCCTCCCCGCCCTCACGCTCGGGCTGGTCGGTGCGGCCGGCACCGCGCGGTACCAGCGCGCGACCATGCTCGAGGTGATCCGCCAGGACTACGTGCGCACCGCGCGCGCCAAGGGGCTGCGCGAGCGGCGGGTGCTGCTGGTGCACGCGCTCCGGAACGCGTTGCTCCCCTACATCACGCTGTTCGGCTTGGCGTTCCCCTTCCTGCTGACCGGTGCGGTGCTGGTCGAGACCGTCTTCGCCTGGCCGGGCATGGGCCGGCTTGCCGTGAGCGCGATCTTTCAGCGTGACTACCCCGTCGTCACCGGCGCCGCGCTCGTCACCAGCGCCATGGTCGTGCTGGGCAATCTCATCGCCGACGTGCTGTACGGCCTCGCCGACCCGCGGATCCGGGTACGGGGTGAGGTCGCATGAGCGTCTGGAACTGGCTCGCCGTGGGTGGCGCCGCGGTCGTGGCGCTGGGCTGCATGACGGAAGCGCGGCGCCGCGCACTGAAAAGCGTCCGCGGGCGGCGCTTCTTTCGGCACCCCACGGCCGCCCCGGGCGTGTTCGTGCTCGTGTTCTTCGTCACGATCGCGCTGGCCGCGCCGCTCGTCGCCCCGTATCCCCCCTATTTGCAGATCGATGTCGTGCACCCCGACCAGCCGCCGTCGGCCCAGTTTCCCCTCGGCACCGACCCCCTGAGCCGCGACGTCTGGAGCCGCCTGGCCTACGGCGCCCGGATCTCGTTGGGCATCGGCACCCTCGCCATGCTGCTGGCCGTGACGCTGGGAGCGGCCGTCGGCGCAGCCGCCGGATACTTTCGCCGCTGGGTCGACACGGCGTTGATGCGTCTCGTGGACGTCGCGCTCGCCATGCCGCGCATCTTCGTCTTCCTGATGGCCGCGGCCTTGTGGGAACACCTGCCGTTTTGGGCACTCGTGCTGCTCATCGGCCTCACAGGATGGTTCACCACCAGCCGCCTGGTGCGGGCCGAGGTGCTGAGCTTGCGGGAGCGGGAGTACGTCGCGGCGGCCAGGGCCCTGGGGGCGGGTTCGGGGCGAATCATCTTCCGTCACGTGCTCCCTAACGCGGCCGCGCCGATCATCGTGTCCGCGGCGCTGGGGATGGGCAACGTAATGCTGCTCGAAGCGGGCCTGTCGTTCCTGGGACTGGGCGTTCCTTCGCCGGTGCCCAGCTGGGGCAACATGATCGCCGACGGCTGGCATCAGATGGCGGCGGCCCCCTGGTCGGCGACCTTTCCCGGCGTGGCGATCTCGCTCGTGGTCATGGCGCTGAATGCGATCGGCGACGCGCTCCGCGACGCGTTGGACCCCCGCAAGGAAGGCGGGGGGCCATGAGCGAGCCGCTGCTCCGGGTGCGCGATCTCAAGACCTACTTCGTTACGGAACAGGGCCGGGGCACGGCGCGCGCGGTGGACGGCGTCTCGTTCGAGGTGCATCCGGGCGAGACGCTAGGCATCGTGGGCGAATCGGGATGTGGGAAGACCGTCACCTCGCTCTCGATTCTCCGCCTCATTCCCGAGCCGCCGGGCCACATCCGTCCGGGGAGCTTCATCGAGTTCGAGGGTCGTAACCTGCTGGCTCTCGAGCCGCGGGAGCTGCGCGGCATCCGCGGCAACCAGATCGCGATGATCTTCCAGGAGCCGATGACGTCGCTCAACCCGGTCTTCACCGTGGGTGATCAGATCGCCGAGGCGGCGATCGTGCATCAGCACCTGGGGCGCGCGGCGGCTCGCCGCCGGGCGATCGAGATGCTCCGGCTCGTCGGTATCCCCGACCCGGAGGAGCGGGTGGATCATTACCCCCACCAGATGAGTGGGGGCATGCGCCAGCGGGTGATGATCGCCATGGCGTTGGTGTGCCACCCCAAGCTGCTGATCGCCGACGAGCCCACCACCGCGCTCGACGTCACGATCCAGGCGCAGATCCTCGGGCTGCTCGATCGGCTGCAGTCCGAGTTGGGCATGGCGATCATGCTCATCACCCACGACTTCGGTGTGGTGGCGGGAAGCGCGGACCGGGTGGTCGTGATGTATGCCGGTCAGGTGGTGGAGCAAGCGCTCACGGAAGAGCTGTTCGCGCACCCGCTCCACCCCTATACCGAAGGCCTGCTTTCATCTATACCGCGGCTCGACGCGCCGCCCGGCCCGCCCGGCCCGCCCGGCCCCCGCGCCGACCGTGGCCGGCTGCACGCCATTCCAGGCCAGGTGCCCGCGGCCACCGCGTGGCCGTCGGGCTGCCGGTTCCACCCCCGCTGCCCGTACGCGTGGGATCGGTGCCGCGCGGAGGAGCCGCCCCTGCTCGACGCGGAAGGCACTCAACCGGGCACTCACACCGCGCGCTGCTGGCTCCTCACCGAGCCCGCACGCCGGACGCGCCAGCCGTGACGGCGGCACCCGCGCTCGTCGATGTGCACGACCTCGTCAAGCACTTCCCTGGCGCGCGTCGGTGGCTCGGCCTGGGCCAGCCGCGGACGGTGATCCGCGCGGTGGACGGTGTATCGTTCACGATCGCGTCGGGTCGGACGTTGGGCCTCGTTGGTGAATCGGGGTGCGGCAAGTCCACCACGGGCCGGGCGATGCTGCGGCTGATCGAGCCCGATCGCGGCCGCGTGACGATCGACGGCCAGGACGTCCTGACCCTCGGCCCGCGCGAGCTGCGCGCGCTGCGGCGCCGCATGCAGATCGTCTTCCAGGATCCGTACGGCTCCCTCAACCCTCGCATGACCGTGCGGCAGGCCCTCGCCGAGCCGCTCGCGATTCACCGGATCGCGAGCGGCGCGGGCGCGCAACGGCGCATCGCCGCCCTGCTGGAGGAAGTGGGGCTCGACCCCGCCTTCCAAGGGAGCTACCCGCACGAGCTGTCGGGTGGTCAGCGTCAGCGGGTGGGCATCGCTCGCGCGCTGTCCGTCGAGCCACACGTCCTCGTACTCGACGAGCCGGTGAGCGCGCTCGACGTCTCGATCCAGGCGCAGGTGCTGAACCTGCTGGTGGACCTGCAACAGCGACGGCGTTTGACGTACCTGTTCATCGCGCACGATCTCGCGGTGGTGAAGCACATCGCGGACGAGGTCGCGGTGATGTACCTCGGGAAAATCGTGGAACGGGCGCCCGCCTCCGCGCTGTACGGCGGCCCCCGCCACCCCTACACCACATCCCTCCTTTCCGCGGTGCCCGTGCCGGACCCCCGCGCGCAACGGCACCGCATCGTGCTGCCTGGGGACGTGCCCTCCCCCGCGCACCCGCCGTCCGGCTGCCCGTTCCATCCGCGCTGCCCGCATCCCAAGAAGAACGACCGCTGCCGGACCGAGCCTCCCGCGCTGCGGGAAGTGATGCCCCGGCAGCTCGTGGCCTGCCACTTCGCCGAGGAGCCGATGTGACGCCATCCCGCAGGATCGCCCCCATGCTCTCCGATCCACAGTTCTGGGTACCCGTCGCGGTTCTGGCGGCGGGCCTGTTGGTGCTCGCGTGGATCCGCTGACGCCGGCTCCGGGGCTCGACGCTGCGCGGCTGCGCCGCTTGCAGATCGCGGGTATCGCCAGCGGCTTCACCGCCGGCGCCTGGCTCGGCGCGGCCGAGGCGCCCACCAAGATGGTGACGCTGGGGCTGTCGCCCGTCGTGATCTCGCTGGCGATGGTGCTCGGCGTGTTCCTGGCGCGGTGGAGCCTCCCCGCCCTGCTGCGCGGCACGGCGGCGATCGGCGCCGACGTGCGGGAGGCGCCGCACCTCGTGGTGTGGGCGGTGCTCGCGGGTTGTCTCTGGTCCGTCGCCAACACGTTGACCGTGTTCGCGATCCGGGACATCGGGCTGAGTATCGCGTTCCCGCTGTGGAACGCGAACAGCCTGCTGGGCATCGTGTGGGGCGCCGTCTTCTTCAACGAGCTGCGCGGAGCCGGCTGGTCGCGGCGCCTCGGCGTCTTGGGGGGCGCGGGGCTGATGTGCGTGGGTGCCACGATGCTCGCGGTCGCCTCGGCGACGAGCGCTCGCGGCGGACACGCCGCGCGGGGCATCACCGCGGCGCTCACGGCGGGCGTGCTCTGGGGCACGATGTACATCCCGTATCGCAAGGCCTACCTCACGGGCATGAACCCGCTCGCCTTCGTCACGTTTTTCTCGATCGGCGAGGTGGGCATGATGACCGTGCTCGCACTCGCCGATCGTGGCGGCCTGGCGCCGCTCGCGGCGGAGCTGGCGGGCGCGCGGGACGTCGTGTTCTGGCTGCTGCTCGGCGGCTTCGTGTGGGTGATCGGCGATCTGTTCCAGCAATATGCGGCGAAGTACGTGGGCATCAGCCGGGGCATTCCCCTGTCGAACACCAACCAGTTGTGGGGGCTCGTGTGGGGTTTGCTCGTGTTCCGCGAACTGTCGGGTCGCTCAGGCGTGACCTACGGCCAGGTGATCGGCGGATCGCTCGTCATGGCGCTGGGCGCCGGGGCGATCGCTCTGGCATCCGCAACGCGCCCTGAGCACGACCGCTGGACCGAAGCGGCATCGCGCGAAGCTGCGCGCTACGGCGTGGACCCCGCGTACGTACAAGCCGGGCTGTCGGGGGGGAGCATGCGCACTACGCCGCCGCGGCGGACGTGGCTCGATTGGGGGCTCGTCGGGGCGGCGACAGGCGTCTTCGTGGCGTTCGCGCTGCTCGCTCGCGTGCCGCAGCTCACGCTCGCGTGGGGGTGGGTCGCGGCGCTCGCGATCGCCATGCTCGTCTTGCTGGTGGGAACGGGCTTCCTGCTGTGGCGGACGACCCGGTTCAACTGAGCCGATGCGGGAGGTTGGTGGAGGTTGGTGGAGGTTTGGTGGAGGTTGGTGGAGCTGTCAGTAGCGCTCCAGATCGGGCCCGACGACCACGCGACCGCTGAACGCGCGCCGCACGCCTGCTAAGAGCTCCGCGTCCGTGGCACCGCGACGGATGATGTGTGTGAGAATCACGAGCTTGGGCCGGATCCGGGCGGCAAGCTGTCCCACCTCGACGTCCGAGGTGTGAAAGTCGCGCATGTAGGTGGGCCACGCGGCGCTCTCGCTGGAATTGGGGGTCGTGCGCGACGATTACCGCCGTCGCCGGGCCCGACGCCTCGGGGTCCGGCCGCGGTACGCCCGTCCCCAGCAGCACCACGACGGTACTTTCACCTGGCGCGGCCGCCTGCGCCGCCGGTTGGGAGGTGGCCGCGGTCGTCAGGAGCAGCACCGCGAACGACACGGGCGGGCACCTCAACGAACACCGCCCATGAGCCTTTCGACCGGCTTGATCAACACGAACATCACGACGGCCGCCGCCAGGCACACCGCAGCGGTGGCGCCGAACAGGATCGGCAGCGGGGTGGTGCTGATGAATCCAGCGGACCACCCGGCCAGCTTGTTGCCCGCGGCGTTGGACAGGAAGAACACGCCCAACATCAGACCGACCACTTGCCGCGGGGCGAGCTTGGTCACCACCGAGAGTCCCACCGGGCTGAGGCACAGTTCGCCCAGCTCTTCAATGAAGTAGCAGGCGACGAGCCAGAGTGGGCTGATTTTGACCCCCGTTTGCGCGATGGCGCCGGCGGGGATGAGTACCACGAACGCCAGCCCGACGAAGAGGAGCGCGAGCGCGTATTTCGACGGAGTCGATGGTTGCCGCGGCCCGAGCGTCACCCACAGCCACGCGAAAACTGGCGATAACAAAATGACGAACGCCGCCTGAATCGACACGAACCACGACGCGTACAGCTTGATCCCGAGCAACTGAAGGTGGACGTAGCGGTCCGCGAACAAGTTCAATGTGGACCCCGCCTGCTCGTAGGCGCCCCAGAACAGCGACGCGAATGCGAAAAAGACGATGACCGCGGCGATTCGCTTCCAGTCCTCCGGGGTGAAGGCCTCGGTCGACGCGGTCGTCGCGGTCACGGACCGGGGTCGCGCGGCGAGCCGGCCGATCCCCGGCTGTAGCCGCTGCCGCCCGAGAACGTACTGCACGAGCCCCAGGGTCATGCCGACTCCTGCGCATGCGAAGCCGATGTGCCAGTCCACGCCCTCTGCGAGCTTCCCGGCGATGATCGGACCGAGGAACGCTCCCAGGTTGATGCCCATGTAAAAGATCGAGAAGCCAGCATCGCGCCGTTCGTCGCGCGGTTCGTACAGCGCACCCACCAACGTGCTCACATTCGGCTTGAGGAGACCGGTGCCGACCACGATCAGGCTGAGACCGGCATAGAAGAACGGCAGGGCGTGCAGCGCGAGCGTGAAATGCCCCAACGCGATGACGATGCCGCCGATGAGGACGCTGCGATAGTGCCCGAGCCATCGATCCGCGATGATCCCGCCGAAGATCGCCGCGAGCCAGACGCTCCCCACATAGTTGCCGTACACCGCGCCGGCGTGTTGATCGGTGTATCCGAGCGCCTTGACCATGTACAGGATGAGAAACCCCCGCATCCCGTAGTAGCTGAACCGCTCCCACATTTCCGTGAAGAACAGCGTGGAGAGGCCGCGGGGGTGACCGAACCACGCCGCGTCAGGCGTGGCAGGCGTCGCTCCTGAAGTCATCGGGGCTCAGTCGAAGAGTTCGTTCTGCTCGACGGGCTCCGCGGGCTGCGGGCTGCGCAAGATGTCGCCCATGCGGCGCTCCCACAGCTCCACGTCGAAATGCTGCTCGTTCACCAGGGCGCGCCGCAGCGGCGGCGAAAACTCGTGAAACGCCGCCAGCAGCTCGGTGACCGCCTCGCGCAGCGCCTGCGTCTGGAACCCGCTCTCGCTCGCGCCCATGTCCTCGAGGATGCTCTGCTCCGTGCGCGACGCCACGATTGGATCGGGCCGTCCCTGCACGAACACGTTAGTCCGTCGCTTGGGGCCACGCTCTTCCTCGATCGGCATGAGGCCGACGATCCCGTCAGAGCGCCAGTACTTGCCGTAGCCCAGAAACACCATGCGGTCGCGCTTGATATCCATGCTGCCTCCGGAGCGTCGCCCATCCCCGCTCCGTGGTCCGGGCCCGAAGGCGTCGCGGAACCAGGACAGGACGGCGCCGATCACGCTCATGGGTCAGTCCTTCTTCATCTTTTTCTTGAGCTCCCGTAGCTGCCGGTCGGCGGCGGCTTCGCGCGCGGCGCGGTCCAATTGCGACTTGAGCAGCTCGGCTTGAGGGTCCACGCCGGGCCGGGCGCCGCCGGCTGACTGCAGATCGCGCCACGCCCGCTCCGCCGTCCGCTCCGCCTCGGTGAGCGGCCGATCCCGCTCGGCGCGCGCCAGCTGCTCCTGCATCTCCCCGAGCTCGCGCTCGTACAGCGCCAGCTCGGCCCGCAGGGCGACGACCTTGTTCTCGAGCACGCCGACGCGCTCGCGATGCCTCGCCGCGAAGCGCTGCGCGACCGCCGTGGTTTCGTGATCTTGGATCTCCGCCGCGAGCCGCCCGCGTCGTTCCGCGTCCGCCAGCCGCTGGCGCTCCTGCGCGAGCTCCCCCTCGCTCCGCGCCACCGCCTCGCGCGTCTCGTGGACGGCCACCCGCGCTTCCACCACCGCTTCGCGCATCTGACGCGTCAAGTCACGCAGCTCCCCCGGTGGCGTCGCCGCGTCCAAGGCCGAACGCAACGCGTCTCGCAGCCGCTCGAACACGGGCGGCTAGCTTTTCCGGACCGTCTTCGCGAAGAACGACGAGAGCACCTGCTCCACCGCGTGCGACTTGCACTTGGGGCATGTCGGGCGCTTGCGGGCGTGCTCTGCGATCCGTTCTTGGGTGCTGAAGCGGGCGCGACACTTGGTACAGCGATACTCGTAGATCGGCATGGCGGGTCAACGTTATTCCGCGCCGAAACGGCGGTCAAGTTGACGCTCGGCTCCGCTGCCCCGATCATTGCGGGCATGCGGGCCGCGCTCGCTGCCTTTGCCGCCGTGGTGCTCGCGTGTAACGACGGGCTACACCCGATCACGTGTTCCGGCATCTGCGGCACCGTGACCTTTTCCGGGACCGCCCCGGAAAGCACCCAGGCGGTCTACATCGTCGCGTACCACACCTTTCCCCACTCCCGCGACAGCTTGTTCAACTTCCGGCCTCCGCTGGGGGCGCTGCAACCCCTGCCCCTGGGAGGCCTCCCCACGTTCTACGACATTCCAGTGGAGCCGGGACGCTACGAGTGGGTGCTGGCCGTGCGGGTCCAGCAGGGATTCAACGTCGGCAACGCCGACTCGACGCTGCGCGAAGCCGGCTATTACCGTGATCCCACCGATACCACCCAGCCGGGTGTGGTCGTCGTCGCGAGCGCGCCCGCCGACTCGATCAACTTTCTCGTCGATTTCGCTCACATGCACCCCCCCTGCCACTACTACAACCCCCCGTGCCCGTGAAGCGGCTGCTCCTCGTGACGTGCCTCGCCGGCGTGCCGGCGGGCGCGGCGAGCGCGCAAACACAGGCCGTGGTGTACGGGTTCGTTCGGGACACGCTCGACCACCCGATTCGCGCCGCCGTACGGGATGTGCGCGGAGGACGGGAAACCGCCTCGGACGCGAGCGGTCATTATCGGTTGACCCTCCCGGCAGGCACCGCCGTCCTGCAGGTCGGCTCCATCGGCTTCCGACTCATTACGGACACCGTGACCCTCGCCCCCGGGGACTCCCTGGAGCGCGACTACCGCTTGCAAGCGGGCGCGGTCGAACTCCAGCCCACGATCGTCACCGCGGCGAAACATTCGCAGCTGCTCGAGCAATCCGTCACGAGCGTGGTGCTCGTGAGCGACAGCGACCTCGCTCGCCGCGCCGTGAGCGCCGTGGACGAGGCTGTGAACAAGGCGCCGGGCGTCTTGTTTCTCAACGGCCAAGTCAACATTCGGGGGTCGAGCGGGTTCGTCGAAGGTCTGGGGTCGCGCGTGTTGCTGCTCGTGGACGGCGTGCCCGCCAACCAGGGCGACCGCGGCGGCATCGACTGGGACATGGTGCCGGTGGCGGACGTGGACCGTGTCGAAGTGGTGAAGGGCGCCGGCTCGGCGCTGTACGGATCCGCCGCCCTCGGCGGCGTGGTGAATCTGATCACGCGCGACATCCCCGTGGGCTTCCACGCACGGCTCCGCGCCACCGGTGGGACGTACGCGAATCCGCCATACGACACCTGGAGGTTTCGCGATTACACCGGCGGGCTGGGCGGCGTGGACGCGACCGGGTCATACGGCACGGCGACGCTGCGCGGTAGCCTGACGCTGGGAGGCCGCCATTCGGACGGCTACCGGGAGCAGGATCGCAGCGACCAGTGGGAGAGTTCGGGAAGGGCGGAGTGGTCGCCGGCGCCTGGCACGCGGGTCACCGCCTCCGGCGCCTGGACCAGTCACCAGTACGAGGTGTTTCCCACCTGGTGCGTCCCGGGAGCCTGCGACACGCGCGGACAGGCATATCAGCCGTTCATGATCGACAACTCGGGCCGCGGCAGCTACACGCGCTCCAACAAGGGCTATCTCGCGGCCACGCTCGACCGGACATCCTCCGCGGCCTTCGCCTGGGAGGCGCGCGGCTCGTGGCTGCGCACGCACTTCACCGACGTCAACCCCGACGACGGGTCGGTCGCGAACCGCTTCGGGGGCGAGCTGCGCGGCGTGCTGCACGAGCACGGCGGGGATGATCGGGTGTTGACCGTGGGAACGGAACTGGCGCATACCGGCGTCACGAGCGACATCTTCGGCGATCACTCGCAGCTCGAGCTCGGCCCCTACGGCGAGGTCGAGCAGCGGGTGGGTCGCGCGCGCCTGACTACCGGCGTGCGGCTCGACAACATCGCCGTCGACGGCAGCCGCCAAGCCGCCGTGCTCAGCCCACGGGTCGGCGCCGTGCTGCCCAGTGTCGTGGGGACGTGGCGGGCGTCGGCGGGGCGAGGCTTTCGCGCGCCCACCCTCGCGGAGCGTTTCGTCACCACTCAGGCGTTCGGTTTTCAAGTGATTCCCAACCCCAGCCTTCACCCCGAGACCGCTTGGTCCTTCGAGCTCGGGAACACGGCGCCACTCGCATCGTGGGGTCGACTCGATGCCGCCCTCTTCTGGACGGAGGCGCGCGAGCTGCTGGAGCCGACGTTCGTGCAGGTGGTAGACAGCGCGACCAAGGACACCGTCCAAAAAATTCAGATTCAAAACGTCTCCCGCGCGCGCCTGCGCGGGCTCGACGCGTCGTTCAGCGTCACGCCGCTCCCGGCGCTGACTGGCGCGATCGCCTATCTGTGGCTCGACACGCGCGACCTCGCGACCGGCTCGGTCCTGGCGTTTCGACCGAAGCATCTGCTCACCCTCAGCACCGACTACCGCTGGCGCGGCTTCACGGTGGGCGCCGACTTCCGCTACTCCAGCCGCATCGAGCGGATCGAGCTCGAGCCGGTGTTCGGGCGCGATCCTCGCGTGCCCGCTCGTGTGCTCGATCTCCGCGCCGGCTGGGAGCGGGCGCCCTGGTCCGCCCGCCTGCTGGTGACGAACGCGCTCAACTACCTGTACAATCTCGTGCCGCGGACGCTGGAACCGGTTCGCACGATCGCGGTCGTCGTGGCCTGGACGTATTAGATTGGTGCGATTATGCAACATTTGGGCGTGCTGCTCGCGATCGCGCTGCGGCTCTCGGGATCGCAGACCGGCCCCGTCGAGGGCACCTGGGAGTTAACCCGCGCCTTCCGCTCCGGCGCGATAGCTGCCGCGCGGGCGGTCCCGATCGACTCCAGCGTGTACATCCGGATCACCCTGGAGACACACCCAGGCGAGTGGATCTCGGGACGGATGTACCGCCGCTACCATGGCGCGGCCGAGCGCAGTAGGGTCGAGGGCGGGCCGCTGCGAGGGACGGGCCGTTACATCCTCGGCGTGGAGCTCGAGCGGCCAGCGTCGACTCGGGCGCGCACGGCGGCGTGGCTCGTCGGGGACACCCTACGGCTCGGCACCGCGCTCGTGCCCGACGCGGACAGCCTGGAGCTCCGGCGCGTCGCGGCCGATGCCCCGTATCCCACCACGGTCGTCGAGGTCGTGACAGTCCCATGAGACGGCTCCGCGCGACGCCGCTTGTCTTGACGTATCTCGTTGCCTCTTGCGGCGGCGACCGATCCCACTCTCCCACCTGCGGCATGGCCCGGCTCATCGGCCCATCGCTGATTCAAGAGCGACTCAAGCGCTCACCCTTCGTCCTCACGGAAGCGCCGCGCGGATTACCCGGATCGCTGCCGGTCCTCATCGCGGGGACCGCGCTGCAAAGCACGGTCCAGGTGAGCTACAACCGTGGAGCTCTGACGATGGAGTATCAAGGCGCGGGATTCCCGGCGACCGCCGTGAGCGATACGACGGTCTACGCGCTTCTGGTGGTGGACGATTCCACGCAGCGCACCCAAGGAGTCTTGATCTACGAGTCGCAGCGCCCGCCGCCGAGCTATCCCAGCCTGGGGGAGCTGACCGGTG
>DATEGE010000013.1:0-8859 GCA_035280265.1 Gemmatimonadales bacterium | reverse complement strand
GGGCTCCACGCCGCCCTGCATCTCCCGATGGGGCTGTAAGGTTGGTTCACAAGCGGAACGGCAGGGGCTACCTTTGGGGCGCGCCGAACCGCGGCGCGCCCCGTCCGTTTCCCAGGAGCTGTGTGATCCGGTCTGTCCTCTCGCGCGTGTCGCCGGTCGCGCTGGCCATCGGGCTGGCCGGCTGCGGCTTCACACTCGACGCCACGCACTTGGGAGTGCCGGTGTCGCTCGCCAGCCGCGCCCAGCAACCCGATTCGGGAACGGCATTCCGCGTGACCAAGCATTCGGTGTACATGTTCGCCGGCCTCGTGTCGGTAGCGCAGCCCGACCTCGAGGACGTCCTCGCCGGCCAGGTCGCCGCCGGCGCCCGGATCAGCAACCTGCGCGTCAAGGTTCGCAGCCGCTGGACCGATCTCCTCGTCACCGGGCTGACGCTGGGGCTGGTGGTGCCGCGGTCGGTGACGTTCGAAGGGGTCGTGGTGGGGAAATAGGTTGGTGGAGGTTCTGGAGGGTGGTGGAGGTGGGCCTAACCTCCACCATCCTCCACCAACTTTCTGACCAGCCTCGTCGTCCGCTCCGAGGCTCCGCGTCCCTCCTGCACGAGCCGCTTTCCCGCCGCTCCAGCACGCGCCCGCGCAGCCGGGTCGTGGTGCCATACGAGCCACTGGGAATGGAGCGGGTGCCGCCCGTCGACCGCGAGGGCGACGGCCCCGCCACGCTCGATCAGGAGCCGCGCGTCGCGGCTCATGTGCCAATGCGGCCCCACCGCCACCGGGACACCGAACACCGCCGGCTCGAGCACCGAGTGCAGGCCGGCACGGTGGTAGCCGCCACCGACGAACGCGACCGCCGCGAGGGCATACAAGTCCGCGAGGATTCCGACCCGGTCCACCACGATGACGGGGGCCGTGGGCTGATGCTCGATTTGCGACAGCCGCACCGGGCGGGGAAGCCCGGCTGCGCTGGCACGCTGCGCGATCCCGGCGAGGTGGTCGGGGTTGGGCTCGTGGGGGGCGAGGATGAGACGCGCGGTCGGGACCTGAGCGACGAAATCGGCGAAGGCGGGCAACACGACGGCTTCGTCGGCTGGCCAGGTGGAGCCGGCCACGATCGTAAACGTCCCGGCAGGCGCGATCGTGAGTCGTGCGAACGGATCGCGCGTCGGGTCGAAGCGCTCGGCCCGTTCGGCGACGCTGTCGTAGCGGGTGTCCCCGGTCAGCTCAACGACGGCGTGGCGGGCTCCCAGCAGCTCGAGCCGGCGACCGTCTTCCTCGCTGATCGTGCCGATGCGGTCGAGCGCGCGGTAGGCGGGCTCGGCCCAGCCGCGGGCGGGCCAGCGGAGCCGCGAGCTGTGCGGCGCCACCGTCGCCGAGATGAGGCCCAGCTTCACGCCGCGCGCCGCGGCGGCCAGAGTCAGCTCGGGCCAGACGTCGAGCTTCGAGAACACGAGGGCGGCGGGCCGCAACGCCTCGAGCGCCGCTCGTACGTCGTTGAGGCGGTCGAGCGGCAGATAGTCGGCCACGTCCACCGGCAGCGTCCGCGCCAGTCGTTCGGCGGAAGGCGAAAAGAAAGTGTAGGCGAGCTGCCAGTGCGGCGCCTCGGCTCGCAGGGTCTCGAGCACCGGCTTCGCCTGCAGTCCCTCCCCGACCGATGGCGCGTGCACCCACACGAGCGGGCGCCGCAGATCACGGGTGGTCCGCGCCCACTCGGCGAGCCGCGCGGTGACACCGCGGCGGGCGTCCAGGCCGCGGGCCAGCTTCTTGTCGAAACGCGCGGCCAGCGGCAAGGCCCGCTGTGCCAGCCGGATGCCGAGCCGGTATATGAAGGAAGGGCGCGCCATCAGCGCGGCGAAGGGGAGGGGGAGGGGGAGGGGGGAGCGGAGGAGCGGGTCTTGCTCTGGTAAATGGAGTCCAACACCGCCCGGAACACCGTGATGGGGGCGGCGCCTTCAAGCAGGCCACCCTCGATGTAGAAGCTGGGTGTGCTGGCCGCGCCCGCGCGCTGAGCACGCTCCAGGTCGGCCTGCACCTCGGCGGCGGTGGCGCCGGAGGTCACGCAATGGGACAGGCGGGATCGATCGAGGCCAGCGGAGTCGCCGAGTCCCAGGAGGTATCCCCGGGGGTCGTCGAGACCTGCCCAGTCATGCTGGTGGCGAAATAGCAGGTCGTGGACGGGCCAAAAGCGTTGCTGCTGGGCGGCACACATCGCGAATTCGGCCGCGACCCTGGCATTCTTGTGCACGTTCCCGAGCGGGAAGTTGATGTACACAACGCGTACTTTGCCCGTCGCGATGTAATCGCGCTCGAGGGACGGCATCGTCTCCAGCGTGAACTGGCGGCAATACGGGCACTGGAAGTCGGACATCTCGTACATGGTGATCGGCGCGTCAGCACGACCTTTGCTTCGGACGGCGAGCGGATCGGATTGGCCGGGGGGGGCGGGGGAGGCGCCGCACAGCGCCAGGAGTGCAACGCCCGCGAGGGCACGTCGGATCATGCCGCCTAAAGTAACTATCGAACCTCCGGCCCGCCCCGGCGGTTATCGCGCACGAAGCGATCGCGCGCCGGCATCACCACGCGGGGGAGCGTGCGCCCGTCGATTTCGGCGCTGCTCGTGATGATCTCGTTCCGCCACAGCAGGAACGCCACCAGCGCGTACACCTCGTCCGAGGTGAGCGAGCCGGGCGCGTCGAGCGGCATCGCGCGATTGATGTAGTCGTACAGCGTCGTCGCGTAGGGCCAGTAGTTGCCGATCGTCTTCGCGAGGCCGGGATCGCGGCCGAAGGGAAACCCCTGCCGCGGCTCCCGACCCACCAGTCGATCGAACGGACCCTCCACGCCCGCACGGCCATGGCACGCCGCGCACTTGCGGGCATACACCAGAGCACCGTGCGTGGCAGTCCCGCTCCCCAGGGGTAGCCCCGTCCCATCGGGCGTCACGTCAATGTCCCACGCCGCGAGCTCCGGGGCCGTCGCCGGCCGCCCTAAACCGAATCGCGCCGGGGCTCCGGACGCCCCGGCGTCCGACTGGCCGCGCCCGCAGCCGCCCCACGCGAGCGCCAATGCGAGAACCGCGCCCGACGCCCGCACGCTCACCCCTCCAACCCGAAGAAGACCGCGCCGTTCCGCTGCACGCGCCAAGCGCGGATGTGATTGAAGTGATAGAACGTGCCGAGTCCACGCGCGTGGCGCAGCTCGTCGAGCGTGGGCTGGACGTAACCGGTCTCGTCCACCGCGCGGCTCAACAGGGTCGTCGCCGCTCCATCCCAATTCCATAGACGGCGGAACCGCGTGTGGCACTTGGGCAGCACGGGTTGCTGCAACTCGGCAGCCGCCCACCGTCTCCCGCCGTCGGTGCTGACGTCGACTCTCGTGATCCGTCCTCGACCGCTCCAGGCGATCCCGCTGATCTCCCACCACCCTTTGCCGGGAAGCATTATTGGGTATGCCGGGAACGTGATGATCGACTTCGCATCCATCACGAAGCTGAAGAGGCGAGCCGTACAGTCGGCGAGGGGATCACTGTACTTCGACGTCTCCTCGCGAGTCATGAACGGCTGATCCGCGAGCTCGATGCGGCGGATCCACTTGACGTTGGCGTTTCCCTCCCAGCCCGGCAGGATCAGCCGGGCCGGGTACCCCTGCTCGGGTCGGAGCGCCTCGCCATTCTGGCCGTACGCGATCAGGGCGTCGTCCCACGCCTTCTCGATCGGGACGCTGCGGGCCATCACCGCTGCGTCCCCGCCTTCCGCCAGGAACCACGTGGCGCCGGGCTTCACCCCGACCTCCCGAAACAGCGTCGCGAGCGGCACCCCCGTCCATTCGCTCGTGCTGGTAAGTCCGTCGATGAGCTGCGGAGAGAGGTCCGATCGGATGAGGCGGTAGCTCGGGGCGCCGTTCCCGGAGCACTCGAGGAAATGCAGCCGTGACACGGCCGGGAATCGCTTGAGGGCCTCGAGGTCGAACACGGTGGGACGCTCCACCATGCCGTGAATCAGCAGCTTGTAGGTGTGGGGGTCGATCGTCGGGACGCCGGCGTGGTGGCGTTCGAAGTGCAGATCCGCGGGCGTTATCACGCCGCCCAAGTCCTGGAGCGGGGTGAGCGAGCCTCCCTGGCCGCCGTCCAGGGGAATACGCCGCGGTCGCTCGAAGGGTGAGCGCTGGCCGAGCGGGCTCGGCGGAGCGCCCGGGTGCTTTGTCGGGTCTGTTTGCGCGACGCCCGCTCGGCCGAGTGCGTGGGCGCCGAGCGCGCCCGCGGCTCCGGCGAGCAAGGCCCGGCGGGAAATGCGTGCATCGCTCATCTTCGTTTCGCCTGTTCGGGGCGCTTCTAAGCTAAGCAAGGGTTAGCTTACGGCCATGCTGACGGATCGTGTCCTCGTAGGGTTGGTCGCGTCGGCGGTCGTCACGGGGGGTGTGTCCCCGCCGCGTTCTCACGAGCGCCCCCAGTCCGTTCGCCCGTCCTGTGAAGACTGCCACCAGGCGCTCGCCGCCACGTTCGTTCAGACCGCTCACTACCGAACGTCAGCCACAGCCTCAGCCGAGTTCGTCAAGGGAAGGTTCTCCGACGGACATAACGTTCTGCGGACGAGGTCGCCGGGTACCTACTTCAGGATGGAGCGGCGCGCGACCGGCTTCTATGAGACGGGTGTCGACTCGGTTCGAAATACCACCAGGACGGAGCGCATTGACTTTGTCGTGGGATCGGGGCGACGCGGGCAATCGTACCTGTATTGGCGGAACGGTCTCCTGTTCGAGCTGCCGGTGTCATACCTGACCGGGCCCGCCGAGTGGATCAACAGCCCGGGGTATCCAGATGGCCTGATCGATTTCGGACGCATCATCGTGCCGCGATGCCTGGAGTGCCACAGCACGTTCTTCGGCTACGAACGGGACCCCCGCACCGTGCGCTACGCGCGCAATTACCGGTTGGGTATCCGGTGCGAAAAGTGTCATGGCGACGGGCGCCGTCACATGGAGCATCACGTGGCCGAGCCTGGCGACACGATCGGACGATTCATCTTCAACCCGGCGCATGCGCCGCGGGCGAGGAAAGTGGATGGCTGCGCGTTGTGCCATTCGGGTCCCAGGGAGCTCCGCCGGCCGCCGTTTTCGTACCGGCCCGGGGACGATCTCGCTGCGTATCTCGACCCTCCGGATCCGCACGACCAACCGACGCCGGACGTCCACGGCAATCAGGTCGCACTGTTGCAGCGCAGCAAGTGCTTTCGGTCGAGCCCCGACATGTCCTGCGCGACGTGCCACGACGTCCACGCGACCCACCGAGACGTAGCGTCGTTCGTTCCAAAGTGCCTCGGGTGCCACGACACTTCGCAGCATCCGATGGCCGACCGGATCGGCGGTCGCCTGATCGCCGATTGTATCGACTGTCACATGCCCAACCGCAAATCACACGCGATCGAGATCAACACGCCGACCAAGCAGGTCGCCTTGTATTTCCGCAGTCATGCGATCGGCATCTACCCGGATGTCGCGGCAGCGCTGCTGCGCGCGCGCGCGGGGACTGACAGCCGATGAGACCCAGCTGGCCGGCGCTGGCCGCGCTCACGATCGCGGGCGCGCCGCTGGCTCGAGGTCAGCACCTCGGAACGATCGACTTCCCCACGTCCGGTGCCCCCGCGGCCCAGCCGGCGTTCGTCAGGGGGGTGCTGCTGTTACACAGCTTCGAGTATCGCGACGCCGCGCTGGCGTTCCGTGAAGCGCAGCGCATCGATTCCGGGTTCGCCCTCGCCTACTGGGGCGAGGCGATGACCTATACCCACCCGATCTGGAACGAGCAGGATCTGGACGCCGGGCAGGCCGTGCTGCAACGCCTCGGTCCGACTCCCGCGGCGCGGCGCGCCAAGGCGCCGACGCCCAGAGAGCAGGCCTATCTCGCCGCCGTCGAAGTCTTGTACGGTCGTGGCTCGAAGCCCGGGCGCGATACCGCCTACTCCGCCGCCATGGGGCGCCTCGCGGCGGCTTACCCCAGCGACCGCGAGGCCCAGGTGTTTTACGCGCTTTCGCTGCTCGGGCTAAGCCAGGGGGTTCGCGACGTGCCGACCTACCTGCGCGCGGCGGCGATCGCTGAACGCGTGTTCCGGGCCAATCCCCAGCACCCGGGCGCGGCGCACATCCTGATCCACTGTTACGACGACCCGGTGCACGCGGCACGTGGGCTTCCGGCGGCTCGCGCGTATTCAACGATCGCGCCCGATGCCGCGCACGCGCAGCACATGACCACCCACATCTTCCTGGCGCTGGGGATGTGGGACCAGGTGGTGTCGCAGAACGAGATCGCCTCGGGGCGCGACCGCACCGCATGGACGCCGCATCACTACACGCACTGGCTGGGCTACGGCTACCTGCAGCAAGGTCGGTACCGGGATGCATGGCGACACCTCGAGCTGATGCGCCGCAACACCGATTGGGGGACGGGGCGAGGTGTCGCCGTGCTGGCGCAGATGCGCGCTGACTACATCATCAATACTGAGCAGTGGGACAGTCCGTCGCTGCGGTGGCCGATCGACCTCAGCCACGCCAATTCCCGGGCTCAGGCGGAAGACGCGTTCGTCATCGGGTTCAGCGCGCTCAAGCGCGGCGACCGTGCCGGTGCCGAGCGGGCGTTAGCGGACCTCGCTGCATTGAATCGCCAGCGCCCGGCTGCGGGGAGTTACGTGGATCCCGTCCCGGAGATCCTGGACCGCGAGCTGCAGGCGGCAGCCCGTCAGGCGGAAGGGTCAGTCGAGGAGGCGATTTCGCTCATGCATCACGTGGCGGCGCTCGAGGATTCGATCCCGCTCGAGTTCGGGCCGCCCGGGGTCGTCAAACCGTCGCACGAGCTGCTGGGAGAAATGCTGCTGCGCGCGGGCCGGCCGCGCGAAGCGCAAACCGAGTTCGCGCGCGCGCTGCGCCTCGCCCCCAAGCGAGCCTTGTCGCTCCTCGGGCTGGCCCGCGCGGCGACCGCCGCGGGGGACGGTAAGGCAGCGGCGCAGGCGTACGGCGAGCTGCGGCAGATCTGGCATGGGGCGGATCCGAACGTTCCCGGCCTGACCGAGACAGCGGGCTATTGACCTCGCCCGTATCGCTGCTAGGGCTCCACGATCTCGCGGGTCTGCCCGGCCTGGACGGGACCGGCCACCGTCTGGTGCTGACCCGACGGCCAGCGCACCTCGATGGCGGCGGCGTGGTCGGCCTCCCCCAGACCGAAATAGAGCGGGAGGTCGCTCTGCGACAGGTATCCCGACTTCCCGTCCATCACCTTGAGCAGGCGCCGGCCGTCGGCTAGCACAACGGTGACGGACGCGCCCAGGCCCTGTCGGTTCGAGCGCGTGCCGCGCAGGCGGATCTTGAGGAAGTGGACGGGGTGCCGCTGGGCGAGATCGCTGAGGAACACCTGTGGCGGCGCGTTGAATTCATTGGTCACGACGTCCAGGTCGCCGTCGTCGTCCAGGTCGAGCGCCGCCGCGGCGCGCGTCGCCCGCGACGCCATCATCGTCAACCGGCCGGCCGAATCCAGCCGGCATCCCAATGCCGCCCCGCCCGGCTTGGCGCACACTTCACAGAACGGCTGGTCGTGGTCGGCCCCGCGGCAATCGAGCCGGAACCAGATCTGCTCCTCGCCGTCGGCGCGGGGCTCGATGCCGAGGGGGAACTCAGCCGGGAGGAAGCGTCGCCCGGCGTCGTTCAGGAGCACGGAGTTGATGCCGTAGCGGTGCGGAAAGTTCATCCCGGCGGTGATGAAGATGTCGTCCCACCCATCGGCATTGAAGTCGTCCACGCTCGGTCCCCAGGGCCAGTACGTCTCGACGCCGACGGCATCGGACACGTCCTCGAAGCGCCCGCCGCCCCGGTTCGCGAATAGCGCGTTGCCGAGGATGAAGTGCGACTTGCCGTCGGGAAAGAAATCCGGAGGCGCTGGCGTGGTATCGGCCTTGCGCGCCTCCGCCGCCCAGTCGCCCGGCGGGATGTTGACCCACATGTCGGAGTGCATGTCGGTCACGAACAAGTCGATGCGGCCGTCTCCGTCGAAGTCGAATGCCTTGACGCCCATCGCGCCCCACGGCGTCTTGGGGAAATACTGCCGCGTGGCGTCACGAAATCGCTTCCCGCCCTCGTTCAGCCAGAGGTGATTCGCCCCCTGCATGTCGAGGACGTACAGGTCGGGCCAGCCGTCGTCGTTCACGTCGATCACGGTCGCGTCGCCGCTCCAGCTCCGGTCGACGAGCCCGACCTCCCGAGTGACGTCCTTGAATCGGCCGCCACCGAGATTCTTGTACAGGATGCTCGCTTCAGCGCGCTCGGCGTGGGTGTGGCCATGGAAGGCGTCGGGGAGTCCCACGTAGTAGCCGCCGGGGCCCCGCTGGTCGGTCGTGTAGACGCCGACGTTCGTGACGAAGAGATCGAGTAAGCCGTCGCCATCGTAGTCGAAGAAGACGGCGCCCGACGAGTGGCCCACATACCCGACCCCCGCTTGCGCGGTGATGTCCGCGAACTTGCCGCCGCCCAGGTTCCGGAACAGCCGGTTGCCGTGGCGCACGGTCGTGACGAACAGGTCGGGGAGGCCGTCGTTATCGATGTCGGCGAAGGCGCAACCCACCGCGATCGCGTCCGGCATGCGGAGGCCGGCCTGATCGGTGATGTTCGCGAACCGGCCGCCCCCCAGGTTCTTCCACAATTCGTTCGTGCCCAGCTGCGTCACGAAGTAGAGGTCCGGCCGCCCATCGCCGTCCACATCGGCGGCGCAGAGACCGCTGCCGTGATCGTAGTGGACCTTCTTGTAGGCCTTGCCCGCGTCGTCGACGCTGCGATTCTCGAACGTGATGCCGCTCGCCGCCCGCTGGTCGGTGAAGCGGAAGTCGTG
>DATEGE010000012.1:0-4032 GCA_035280265.1 Gemmatimonadales bacterium | reverse complement strand
GCTACTTCTATCGAAACTTCATGGCGGACGCGGTCGATCGGAATGGAGACGGCGTCATCCAGTCGGGCGAGCGCATCTACGCGGCGGGGACTTACCGCGACACCCGGGTGGAGCTCGGCTACCGGCAGTCTCTGATCCGGTCGACCGAGGCACGGGGGTTCGGCGCGGCGCTCGAGCTCGACGTCGGGCGTGAGGTCCGCACGTACGAGGCGCCATTTGGCCAGCGGAGCTACCGCGGACCGTCCGTCGGTGCTGCCCTCGCGCTCGATCTGACCCGGTCTCTGGCACTGGACGTCGGATATACGCGCGCCTCGCTGCGGAGCACGCCCGACAGCGCCGTGTTGTTGCTCGACGAACCGGATTTCAACCGGGACCTGAACGGCAACGGTACCACGACCGACGTGAACGTCCGCTCGGTGCAGATGGTGGACTTCTCGCGCATGGAGCAGGACCTCGACCTGGCGGTGCGCGGCGATGTGTCGAACGGGGTGACGGCCCGGGTCCACTACGAGCACCGCTGGCGCAGCTTTCCTTCGGCGCAGCCGTTCGACGTGCTCAACAATTCCCGCCGGGACAGGCGTGATTTCCTGGGTTTGGAGCTGAGTCTGCGCGCCGGACCGCATGCGCACTTCAGTGTCGGCGGAGATGTCGAGATCCAGAAGGTCAGCCGGTCGCTCGTCCCCAGCTTGACCGAGGACGTCACCGCCTACAAGCGCAATCGTGTCTACGCCGGTTGGCGGTTTCACGTCTAGAGATTTGTCCTGTTGGATCACCACTCGTCCAAAAGAGGGGCAGGGATGAATTCGACTGAGAACCTTGAGATCGGAAGGCCGCTGGCGGAGTCGATCCGAAACACCATCCGCGTCTCGTATGCGCTGCGCCGGGTTCCCGAGTCGTGCTTTCACTTCCTGCTGCCGCGGCCCGAGCCGCCGCGCATCGGGGACATCGTGCTGGCGCGCGTCGAGTCGATCGGGAAGAACGTCGCCTTGGACGTCGGCACGGGCCGCCGCTGCAACCTGCACAAAGGCGATCTCCTGGCGGTGGTCTTCGGCAATCGCTATGCCACGCTGCAGTTCGAGGGCTACGCGCGGTCCGACGGGGACCAATGCGATTTGCTCTCCGTAGGCGGGTTGTGCGGGCTGGTCGAGTCCAAGCATGACACCGTGGCCGACCCGAGCAGGCTCCGTCTTGTGGGCGCGCTCGGGGACGTGAACGGGCTGCCGTTGCGGCTCCAGGACTTCGCGTTGCCGGCAGCGTCCCGGGAGCGGCGGGGCCAGCCCCGCATCGCGGTGGTCCTGGGCACGGCGATGGATGCGGGCAAGACGCACACGGCGCGCAGCGTGATTCTCGGCCTCCGGCGGCAGGGAATCCGCGCGGCGGGCGTCAAGCTGACCGGAACCGCTGCCGGGCGCGACACCTTTACGATGCTCGATGCCGGAGCGTGCGTGGCCCTGGACTTCGTCGATGGGGGACTGCCTTCCACGTACCTGTGCTCCCTCCCCGAGCTGCTCAGCCTCTACCGCCTGCTAGTGGATCACGCCGCCGAGCAAGGGGCCACGTGGGTCGTGGTCGAAATCGCCGACGGGATCATCCAGGGCGAGACCGCCGCGCTCCTGGCGAGCACGCGCTTCGCCTCTACCGTGGACGCCTGGCTCCTGGCCGCAACCGACGCGTTGGGGGCGGCGGGCGCCGCTCGCATCCTGCGCGGTATGGGCATCTCGCCGCTCGCCGTCTCCGGCGTCGTTTCTCGCAGCGCCCTGGGCCGGCGGGAGGTCGAGGCGTGCACGAAGATCCCCTGCCTGGCGGCGGGCGAGCTGGAGCAGGGCGCGTTGAACGGGAGGCTCCTCGCCGCCGCGCCACCGTCAGGCCTGAAGGTCCTGTCCGGCGAGCGGGCGGCGGTCACGGCGGGATGAATCAAGGCCGGGTGTATCTCTGGACCCCAGAGCCGAGTGGCACGGCGGGCGGGTACGTGACCCTTTCCGCCGTACCCCTCGCGCGCCTGGAGAATGGCGATCCGCGGGACGTGCGCCTGAAGGGTCGGTTCGTAGTCGTGCGAAACGGCGGCGCCGTCAACGAAGCCGATCCGCTGACCGGCGGCGTGCGCGCCACCGCGCTGGGAGACGCCGAGCCGAACGCCGACGGAGACTTTCTGTTCGAGCCGGGGAAGGGGGGCGGCCGTCTCGACAAGGTTGTGCTGCCGGAGCCCGGCTTCTGCTGGCGCTACATCCAGGCGGCGCGGTTCGGCGAGGTGAACACGTACTTCCACGTGGATCGCATCGCGGCCTACGTCGATGGACTGCTGCATCAACTCGGTGCGGCCTCGCTCCCGCGGGTCATCGCCGTGGTCACCGCCCATCCGGCGACGACCGAGCGGAACGGCTTGCGAGACGGCGTCAGGCGGCCGAGCGGACGTTGGTTCCCGTTCCAGGGCGGTCACTACCGCCTGCCCGGCCGCAAGTACACGGTCGCGGAGCACGAGCCCCTCGCTCCCGACGGCGAGATCCATCTCGGGCCCGGGTGGAGCCTGCTCGAGCACGGCGCGCTGGTGGAAGCGGCGGGCGGGCGGTACCGGGCGAACGCGTCGCACAACGCGGCCATCATCTACCACGAGTATGGCCATCACGTCGCCCGGCACACCGCAGACTTCGCCGCGAACGCCCGGCGCCGTCCCGACCGGCAGCGCAATCGCAAGTCGGCGATCGAGGAGGGCACATGCGACTATTGGGCCGCTACGCTCCTCGAGACGCCGCACATCTGGGCGTGGCACCGGCGACACGACGAGGGGTTTCCGCACCGTCGCCACCTCGCTTCGGCGAAGACCATGCGCGATTACGACCCGCGTGCCGGCGCTGACCCGCACGCCAACGGTACCATCTGGGCCGCCGCCCTGTGGGACCTGCGCGCACGCTTGAGCCTTGTGGACGGCCCGCTGGCCGTGGACCTGTTGGTCCTTCAGGCGCTCCTCGTGCTCGGGGGGCTGCCCGTTCGGCGGACCAGCTTTCAGTCGGGGCTCGCCGCTCTCCTTCACGCCGACGAGGTGCTGAACGCCGCCCGGCACCGCGCGACCATCCTCCGCACGTTCACCGGGCGGGGCATCCTGCCCGATGTCCTGGCGCAGCGAGTGTTAGAGGACGGGCAGGGCGCGGCGGTTTCCGCACGCGGCGAGCCGTGACGGGCACGCGGAGTAGGGTCGTCGAAGGAGGCGCAGCTGCCCTAGAGGACGAGGTGACGACTGCCGTACAGAGCATGCTCAAGCACATTGCGCGCGAGGAGATTCCTGGCTCTCAAGACCTGTGTTCCGCCGCGACGCTGGAGGCCGGGTTTCTGGCGCGGCGCGCGCCGCCCCTCTCCCTCGTCGCGGTCGGCGACATCATGCTTGACGGCCGGGCGGAGAGCGTGATTGCCGAACGAGGGGCGGACTATCCGTTTGAAGCGGTGTTGCCGCTGCTGCGGCGTGCGCCGGTCGTGCTGGGCAATCTGGAGGGCCCGTTCGCGCGCATCGCCCGGCGCAAGCCGCGCAACCATTCTTACCGCGTCGATCCCGCGCTCGCCCCCGCGCTGGGGCGGGCGGGCATCAATATCGTGACCCTCGCCAACAATCATCTGCTAGACTGCGGTCGGGCCGGCGTCCTCGAGACCCTCGACGCGTTGGATCAGGCCGGCGTCGCCGCGGTCGGCGCCGGCGTCGATGAGCGCGCGGCGCATCGCCCTGTGATCCTGGCAGCGGGGGGTTGGCGGATCGGCGTCCTCGGCTACTACTGGAACCGTCGCTGCGCCGCGACCGCCCACCTGCCGGGCAGCGCGATGGATCCACCGGAAGTCGTGGCCGAGGACATCGGCGCCCTGCGAGTGCAGGTCGACCGCGTGGTCGTGTCCTTCCACTGGGGTGTACCGTACGAGCGGGAGCCCTCGCGGGAAGACCAAGCTAAGGCCCGGTGGGCGGTAGACTGCGGAGCCGATGTGGTAATCGGGCACCACCCCCACGTCGTGCAGCGCGCGGAAGTCTATCGCGGGTGTCCCATCTTCTACAGC
>DATEGE010000011.1:0-1972 GCA_035280265.1 Gemmatimonadales bacterium | reverse complement strand
CATGACCGTGCGCTCCGAGGCGGCGTCCAGGCCGCTGGTCGGCTCGTCGAGGATGAGAATCGGCGCGTCGCGTAGCACGGCCCGCGCGATCGCGATCCGCTGCTTCTGACCGCCCGACAGCGTGGTGCCCCGCTCCGCGACCACCGTATGGTACCCGTCGGGCAGACGCAGGATGAATTCCTCGGCGTTGGCCGTCTGGGCCGCGCGGCGGATGTCCGCGTCGCCCGCGTCGGGACGGCCGAAGGCGATGTTCTCGCGGATCGTCCCGCTGAAGAGCAGCGAGTCCTGTAGAACGAGACTGATCTGATCCCGCAACGACTGCACCGTGTACTGCCGCACGTCCTCCCCGTCGATGCAGACCGCTCCGGCGGCGGGATCGTACAGGCGCGGTACCAGGCTCACCAGCGTGCTCTTGCCGGCGCCGGTGGCGCCCACGATCGCCACCGTCGTGCCGGGTTCGATGCGAAGGTCGATCTGCGACAGCACGGGCTGCCCGGGCGTGTACTCGAACGAAACTCCCCGAAACTCGATCCGCCCGGCGAACCGCGGCGCGGCGCGGGCGCGCCGCGGCTCCGCGACCTCGCTACGCACCCGCATGACCTCGGCGATACGCTCGGCCGCGACGCCGGCGCGCGCAAAGGAGGACGAGAGCCGCGCGAGCGCCTTCATCGGGCTGTACAGGTTGGTGACGTATGCGAAGAACACGACCACGTCTCCCGTCGTCAGAACACCCTCGATCACCCGGGTCGCCCCGTACCACATCACGACCGCCAGCCCCAGCGCCGCAAGAAAGTCCACCTGCGGCGCGACCCGGGCCTGATACCGGACGCCCTCGAGGTACGCGCGTAGGCTGCCCGCGTTCTGCACCTGGAACCGCTCGCTCTGCTGATCCTCCTGCGCCAAGCCCTGGACGATGCGGATGGACGCCAGCGTCTCCTGTGCCACGGACGCGAGCAGCCCATCGCTGGCCCGCGCGTCGCGAGCCGCCGCCTTGATGCGGCCCGTATAGCGCAACACAGTCCAGAACAGCAGCGGAGCGACCGAGAGCGCGGCGAGCGCGAACCGCCAGTTGAGCCACACCATCATCCCCACCATGCCGGCCAACAGACACCCGTTGCTGACGAGCAGGATGGACCCGTTGCTGAGGACGTCCCGCAGGGCCTGAATGTCGGACGTCAGTCGCGTGATAAGATCGCCCGTGCGCTGACGATCATGAAACCGCAGCGAGAGGCGTTGCAGGTGGGCAAACAGATCCCGCCGCAGCGCGAACACGAACCGCTGCCCGATGTTGCCCAGCGCGTGCGTGTAGGCGTAGGTCAAGAGGCCGGTCGAGAGCGCGATGATTAGGGTGGCCACGCAGGCGCCGTACACGATGGACATCGGTGCCGGTCGTGTCGCCGCGAGCCACCCTCCCAGGAGCGGCACGCGACTGTGGTGGTGCGAGAGAACCAGATCGATGACGACCTTCAAGGGCCACGGGCGCAGCACCGTCAGCGCGGCGTCCAGCACCATCGCCAGCGTCGCCCAGCTCAACGCCACGCGATACGGGCGCAGCAGCGGGATCAGATCGCGCATCCGCAGGCCGATGCGGGTCCCCTGCGCCGCCCGCCCAGTCGCGTTACCCACGGCGGCGCTCCCCGCCGGCAGGCCGCGGCAGCGTCAGCGTCGGCCAGTCGCCCTGAGGCTCGAGGAGTTCGCAGGCCGAACCCGGGATCCCCCCGAGATGTCGCAGCAGGCGCGTCGCCCCGCGACCGCGCAAGACCTTCGGTTGGTAGTTGACGCGAGGATCCCGGTTCTTCACGTACAGGGCATAGGTTTCGACGGTGGTCTCGTGCTCTTCGAAGCGCACGCCGAGGGCCAGCCCTTCGGCCCGGCTGTTTCCGGAGCCGAACGCGAAGTTCCCCACGCTGTAGAAGATGGGACACCCGCGATAGACTTCCGCGCGCTGCACGACGTGGGGGTGGTGCCCGAT
>DATEGE010000010.1:0-18073 GCA_035280265.1 Gemmatimonadales bacterium | reverse complement strand
CTATGATCCCGTTGCCGACGCTCGGGCCATTGGAAGCCGACGGTGAGGAGAGGCGCCCATGGCGACTCGAAACCGGCGGAACGAATGGCACCAGGTGCATGGAAAATGGACGCGCTCGCTCGGCGAACGAGGGATGCGCGTCCGGATCTTTGAAAAGCGAAGGGACGGGATGTTTTATCGAACCCTCTGGGTCCCTGGTCGCGGCCGGGACCACGCGTCCCTCGGGACGCGGGATCGGGACGAGGCGGAGCGTTTGGGGCGAGTGCTCTTGGCCGAGCTGCTGCGCCAAGAAGAGACGACCAAGGCGGACCGCCTCACACTTGCAGCCCTGTGGCGCCGGTACGAGACGGAATGTGCGACGTACCTCGATAACAAGGCCAGCAGCCGGCGCGACGACGCGACTCGTGCGAAGGTGCTGCTCACGTTTTTCGGCGAGCAGTGCGACGTGCGGACGCTGACCGCCCGGGACCAAGCCGCCTACACGGCCCAACGCAAGGCCGGTGGCATCGTGCTGGTGGATGGCGCCACTAGGCCGGTGCGTGTGCGTTCGGCTGAAATGGACCTCGTGTTGCTGCACGCGATGTTGCGATGGGCCACGACGGTTCGCCTGCCGAACGGGGCGAGACTGCTCGACGCCAATCCCTTGGCGGGTGTGCGCCGCGAGCGGGAGCAGAATCCCGCCCGTCCGGTCGCGTCATGGGAGCGGTTCCAGCGCACGCGGAAAGCAATGCAGGAGTTGCAGCGCGATGCAGCGGACCGCCGCGCTGCTGACCTGGAGGACACAACCGCCGAGCTCGAGGAGATGCGGTGGGCGAAGATGGAGCTCGCCCTCGTACTCGCCGAAGCTACGGGCCGGCGGTTGGGCTCGATCCGCCAGCTGCGGTGGGAGGACGTCGATTTCTCACGCCGCACGATCCGGTGGCGGGCCGAGTTCGATAAGAAGGGGAAGGAGTGGTTGGTGCCGATGCCGGATTCGCTCGCGGAGGAGCTTAAGCAGTTCCGCATGCGGTTCGGCGCGATTACAGGATGGATCTTCGCCGGCGAGCGCAAGCTCGACCAGCCGATGGATCGCCACCTCTTCGACAAGTGGCTGCACGTCGCGGAGAAGAGAGCCAACCTCCCGAAGCTCGAAGGCGGGCTGTGGCATCCGTACCGGCGGAAATGGGCAACGGAGCGGAAGCATCACTCGCTCAAAGACGTGGCCGCGGCGGGCGGGTGGAAGGACACGGAGACGTTGCTCACCTGCTATCAGCATCCGGATGCAGACACGCTGTTGGCGGTGATGAGCGAGCCCAAGAAGATGCGCGACGCGGCGCTCGCATCCGGTTGACATGCCCGCCGCGACCCCCTGATCGGGATCAGGTGGTCGGCAAAACGGCACCACAAACGGCACCACTGTTTTTGAAAGCACAAAGCACCGCCGGCGGAATCGCCAACGGTGCTTTGAGTTACTTCAGTCGGGACGGCGGGATTTGAACCCGCGACCCCCTGAACCCCATTCAGGTGCGCTACCGGGCTGCGCTACGTCCCGAACTACTAGACGCGTAGGAAACCTCGACAAAGCTAGTGCCGCTTGCCACGGCAGGGCAGGGGCCAGTGTCCCTCAGCGACTGAGCGCCCTCCGCCGACGTGACCTACGCTAGTCGTCCTCACCGTTGAGTACGTGAAAAGTCGTCCTGTTGGCGTTTCCGGGGGGAGCAGGCGGCAACTCCTGCAGGAAACCCACGAACCCCTTCGATACCGTGACCCCCTCGACGATTGTGCTTGGCGATCCCACGAGGTGGCAGCTCACAACGAGTACCCCTCCACTGCCATCTGAGTAGGAAATACGCAGAACCAAGAGGCCAGCCCGCGCGTTGGCTAGGGGACCGATATTGTCGTGCGGGAGAGGCGGCGTGCCGGGCGCGACGTCAAACCGGACGAGCTCCCTCGCCCGGTACGTTCCCTTCCCAGTGGACGCCCCGGCGTTGTCGAAGGTCTCCCATGTCCCGCCACCCGTCACGTCGTCTTCACCACCGGTCCCGAACGTGCCCGAGCCTGTGAGGGTAATCTTTGTTCCGTCGTTGGCATCTCCCGAAGCCACTCCGCCTGCCGAAAGAGTGCCGCTAGCGAAATCCACGCTAATGATGTCCCACCGAAACCGGTCGCCTTCGCTCGCAGAGCCTCGGTCGCCGTTTCTATCCGACGCACTGAGGTGCTGAGAGGACGCGTTCAGCCTTGACGCCTTCGGCGCCGAGGGCGGGGTTCCCCTTTCGCATGCGAGAGCAAGGCTCACCAGGGCAATGCTGACGAGCCCGCAGTCGAGTACCTTCGCTTTCATAGCTCCTCCTCGTGGCTGTACCTGCCAGGACACTACAACCGAGCCCTTCTTGCAAGCAGGAGGTGCTCGAGCGTTGGGCTGGCTTACACACGTAAGGAGAGCGACAGATCTGATCGTGTGGACCGGCTCGAACGCGGAGCCGGCCAAGCGGGAATGGGAAATGCGAAGCGGCGTCACAACTGCCCTGCGGACCTGGATGCTGTGCTTGTCCTCGGCCCGTGCACATCACACGCGGCTCAACATAGGTGCCGTACGGGGACCTGCAAGGGCTCCTAGAGCCGCAACGCGCGCGGCGGGTTCAGCCTTCGAAAGCATCATGCTGACCCTTCCCAAGAGCGGTACATTCCCACTACTCCCTCCAAGGAATCCGATGGCCTCTTCGACGGTACCCGTCACCTCGCAAGCCCAGGGCGAGTCCCGGACCAACGAAGCGTTTCCCCAGCTCACGCCGGCGCAACTCGCCCGCATCGAGCTGCACGGGCGTCGCCGCCGGCTCGCACAGGGCGAGGTGGTGGGTGAGCCGGGCCAGCCCGTGACGAAGATTTTCGTGGTCGTCTCGGGGCAGCTCGACGCCGTCCTCCCCCTCCTCGCCCCATCCGAGTCCATGCCGAGGTTCGCGCCCGGCATGTTCACCGGCGAGCGCTCGATCCTGTCCGGCGGCCGCTTCCTGGGCCGGATCTCGGCCACCGTGCCAAGTGACGTGATCGAACTGGAACGCGACGAGCTGCTCAAGCTGATCCAGACCGACACCGAGCTGAGTGACATATTCTTGCGCGCCTTCATCCTGCGCCGCCTGCAATTGATCGATCGCGGCTACGGCGACGTGGTCCTGCTCGGATCGCAGCATTGCTCCGGGATGCTGCACATCCTCGAGTTCCTCACCCGCAATGGACATCCCTACACGTTCCGCGACCTGGATAGCGACCCGGAGAGTCAGGAGCTGCTGGACCAATTCCACCTGACCCTGGACGACGTGCCGGTGGTGATCTGCCGCGGCAAGACCGTGCTCAAGAACCCGACGATTCAAGAGCTTGCCGATTGCCTCGGCCTGAATCCTACCCTCGAGCGCACGCAAATCTGGGACGTCGTGATCATCGGGGCCGGCCCCGCGGGGCTGGGGGCGGGCGTGTACGCGGCGTCGGAAGGATTGAACGCCGTGATCGTGGAAGCGAACGCGCCGGGTGGTCAAGCCGGCACCAGCTCGAATATCGAGAACTACCTCGGCTTCCCGCTCGGCATCTCGGGCCAGGAGCTGGCGGGACGCGCGTATGATCAGGCGCAGAAATTCGGCGCGCGGATGTTGATCGCCAAGACCGCAGTGCGGCTCGATTGCGGCCGCAAGCCGTACCGCGTGCTGCTCGATGACGGGAACGGCGACGCGCTGCTCGCGCGCACCATCATCATTGCCACCGGCGTCGAGTATCGGAAGCTGCCGATCGAGAACCTGCGGCGGTTCGAAAACGCCGGCGTGTATTACGCGGCGACTCAGATGGAGCGGCGCATGTGCCTCCACGAGGAGGTGGCCGTCGTCGGTGGCGCCAACTCCGCCGGCCAGGCCGCGGTGTTCCTCGCCGAAAACGCGAAACGCGTGCACATGGTGATTCGCTCCGACGCCCTCTCGGACACGATGTCCCGCTACTTGATCAGCCGCATCGACGCGCATCCGCGCATCGAGCAGCATACGCGGACCGAGATCGTGGGCCTCGAAGGCAATGGGCATCTCGAGCGCGTCTCGTGGCGAACCGGACAGGGCGGGCCCACCGAAATGCGGAATCTCCGCCACGTGTTCACCATGACAGGCGCCGAGCCGAGCACCAAGTGGCTGGGGGCCTGTGTGGCCCTCGATGGGAAGGGGTTCGTGAAGACGGGGTCCGCCTTGAGCGTGGATGACCTGGTCGCCGCCAAGTGGCCCTTGCGTCGGCAGCCCTATCTGCTGGAGACCAGCATTCCCGGCGTGCTCGCCGTCGGTGACGTCCGCAGCGGCAGCACCAAGCGCGTCGCCTCGGCCGTGGGTGAGGGCTCGATCGCGGTCGCCACGGTCCACCAGGTGCTGGCCGAGTAGGGCGCTTGCCACCACGGGGGCGGGCCGATATTCTCCTCGCCCTCCCTTCCGGAGATCTCTCATGCGACCAGTCCAGGTTCTCTCCGTCGTCCTCCCCCTTGCCCTCGCCCTCGGCTGTCAGCCCGCCGGCGCGAAGGACACGAGCGCCGAGGCCAAACGGGCGATCGACGCCGCCGATGCTAACTGGGCTCGGCTCAGCGCCGCCGGTCACGCCGACTCGCTTGCGGAGTTCTATCATGCCAACGGCGTGATGCTCCCGCCGAACATGGCGCCGGTGCGTGGCAAGGAGCCGATCCGCGCGTTCATGCTGACGATGAACTCGATGTCGAGCCCGCCGCCCGTGCTCACCGTGCGGGCCGAGTCGGTCTGGGCGCAGGGTGCGCTGGCTCTGGAGCTCGGGCGTTGGAACTTCGCCTGGCCCGCCGGCGCCAAGCGGCCACCGGCCGCCCCCGCCGCCGACTCGGGCAAGTACATGGTTCGCTGGGTGAACGAGAATGGACGCTGGCTGATGGTGCAGGACATCTGGAACTCGGACGTCGCGACGCCGATGGCTCCCGCACCCGCCCCCGCCGCGGCGCCGAGCCCCAAGAAGTAGTCAGATGGTCGCGTTCCCCCTCCCCCTCTCGGGAACGGAGAGGGGGACAGGGGGTGGGGACGCCTCCCGTCGCACGATCGCCATCGCCACGAGCAGCAGCAGCGCCGCGAGGAAAAACGGCGCGCCCGGCAGACCGAAGCTCCCGAACGGCCCGATCGCGGCGGCGAACACCTGCGTGAACAACACTGGCGCGATCACCCCCGCGATCCCCATCAGGCTCGCGAGCGCACCCTGCAACCGACCTTGCTCGTCGGGGCCCACGCGCCGCGTCATCAGCCCTTGTAGCGAGGGATAGGAGAGGCCGAACAACGCTCCGATCGGAATCCCGAGCAAAAAAAGGACTCCAGTGGACGCCAGGCCGTAGATGGTGAACGCCACCGTGCCAAAGGCGAACCCGACGAGCAAGGTGCGCGCCTCACCCAGCCGTCGCACCACGGGACCCACCACGCCGCCCTGCACGATCATCGACGCCGCACCCACGCACGCGAGAGCGAACCCCGTAGCCTGGAAGGACCAGCGGTAGCGATAGTCACCATACAACACGAACATGGCGGGCAGGCTGTCGTGAGCGATCCGATAGAGGAATGCCACGATCGCGAGCCCCAGCAGCGTGTCGTGGGACTTCAGCCAGCCGACCGATCCCACGGGGTTGGCGAGGCGCCACTTGAACGACGAGCGCCGGTCGAGCGCCAGGGACTCGGGGAGCACGAACCAACCGTACGCCGCACCTACGAGGCTCATCGCTCCCGCCGACCAGAATGGAGCTCGCACGCCGATGCCGCCGAGCAGTCCGCCGAGCGCCGGCCCCAGGATGAACCCGATGCCGAACGCCATTCCCAACAGCCCGAATCGCTGGGCGCGCTGGTCTGGCTCGGTCACGTCCGCGATGTAGGCGAACGCCGTCGAGAAGCTCGATGACGTGATCCCCGAGACCGCGCGCCCCAGGAACAGCCACCCTACCGTCGGCGCCAGCGCCATCACGAAGTAGTCGAGCCCCAAGCCAAGGCACGAGAGCAGAATCACGGGCCGGCGCCCCACCCGGTCCGACAGTGCGCCCAGCACCGGCGCGCATAGGAACTGCATCGTCGCCCACACGGTGCCGAACAGCCCGACCATGGACGCGGCGCGCGTCTCGCTGCCGCCCTCGAGCTGAATGACGAGCTTGGGGAACACCGGCGCGATGATGCCGAGCGCCAGCATGTCGAGCAAAACGGTACCGAAGATGAACCACAGGGTGGCGCGGCGCATGCCGTCAGGCGGACGTCACGCCCCTGCGTGCGCCGTGTTCACTCTCATCATGCTGTTGATCGGACAGATACGCGTGCGCGCCGTCTGGAACGCGCCCAGCGCGACGAACACCCCAGCGATCAGGCCCCAGTAACCTTTGTGGACGAGTGGCAGCCAGCCGTCGAGCACCGACAGGATCAAGAGCGGGTACCCAAACACCGCCGTCCCGTCCTTGAATCCGCCCATCGCGAACAAGATCCCTACGTACATCATCCCCGCGCATACGATCCAGGTGAGAAAGCCGAGCGCTTGGAAGAACCCGTCCAGCGCGACGAGACCGCCCACGATCGCGAGTGTGCCCGCGATGACACGCGCGCGGGCATCGAGCGGGCCGACGTTGATCGCGACGTTCGCCATGGACCTCCCTCCGGTGTTGGGTGACGCCTCCTACTAAAAGAAAAGGCGGGCCGCCCTCAAGGTGGCGCACTCGACACCGTTTCGTCAACGCCTTATCCCTCAACACCTTATCACCTAACGTGTGGTGCGTCGTTGTACGCCATCCCGGCCGCATCGCATATTGGTGCCCCTCTGCCCCCCTATGACCAACAGCGGCAAGGACGTCTGGATATTCCGGATCGTGCACCAGGACACGGGCAAGCCCGCCCAGGGCGTGCCCGTGACGGTGCTCGATCAGGCCGGTAACGCCGCGGGCCATTGGGTGAGCGATTCGGGCGGCCTGGTGGCCATCCCGCGACGGGAAACCACCCGACTGCGGTTGCGCGTGGGACTCCGTAACGAGGATCCCATCGAGCTCGCGACCGCCACACTGGGCGAAGAGCCCACGCCCCTCGCCGCACCGACCCAGCTGCCGCCATCGCTGACGCTCGTGAGCGATCGCCCGGTGCGTGAGAGGCTCACCGCACAGGCACCAGCCACGCCCGCCGGGCCGACCCCCGGATCGTCGGAGCCGACCTCGCCTCAGTCACCTGCCGCGAGTGCTCCTGAGGCGCTTGGCCATGTTCTGTACTTCCAGCGGCTCGCGTTGTTTGGCGAGCGCGTCGCCTCGAGCGGAGCGGCGACGGGAAACGCCGACTTCTTCTCGCTCGCGGGCGACGGTCCCACCGCGATGCGCTACGGTGCATTGATCGAGGTCGAGGAGTACTGGCAATCGCTCGGCGTGCAGTGGGGCGAGCTGCTCTACAGCGTCACCCTCACGCCGGGCGACGAAGCGAAGCTCGCCGTCCTGGACGGACGCTGGCGCCGCGAAGCGGAGGGTCGCGAGCGGCCGCTGCAGATCCTTGCCCGCATGGTGGGCACGTCGATGCTGGGCGACCTCGTGACCGCCTTGCGGCCCGAGCTGCAGCTCGATCCCGTGACGCTCACCGAGCCGGCCCTCGAGTCGGCGGCGGCGGACGCCGTGCAGCTGATCCGCGAGCGCACCGAGCGCATGAGCCACGCGCTGCGGCGCCGGCCGCTCGGCGTGGTGGACGCGCCCGCCGACGCGCCCGCCACCGCCGCGATCCGTCACGTGCGCAACACCACCCGCGACCGGCTCGTCACGTTCCACTTCTTCGAGCCGCTCGAGCGCTTCAAGGTGACGGTACGGAGCCCGCGGGTCCGGCCCGTCATTTTCGTGCCGTTCCGGCTGGCGAACGTCGCGACGCCCGAGGTGGTGCGGCGCTTCGGCTACTTGTTCCGCCGCACGCTGCTCGATCGCAGTCTGATCACCGACCTCGACCAGTTGCTGAGTCGCGATGCGCCCGCCGCCGTGAGCGACCGCGGGGAGCGCGTCCTCGAGCACATCCAGTCGAACCTGTGGTACTACTCGACCGTGATCATCGCCGCCGGCGATCCCGCGGCCCGCCACCTGGCGCTCTCGAAGCTGCGCGACCCCAGCGGGCGCTCGCTCACCGAGGTGGTGGAGAATACGGTGGTGGGGCGGGTGGGCAACGCGATCGCGCTCCCGCTGCGCTCCGGCGCCGGCGTGCCGCGCGAGTGGCAGGACGCCGTGGCGGCGTACGAGGCGAAGCCGCTGCGCGTGAGCGACGGCTTCACGGTCACGATCCCCCATCCCGGGGTCTGGGTGAGCGCCCAGGCTCACGAATCGATGCAACAGGAGCAGGCCGAGGGGCAGGGGCAGGGGCAAGGGCAGGAGGCAGCCGGATGATCGCGTCGCGGGCGAGTCGCGCGCGGCGGGGCCCGCTGGTGCGGGCCCTTGTTGCGTCGCTCGTAGGGGCCGTGACGCTTGCGTGCGCGCCAGGGGCGCCGTCCGCCGCGCCGGCGCCGGTGCGCGACACCGCGGCGGCATCGGCGACCACGCCACCGTCGGCCGCTCATGACAGCGCGCTGGCTCAGCGGGTCGCACGGCTCGAGCTGCGACTGGCCGAGCGGGACGCGCAGATCGAGGACCTGAACGCGCGGCTCGACGAGGCCCGTCAGGAAGTCGTGCGGGCCATGTCGAAGCTGCAGACGCTTGCGAGCCGGGCCGAGGCCGCGTCGGCGATGGCGGAAGCGGAGATCGCGGTGCAAGGGCTGCACGCCGCGTCGGGAGCGGCGCCGAGTACCGACGCCGCGCAAGCGGCGGCGTTGCTGCAGCAGAGCGGAGTCGAGTTCCAGAAGCAGAACTACGGCGGCGCCCTGTACCTCGCGACTCAGGCGAAGAGCGTCGCCGGGCTGGGACGGAGCCGGCTCGGTGGCGTGGACCGGCCCACGCTGCGCCAGGGCGAGACGCCGTTCGCGGTGCCGTTGCGGCTGCGGGCGGTGGCGCGGGGCAGGCTGCGCGAGGGGCCCGGTGGTGGCTATCGCATACTGTTCCTGGTGGCCCCGGGAGCCGCGCTGACCGGCTACTCGACCGTCAATCAGTGGGTGCGGGTGGGGGACGAGGCCGGCCACAACGGGTGGATTCTCGTCACCGCCGTGGGTCGGCGCGAGACGAGCGATCCCTAACCCGACGCCCGCTGCACTCGGTCACGGCCCCCGCGCTTCGCCTGATACAGCGCGGCGTCGGCGATCGCGAGCAGGGCTTCCGGCGTGTCGGCGTCGTCGGGAAACTGAGCGAGGCCGATGCTCAGCGTGAGCGTGCCACCGATCAGCGAATCCGCCGCCAGCCGCTCGCGGATGCGTTGCGCTGTTTGCGCCGCGCCTTCGGCGCCCGTCTCCGGCATCAGCACGACGAACTCCTCACCGCCGTACCGTGCCGCGCAGTCCACGTCGCGCGTCGCTTGTCTGAGAATGGTGGCCACGCGCCTCAGCGCTTCGTCGCCTGCCAGGTGGCCGGAGGCGTCGTTGTAGTCCTTGAAGTGATCCACGTCCGCCATCAGGAGCGCGCAGTGGTGCTTCATCCGATGCGAGCGCCGCACCTCGTTGGCGAGCGTCTCCATGAGGTAGCGTCGGTTGTACAGCCCGGTGAGGTGGTCGGTGATGGAGAGCCGCTCCAGCTCGCGCCGTCCTTCCCGCAGCCGCGCCACCATGTCGTTGAACACTTCGGTGACGTAGCCGAGCTCGCCGCCGCTCACCACCGGCAGGTCGACCTCGAGATTGCCCTCCGCCACCTTCGCGGCGCCCTGCCGCAGGCGGTCCAGCGGCCGCGTGATCAGGAGCCCGAGGACGTACGCGAGGAGCCCCACGCCCGCCAACAGCGCCGCCACGATCAACACGGTGACGTTGCGGAGCCTGGTCACCTGGCGATACGCCTCAGCGGACGGCACCTCGGCGAGCACCAGCCAGTCGAGCCGCGGCACGCGCTTCGCGACCCCCACCATCGCGTCGCCCTCGAGTCCCTGGTACTCCACGGTCGTGCCCTCGCGCTCGAGCAGGCGCCGCAGCGTGGCGGGGTCGAGCGCGCGGGGCGGCGCCCGCGACCCGGCGATGGGACTGCCGCCTGCGGTGATCAGAGAAGCCTGCCCCGATTCCCACGCTGTGAAGCGACGCAGCAAGCGGTACACGGCGGCGAGATCGACCTTGGAGGTCATGGCACCGAGAAACCCGCCCGCCTGAAAGATCGGCACGGCGAAGAGGACCACGGTCTTGCCCAGCGCGCTGTCTCGGTAGGCCTCTCCCACCACCGCATTGTCGGTGCGGATGGTCTTCGCCCAGTTCTGTGGCAGGTGAGCCGTCGCCGGCGGTAGCGTGGTGCTCGCCACCGCCTCGCCCTGCCGGTTCACGACGAGCAGCTCCTGATAATCCGGGAAGCGATCGCGCACCGAGCGTAGATAGTCGGTGAGCCGGGCCCGCGCCCGTGCATCCCCCACTCGGGCCACCCGGTCGAGGTTCTCCGTCACTTCGTAGGAGCTGGCGAACACGCGGAGCTCGTACAGCCGCTCCTTGACCCACAGGTCCATCTCCCGCGCGGCCTGCGCGCTCTCGCTCTGCAGCTCGCCGGTGATCTTCTCGGAGAGCGAGCGCTTGTTTTGCAGATACGAGATCCAGGCCGTCGTGAACGAGGGGATGAGCGTGGCGAGCAGCGCGAACACCACCAGCTCGCTGCGGATGCTGTCGAGCCGCAGCGCCCCGAGCAGCCGTGCAACGCGTTGCTCCCAGGGTGTCACGTCAGGTCTACATCGAATTGCGGCGACAACGGCTGAGCGAGCGGCATCCGCACCTCCGATCGCGCGAGACAGCCGAAGCTAGCCGCCTAGCGTCGCTCTCGCCAACGCCGAATGGCGCGCTCGTGCTTGGGGTAGTGCCCGTACGTATCGAGCCGCAGCCGCCGGCGAAACCGCGTTTCCCCGGCGATCTGGGCGGCCGGCGCGCTGCGGATGAGCGCGATCAGGCGGCGGTGGACGTCTTCCTGCTGCCGCCGCACCTCGGCCAGCGACAGTCCCCCTCGCAGCTCGGTCATTCTCGCGTTGAAGGCGTCGATCCCCCCGTATGTCACCGAATACCGCGGCGGCCGCCCGCCGGCCGCGATGTGCGGCAGGTGCGTGAGCGCCTCCTCTTCCCACCACGTGACGTGCGCGATGATGTCTTTCACCGACCAGGCGCCCGAGACTCCCGGCTCCAGCAGCTCCGCGTCGGACAGGCCGGCGTAGGATTGCTGGAACGCGACCCACGCGTTGTCGAGCGTTTGGAGCAGACGCCCCCTGACGGTCACAGCCTTCATCGTCCGAACATGCCCTGTCGACGCCATCGCCGCCATCCGGTTTTGACGCCGTATCGTCCGCGCGGTAGGCTTGGTCGATCGAACTCCGTCATGGGGTGTACGGTGAGCGCCAAGCGAGCGGCGAAATGGTACCGCTGGGACGAGGTCCCGCGGGAGCAACTGCACGAGCGGCTGTCGCGTCGCCTGATCACCGGCGACCAGGTCATGTTGGCGCACGTGTATCTCAAGAAGGGATGCGTCGTCCCGAAGCACTCGCACGCCAACGAGCAGTTCACGTATATCCTCGAGGGCGCGCTGCGATTCCTGGTCGGGGAGGACGGCGCCGAGGAGATCGTCGTGCGAGCGGGGGAGGTGCTACATTTGCCGGGCGACGTGCCGCACGAAGCCCATGCCCTCGAGGACACGCTGGACGTGGACGTGTTCTATCCGCCGCGGGAAGACTGGCTCAAGAAGACGGACGACTACTTACGAGAGCGGTGAGCTTACCCTTCTAACGCTCTCAGAAACTCTCGGTCCCACGCCGCCGAGATGCCTTCGCGCGGCGAGTAAGGCCCGGGCTGGTATGCCCGGGAGGCGATCCCCGCCTGCGAGCGCTCGCTGATGTTCCAATCCTGGCGGTTGGTTTCGTCCCAGAACCGAATGGCGTCGTCAGGGTCGAACCCCGGCTGCCCGAATGCGTCCGGGTGGAACAGCCACTCGCAGGTGATCGCCGTCCGGCGCGGCGCGAGCGGCCACAGCGTGTGGAACATGACGAAGTCGGGGTGCAGCGACAACAGCAGGTTCGGGAAGATCGTGTAGAAGTACACTCGCTGGTGGTCTTCCGGGGGCAGCGCGCCCACCGGCGGGCCACACACGCGGCCGGAGACCGTCAGGCTGCCGCCCGGCTGCGTGATCACCATGTAGCCGCCCAGGAACGGTCCGTCGAACAGATCGTTCTCGCCGCTCGTGTACGGCGTGAGCTTGGCGAGCCCAGGGTGAATGATCGGGCAGTGCAGGCACTCCGAGTAATTCTGGAAGATGAGCTTCCAGTTCGCCTGCACGTCGTAGTCGATCCGCTTCGCGGAGCGGAGGCGCGGCAGGTTGAAGCGGTTGAACCGTCCCGTGAGCGCGGCGAACGCCTGGGCGATCGGCTCGGGCTCGCGCGCGAGACTGACGAAGAGAAACCCTTCCCATTCCGCCACGGCCACGCCATGCAGCGGGTAGTCGCGCTTGTCGAATCCCGCCACCTCGTTCATGTGGGGCGCGCCGATCAGCTTTCCGTCCAGCGTGTACGTCCACGCGTGGTAGGGACATTGAATCGTCTCGGAGAGGTGACCGCGCTCCGCCTCGCACAGCTGCGTCCCGCGGTGGCGGCACACATTGTAGAAGGCGCGCACCTGTCCGTCCTGCCCGCGCACCACGATGATGCTCTCGCCCGCCACCGCGCGTAGCACATAGTCACCCGGGTTCGCGAGCTCGGCGGCCCGGCCCACGCACACCCAGCGACGCGCGAAGACGCGCTCCTGCTCCTGGGCGTAGACCTCGGGCGCCGTATAGTAGCGCCCGGGCAGCGTGCGTTGGCCCTGCTGGTAGGCTTGGGTGGCCTTCACGAACGTCGTCATGGCGTCCTAACGGTATGAAGCCTCGCGTCCGAACGCCACTCCCCGGCGCTCCGGCCCCAGCCACGCCACGGCGGCGGCGAGCACGAACGCCGTCGCGGCGGACAGCGCCATCGCCCACGCATAGCTCATGTGCTCGGCGAGCCGCGCCTCGAGGTAGGGGACCGCGCCCGCCAGCGCGGCACCGCACTGATAGCCGAAGCCCGGCAGAAAACCGCGCACCGCGCTGGGCGACAGCTCCGTGATGTGTGCGGGGATCACGCCCCAGGCGCCCTGTACGAAGAACTGAATCACGAACGCGCCGGCCAGCAGCGCCGGCAGGGACGTGGCGAAGCACCACAGGGGGATGACCACGAGCGCGCCCCCGAGCGCCAGCACGATCGCCCGGCGGCGGCCGAGCTGGTTCGAGTACAGGCCGAACAGCACCCCACCCGTCAGCGCGCCCACCATCGATAGCGCCGTGAGCGCGACGACCTGCCCCGTCCCGAAGCCCCAGTGCCGGCGCAGGAACGTGGGATACAGATCCTGGGTGCCGTGCGATACCAGGTTCATCATCCACATCAGCGCGGTGATATAAAGGAAGGTCTGCAGATTGCGCTGGATCGCCCGGCCCAGCCCACGCCAGCTCTCCTCGCGGGTCTCGCGCCACGCCTCGGACTCCTGGACCCGCGCTCGCACGAACAGGGCGAGCAGCGCCGGGAGGCCACCGATGAAGAACAGCGGCCGCCATCCCCACCGCGGGAAGACCAGAAAATAGCACAGCGCCGCCAGGAGGTAGCCGGCGGCATACCCCTGCTGGAGGACGCCCGAGATCACGCCACGGAGCCGCGGCGGCACTTTCTCCATGACGAGTGATGCGCCCACGCCCCACTCGGCGCCCATCCCGATGCCGAACAGCGCGCGCAACACGAGAAACGTCGAGTAGTTGGGCGCGAACCCCGACAGCACCTCGATCAGCGAATAGAACACGAGATCGAGCATGAGGGGGAGCTTGCGGCCGTAGCGGTCCGCCAGCAGCCCGAAGATGAAGGCGCCCAGCGGTCGAAACAGCAACGTGACGAGCAGCGTGAGGGCGATCTTTGCGTCCGACGTGCCGAACTCCTTGGCGATCGCCGTGAGCGTCATGACGACCAGGAAGAAGTCGAACGCGTCGAGCGTCCAGCCGAGGAAGCCGGCGGCGACGGCTGCGCGTTGATCGCTCGGCGCTGGTGTCGCGGTCATTGGTGCCGGGGTGAAGGGACCTCTAGATTACACCCCCTCGCTCGATCCCACGACCCGGAGGTTCGCCGTGCGCCTCGCCGCCGTCCCGCTCGTTTTCGCAATTGTCTGCCCGGCGGCCCGCGCCGCCCGCGCTCAGAGCGCCGGTGCCAAGCCCACCGTCGCGGTGGTGAATCTCCGGTTCGACGGAGAGCACGCCAACGTGCTGCAACCTGGTGACACGGCGATCGTCGCGGCTGCGACGAGCAAGCTGCTCGCGACGCTCGCGGCGTCGGATCGCGTGACACTGGTCGATTCCGGCACGGTCGCGCACGCCGTGGCGGCGGCGGAAGCGGGCGGTAACCCGTGTGACAATGCCTGCGCGGTGGCGGTGGCCCGTGGGCTCGGCGCCGGCTGGGTGGCGAAGGGCACGATCTCGAACCTCTCGAACCTCGTCTGGCTGCTGACAGCGGAGTTGTTCGACGCCACGACGGGCAAGCCCGTGCTCGCGGACAGTTACGAGATCAAAGGAGACGCGCGAGTCATGGCGCCGGCGGGGGCCCACGTGTTCGCGCAGCGGGTGGAGAAGGTGATCGGAGGCGCCCGATGATGCGCCGCGCACCCTTGGTGCTCCCGGTGCTCCTGGCCGGCCTCATCGCCGCTCGCGGACTCGACGCGCAGGCCGACACGGCGGCCCGCACCACGCTGCTGGTGCGCGCCGGCCGCTTGCTCGCGGTGCGCACCGGAGCGGTGCTCACCAGTCAGGCGATCCTGATCGAGGGCGACCGCATCAAGGAGGTCGGGTCCGCGGAGGCGGTCGCGGGCCATGCTCCCCGTGACGTGCGGGTGATCGACTTGCACAACGCCACCGTCCTCCCGGGCCTCATCGACTGCCACACGCACATGACCGCCGATCCGGGGGACTACTACAAGCAGCTGTTCCGCATGAGCCCAATCGACGAGGCCGTGCGCGCGCACATCTTCGCCAAGCGCACGCTCGATGCGGGGTTCACCACGGTGCGCAACGTGGGCGCGGCCGAGTTCATCGACGTGGCCTTGCGCAACGCGATCAACGAGGGCGTGGTGCCCGGTCCGCGCATGCTCGTCTCGACCATGCCGCTCTCGGCCACCGGCGGCCACGGCGATGTGAATGGCATGTCGCCGTATCTGCATTTCGACGGCTTCACCGGGATCGCCAACGGCGTCGATCAGATCCGCGAGAAGATTCGCTTCGAGGTGAAGTACGGCGCCGATTTGATCAAGGTGCTGGCGAGCGCCGGCGTCCTGTCGGAAGAAGAATCGGTCGGCGCGCCGCAGTACTCGCAGGAGGAGCTGAATGCCCTGGTCGAGGAAGCCGCCATGTGGGGGCGCAAGGTGGCGGCCCACGCGCACGGCGCCGAGGCGATCAAGCGAGCCGTGCGGGCGGGCGTCGCGTCCATCGAGCACGGCAGCCTGATCGACGATGAGGGCATTCGCCTCATGAAGGAGCGCGGCACCTACCTCGTGGCCGATATCTACAACGACGACTACATCATCGCCGAGTACACCCGGCTGGGCTATCCGCCGAAGATCATCGAGAAAGAGCGGCTCGTCGGCCGCCAGCAGCGGGAGAACTTCAAGAAGGCGGTGCAGGCGGGCGTGAAGATCGCCTTCGGCACCGACGCCGGCGTGTACCCGCACGGATGGAACGCCAAGCAATTCGCTCACATGGTGCGTTGGGGCACGACGCCGCTCCAGGCGATTCAGGCGGCGACCGTCAACGCCGCCGACCTGCTCGGCTGGGCCGACCGGGTGGGCGCGCTCGAGCCCGGCAAGTACGCCGACGTGATCGCCGTCCAGGGCGATCCGCTGCAGGACGTGACCGTGCTCGAGCACGTCGGGTTCGTGATGAAGGGCGGGCAGGTGGTGAAGGACAGTCTCACGGGTGGCGCGAAGGCGGCGCGCTGATGCGATTCCTCCCTTTCTCATGCTGCAGCCCGAGCCCCTCGGCGCCGAACGGTCCGCCGGTGCCGATCGCGATCGCGGACGAGAGCGGCTTCAGGATCGCGACCTTCGCGGACATGCGGCTCCGGCCGATGAGGAACGCCTCGAGCGCTTCCGGAGTGCCGTGGGTCAGTCGGAGGACCCCCCTATCGGCGGTGAAATCGCCTGGGAATGTAATCGGCCTTCCTTCCCTTTCTTGACGTCCGCGCGTCGCAGTCCGCAACTGGAGCGGCGTTACCCATGCACCAGCGGGGCGCTCTTCATGTATCACCCTAGATCCTCATCTGAGGAGGCGCCCAATGTCGTCGTTTATTAGACCCGGTCCCCGACTCGCCGTCGCGGGGGCTGCCGCTCTGTTTACCTTCCTCGTAAGTGCTTGCGACAACACATCCAGCGGTCCCCGGTCGGGTTCCCCGATCCTGTTCTCCCGCAATGTCAGCTTGCCCGACCTGCAAAACCAGCTTGTCACCGGGCCGGCACGGGTCGAAGTGAGCGTCATCCCGGGCACCCTGACGGCACGCCGGGTCCGGATCGAAGCAGGGGACCAGCTCGCGAGGCCGGAGCGGGTACGGAGTCGTGTGACGGCGATCACCTCCGGGACGGACACCGCGACGCTGACGCTCGAGCTGGGCGGGCTCAAGATCGCTGCGAACGGCTCCACCAAGCTGCACCCGGACGACGGCGACCGCGGGCATGACCCGATGCCGGCTACCAGTGAAACCGGTGGCAGCACGATGACGCTTGCCGACTTCGTGGCGCGCATCCAGGCGGAGATCGCGGCCGGCCACAACCCGGCAGTGCGGGCGACGCGTCAGGCACCCGCTCAACCCCAGGCGCCCGACGACGACAAATTCCTCGCCGTGACGCTACAGCTCGATGAGGGCAACAACCATTCGTCGATTCAGCTGAACATCACCGCTGCCAACCTGACGACAAACGCTACTCCGCCACCCGACGCCACCCTCAAGGTGTTGGGCGTGAGCTTGGAGCTGCGCACCAGCGACGGCACGACCAAGCTGCAGGTCGAGGACGAAGATGCCGAAGGCGCCGAGGAGTTCCATGGCGTGGTGACCTCAGTTGACGCCACCGCGCAGACGGTGACCCTCATGGACGGCACGATCATCCACATCGTGGCCGGTACGGAGTTCGAGGAGAACGAGGGCGCGGAGGACGACCACCTCACGACGCTCGCCGACGTTCAGGCCGCCGTCACGGCGGGGAAGACGGTCAAAGCCGAAGGCCGTGGCTTGGTCACCAGCACGAGCCCGTTGACGCTCGACGCCATTCGGATCGAGTTCGAGGTGGAGGGCGAGGAGCTTCCCCCGCCCGTCATGATGGAGGAATTCATGGGCGATGTGGCGAGCGTCGACGTCACCGGCGGCACGTTCACCCTGGCGAACGGTGCCGGCGTAGTGACGGTGACGACCGACACGCACATCTCGGCGGAAGGCACGTACCACACGCTACAGGACGTCGCCGATGCGCTCACTGCCAAGAAGGCCGTCCGCGCCGAAGGGGTCGGCACGGTCACGGCGGCCGGCCCGCCGCCGGCGCTCAACGCGTTGTTCGTAAAGTTCGAGACGCCCGAGACCCCCACGCCGTAGCACTGGGCGAAGTGGCCGTCAGGGAGGGGCGCAGCGCGCTGCGCCCCTACTTTTTTGTGAGCGCCCTCGCGATCAGGTTTGCTGCCAGCCGGGCATCGCGATTGATGTTGTAGAGACCGCCGGTGGCGTCGTAGTTGTGTCCCACGACGTACAGCGCGGGCTGATCGACGCTCACCACGCGGTCGCGCCGCTGTGCGAAGCCCTTGGCGTCGAGCCGGATCGCAGCGCCGAGCGGCTCGAGCGCGGCGCCGAACCCGGTGGCGAGGATGATCTCGTCGAACCGGCCCGCGCTGCCGTCGCTGAAGCGCGCGCCATCCGCCGTCAGCTCGGCCACGCCGGGGCGCACCTCGACTAACCCTCGAGCAATGGCGTCCACGAGATGGAAC
>DATEGE010000009.1:0-1788 GCA_035280265.1 Gemmatimonadales bacterium | reverse complement strand
GTGCTGCGCGAGGTCGAGGCCAAGCGCGGACCGGTCAAGGTGCCGGCTTTCCCGCACCTCGGGATGTCACGCGAGCGCCTGATCGCGCCGATCTTCGCCGCCAACCAGGTCCTGGGCTACATCTCGATCCTGGACCACCCGCCGCACAACGAAGAGCTGGCGTTCATGGCCATCGAGCAGGCGGCGGTGGTGCTGGCGCTGTCCATCGCCAAGGAGCGCGAGCTGTCCGAGGTCGAGGGCCGTGTGCGCGGCGAGTTTCTCGAGGACCTGCTTCACGGTACGTACGGGGATGAGGCAGCTGCCCAGCGGCGGGCCCGCCACGTCGGATATCCGCTGCCGGGCAGCCACATCGTCGTGCTCGTCGACATCGACGACTTCCGGGGCTTCGTTCGCGCCCGGCAGATCTCCGAAGACGCGATCCAGGCGCTGAAGCGCGAGTTCCTGCGCCGGGTGGCCGCGGTCGTCCGCATCACGTATCAGCGGGCGCTCGTCCAGGGCCGGTCGGACCAGGTCGTCGCCCTACTGCCGATCGGTACCGAGACCGCCGACCATCAGACGCGGAGCCACGCCCTCGGGATGCAGATCCAGCAGGCGATCACCGAATGGAAGCCCGGCTTCACCGTATCGGTTGGCTTCAGCGCCCCTATCGAGGCGCCGAGTGCTGTCGGGTCCGCGCTGCGCGAGGTCACGTCGGTAATGGAATCGCTGGCCCGGTTCAAGCGCTGGGGTCAGGTCGTCTCGGTGCCTGAGCTCGGCCTCACCGGCTTGCTCGCGGCCGTAAGCGACGAGCGGCTGGTCGACTACAGCCGCCGCCACCTCGGTCCGCTGATGGAGCACGACGCCGCGCGCAAGGGCGCGCTCGTGGCCACTCTCCGCGCGTACCTCGAAACCGGCGAGCAGCAGCACGCCGCTCAGCGCCTCCGTGTCCACCCGAACACGCTGCGTTACCGCCTGGACCGGATCCGAGAGATCACGGGCCTGGACCTCGAGGAGCCTGAGACGCGCCTGAACCTGTCGGTGGCCCTGCGTGTGCAGGCGCTGCTCGGGATGTAGGTCGAGCCAACAAACTACACGTCCTTTTTAGTGCCCTGCGCACTAGTCGCGTTCGGCGTTCCCCGTTAGCCTGTCTGCTCAAGTGCCCCCAGCTCTGACTCCGACACGCCTTGCATGGCGGGGGAACATCCCCACCGACCGCGCCGCCTGCGGGATGGGGTTCGTGGCCACGGCCGAGCTCGGTCACGAAGCGGTTGCCCTGGGCGTCCAGGCCCTCGCACGTCTTGCTCACCGCGGCGGCCTCGACGCAGACGGCAAGAGCGGCGATGGCGCCGGGCTGCTGATCCAGGTGCCGCACGGTCTGCTTGGGGGGCGTTGCGCGGTCGTCGTGCTGTTCGAGTGGGATGCGAGAGCGCGCGAGGTTGTCGAGCGCCACCTCGAGATATCGTCTTGGCGCCGGGTGCCGGTCGAGATCGAGACTCTCGGCGAGCGTGCTCGGGACACGATGCCCACCGTCTGGCATGGCCTGGTCGAACACCCCGGCCTGGATCCCGAGGTGTGGGAGCGCCGGCTTTACCTCGCGCGGCGCCTGGCCGAAAGATCCGCCGAGGCGGAAGGCGTGCGCATGTACATTCCATCGTGTTCGAGCCGCGTCGTCGTCTACAAGGGCCTCATGGCGGGCACGCGCCTCGGCGACTTCTACCTCGACCTGGCGGACGAGACGTGCGAGAGCAAGCTGGCCGTGTTCCACCAGCGCTACTCGACCAACACGATGCCCGACTGGCGGCTCGCGCA
>DATEGE010000008.1:0-19013 GCA_035280265.1 Gemmatimonadales bacterium | reverse complement strand
CCCGCGATCCCGGCCATCAGGGCCAGGTACCCGTGATGCCGCCCCATCAGCTCCACCAGGAAGGCGCGCTGGTGCGAAGTGGCGGTGGTCTTGAGGCGGTCGATCGCCTCGAGGGCGATGTTCAACGCGGTGTCGAAGCCGATCGTGATGTCCGCGCCGTTCACGTCGTTGTCGATCGTCGAGGCCACGCCCACCACGGGGAATCCCGTCTGCGAGAGGGCGTAGGCGCCCGAGAGGGAGCCGTTCCCGCCGATCACCACGATTCCATCGACGCGGTGCTCGCGCAGGATGCCGCACGCCCGCTCGAGTCCAGCGGGCGTGGGGAACTCGGTCGAACGGTCGCTGCCGAGCATCGTGCCACCGGTGTGGATGATCCCGGCCACGTCGCGGGCGCCGAGCGGCTGTAGCTGCCCGCTCAAGAGTCCCGAGTACCCCTGCCGCACGCCGATCACTTCGGCTCCCCGCGCACTTCCCACGCGGACCACGGCCCGGATCGCCGGGTTCATCCCGGGCGCGTCGCCGCCGCTCGTCAAGACCGCCACCCGTTTCGTCATCCCGTCGCGCTCCGCGCCATGGGTGAGAGGCTCGTCCGTCCGTACGTGGTTGTTCCCAGGCTGAAGCCTGGGCCCAGCACGGCATTGCGCTTACGCGCAGAGTCTCACTGGGCCCACCCTTGAGGGTGGGAGCATAAAGATGGTGGGAGAGTTTTCCCGGGCTGAAGCCCGGGCTCGGCGCAACGCTGCCCTTAAGGGCAACTCACGGCCGAGCCCGCCCTTCAGGGCGGGAACACCGGGCCCGCCATTCACAATGGCTGTGTCACGGGCATTTCCCCGCGAGCCATCCCCCGGCGAACTTCGCCCGGCACAACCCGCGCACGATATAGGCATTGCCGCGCAGCAGCTGCCAGATCAATCCCGTGCGGTAGTTCTCGATCATCGCGACAATCGGCCCCTGGTCGATCCCGAGGTAATCGACGTCGAACCAGCCGGTCGCGCTGGTCGCGGTGTACGTCGGATTAAAGGCGTCGTGGAAGCCGTAGGTCGAGAACAGCGCGCTCCCGTACGTCTGGCGCATCGCGTACAGCGCCGGGATGGCGATCTCGGGGGCGAACGGGATCGATCCGCCGGCAGCGGTGGGCGCGATCGTGCCGTCGTCAGGCGTCTCGGTGAACGACGCGCCGCGCGCCCAGTACCCGTGGAACTGCCGCGACCGTCCGCCGAGCGTGAGCGTCCCGTCGCCAGGTCCATCTGACGCGGTGAGGCCCCAGATGCGATCGCTGTAGCCGGTCCAGCCGCCAGGGTTGGCCGCCGCGTAAGCCCGCTGGCCGTGCGTGGCGCGGCGGGAGTTCTCGAAATAGTCGATCCCGCGCGCCAGCATGTAGGGGTCCTGGATGCCACGGAAATCGATCCACACGTGGGAGTAGTGGTGCCCGAACAGCGGGGCGAAGCCGAGGTACGTCTGACCGTAGAACGTGCCCCACTGGTAGGGCGCGGTCCACTGTGACCAGGCGGCGGTGTCCACCGGGTGCGTGGGCGAGCCGAGCGCCAGGATGTAGAGGATCATCGCCTCGTTGTAGCCGCGCCAGTCGTAGGGGAGGAACTGATTCTCCGGGTGCCAACCCAGCGCGACGACCGGAGGGCGGGGAGAGGCCCACTGCCAGTCGACCCGCGCATAGATCGAGTCGGCGAGGCGGCGGATCGCGGTCTCGAGCGAGTCGCTGCCGGTGAAATACGACTGGCAGGTGAGCACGCCCGCGAGCAGCAGGGCGGTGTCGATGGTCGAGAGCTCGACCGTTTGGTACCGCTTCCCGGTGTTCATGTCGAGGAAGTGGTAGAAGAAACCGTGGTAGCCGGTGGCGTTCGACGCCGATGAGTCCTGCGTGGCGGTCCAGAAGAAGCGCAGCGTGGTGACGACGCGCTGACCCGCGTCGGCGCGGGTGATGTAGCCGCGCTCCACGCCGATCGGGTAGGCGGTGAGCCCGAACCCGACGGCCGCGATGCTCGAGAACGACGGCGTGGGGGAGCGGTCGGGGACGAGCCCATTGGTGGTATTCGTCAGGTCCCAGAAATAGTGGAAGGTGCGCTCCTCGAGCGTGTCGAGGAACGCGGCGGCCTGGGCGGAGTCCGGGGGCGGCGGGCCTTCGGCATGGTTGGCGCCGCAGGCGGCGAGGAGCCCCGCCGCGAGTAACGCGGCGGCGGTTGTGCTACCGGTCATGTGAGAGAATAATCGCGGGCTCCGAGTGCGGGCCACCGGTGCTTGCGCACCGGTGGCCCGCGAATGGGTGAGCGTTAGAAGCTGTACTCGACTCCCAATTGAGCACGACGTGGGTCACTCAACAGATCGCTCGGGCTCGGTGTCCCGCTGACGAAGTTGTTGTAAGTGAAGTTGCTGTAGTTGAAGACGTTAAACACATCTAGCGTCACGCCCAGCGTGGTCCCCGAGATGTTCGGGAAATCCTTGCGCAGCCGAACGTCTACCGTTCGGTAGGCCCAGGCGTTCGGAAGGATGAAGTCGGCCTGCGGGGGCGTGAACCCCCCTCGGACATAACGACCTCCCGGGTTGAATCGTGGCGGGCCGCCGGAATCTCTATGCTCGCCGCTCCCGAGCGTGATCAATCCGCTGAATTGAATACCGTAGAGATACGGCATGTCCACGGTCCAGTTGGCAACCACTCGCGTCTTCTCGTCGTTGGCCGGGTGCTTCGGGATCCCGATGGTGTTCGGGAAGTCGAACAGGTCACCGAGGTTGTCCTGACCCTGTACCGACCGTGTGGCGTAGGTGAGGGCGAATCCCGCGCCCCATCCAAAGTTCTCACTGGACCGACGATACGGACGGTCGATCGTGATCTGCAATGCGTCGTACCACGTCTTCGCGTCGTTCGTCGAGTAAATGAAGTTGCTGAAGCCGTGGGCGCCGAGATTGAAGCTGACACAGCAGGTGCCGTCCGGCTTGAGAGCGAATTGCGCCCAATTGAGGGCGAGCTGGTCCACCCCCCTCACGCCGGCGTATGCGGTGGACACCAGAACGGTCCCAAACAGTCGGCGGACTCCGACGTTCCATTGATAGGACTTCGGCACCTTCACGTCCTTGTCAATTAACCAAGCCTCAGGCACCCCCACCGAGTGCACCAGCGCGTCGAGGGTCGCCTTGTTGGCAGTCAGGTATGCAGGATTCCAGGCTACCTCTCCGGGACCGGGGGCCCGGCCAGAGTCTGCGAAGGTGATGGTGTACTCCGGGTGACTGAGCTTTAGAGTCTCATCCACGGACACGTCGAAGATATTGCGGTCGTAATAGATGCCGAAGCCACCGAAGACCGACGTTATGTTGTCCGGGTCCAGGGCGTACGAGAACCCGAGGCGCGGTTGGAACGCCCCATAGAACGGCTTGCGGTTGCTTCCCGTGCTGATGTAGCGATTCAAGTCGAGCTTGGTCGGCAAGGAGTCGCGGTAGCGCGTCAGCGTGTCGACCACGATCTGGGGCGTCACGTAATCGTAGTTCATCATCTTGGTTTCGAAGTCCCACCGGATCCCGACGTTGATCGTGAGCCGCGGTGAGGGACTCCAATCGTCCTGTATGTACGCGCCGATTTCCTGGTTGTCCTTTGTCAGCGCCGCGTTACCCGTCCCGTACTTCAGCTCGTAGGGGTTGCGGAACTTGTACGAGTGGCCGTTCACGCTGTCGCGATACGCAAACCGTGGCGTTTCGTTGTTCGCTTTGTACACGTCATAGGTCACGAAGTCCACGCTGGCGCCCGTCTTGAACACATGCTTCCCGCCGCGCGAATACGTCAGATCGTCGCGGAGGCCAAGGCGCTTCTGGGTGAAGTCTTGAACACTGAGGTTGCTCCCGATGTAGTTGTCCGTCATGTTGCCGGTGCCATCCCGGTACGAGTACACGCGCGCAGGCAACCCCGGCGAGTTTGGAGTCGGGTTTCGGCGGAACCGCGAATAATCCACCTTCGCTTCGTTAAGCCACGCGCCAGCAAACCGGTTGTAGCGCAGCTGGCCTATCGTGACGTCCTCGCGATGGTTAATCGCCTCGTTGAAGGCGCACATCTGCGCCGTCTGGCAGTTCTGGTTTGCAAAGTCCCGAACGTCGGTCTCGTGGCGGGTGCTGAAGCTCAATTCCGCTGTCGACTTCGGATCGATCGTGTAGCTCAACTTTCCGAATACGTTGGTCTCCCGGAACGGTGATCCGAAGTTGCCGTTGTACTGGGTGATGCTGACCGTGTCGAGATCCTGAAAGCCCGGTGCAGGTGTCCGGAAGTTCACGAGGTTGGTGCGGTTCTGGTAGTTCCCTTCGTAAGCTCCGAAGAAGAACAGTCGGTCCCGCTGGAGTGGTCCACCGACACTGAAGCTTGCCAGGGATCGTGAGTACTCGGGCTTTGTGGTTGTGTTGGCGGCGCGTTGGAATGAATCGAGCGCCACGAGCCCCCTGTACTGATAGCCAAAGAGCGCGTTGCCATGCCACTCGTTGGTACCGGACTTCGTCCTCGCGGTAATGATCGCACTCGACGCCTTCTGGTATTCTGCTTTGAAGTTCTGACTGATCACCCGGTATTCCTGAATCGCCGCTCTTGGGAACGGATTCCCCTTGCTCGCGTCCTGGCCCGCCACGCCGCCGTTTGTGAGGTCATTCTTGAGGCTTGTGCCGTCAATAAACACGTTTACTGTACTGGCGGTCTGGCCCCCAGCCTGGAACGTGCGCGACACACCATTGATTCGATCGGGAGTGATGGTAACCCCTGGTGCGAGCGCCGCGAGATCGAGAAAGTTCCGGCTGGGGGTTGGCAATCGCTCGATCTGCTGCTGCGTGACGTTCGTCGCGATCTCGGACGTGCGGGTCTCCACGCCGGCAGCTGCCGCGACCGTCACCGCTTCGAGTTGAACCGCAGCGGCGCCGAGCTTGAAGTCGAGGGGAAACACCTCGCCGATCAGCACCCGGACGTGCACTTTCTGCGGCGCCATGCCGATCTGTCGCGCCGTCACGTCGTACTCGGCCGGCACCAGCCCCAGCAGGGCGTAGAACCCGTTGCTCTGCGTCGGGACTTCACGCTGCGCAGACGTCAGTGGATTAACCGCGACGACGCGCGCTCCGGCGATGGGCGCACCGGATGAGTCGTTCACGTACCCGCGGATGCTCCCGGTGCTCGTCTGCGCCGTCGCGCTGCGCGCCAACATCACTGCCACGACGCCGCACAGCACGACGAGCCGCCCGGCGTTTCGCAACAACGAATCGAAGCTCATGCTGACCCCCTCCTAACGAGATGCCAAACGTGAGGACCTTCTCCGCGGCGCCGTTGCGTGGCGGCCCCGCAATGATCACGATGCAGCAATGGCCGGGCTGGCGATTCGCCGCACGATCGAGTCGAACGCCTTCCACAACGCGTTGTAGCTCAGCGGCGCGACCGGCAGGTCGCGCACCGGGGCGCGCACGTCGCCGCGCGGTGTGATCGGGGCCCCGTAATAAGGTCGGCGCCGTGGGGGATGTAATCGGTTACCTGGGCGCGCGAGTGTCAAGACCGGGATGGTTCGAATTCGATTCGGCACCGGCGTGCAAGCCGTCGTGCCAACGCAACACCCGGGGTAGCGCGGCGTGTCTAGCCATGCTACTGTCCGTTGCTTTCCCGACCGTCACGCAAGGATTCCTCGCGCCCGTGGTTCGATTTCGTTGGTGGCTGACCTCCGCCGCGCTCTTGCTTGTGGGCTGCGCCGGACCGTTCCCGCAATCGACACTCCAGCCTCGCTCCGACTTCGCGCGGGCCACCGACGTCCTGTTCACCGAGATCCTCTGGTGGGCAGCCGTGGTCTTCGTGCTCGTGGAGCTCGTGCTCGTGGTCACGCTGGTCCGCTTCCGGCATCGTGAAGGCCGTCCCGCGCCGACACCCACCCACGGCCATACCATCATGGAGATCGCCTGGACCCTCGCGCCGGCGGTCATCCTCGTGTTCGTGGCGGTGCCCACCGTCCGCACGATCTTCTCCACCGCCGGGGATGCACCCGCCGACGCGCTCAAAGTCGAGGTGATCGGTCACCAATGGTGGTGGGAGTACCGCTACCCGGAGCTGGGGATCGTCACGGCGGACGAGATGCACCTGCCCGTGGGTAAGCCGGTCCAGGTCGCGATCACGTCCGCCGACGTAATCCACTCGTTCTGGGCGCCGGCGCTCGGCGGCAAGCGGGACGCCATCCCGGGCCGCGTGAACCGCATCGCGTTTCGCGCCGACTCGGTGGGCGATTACTCCGGCCAGTGCGCCGAGTTCTGCGGTGCCTCGCATGCCAACATGCGGCTCCAGGTCGTGGTCGAGTCTCAGCCCGCGTTCCAAGCCTGGGCCGACGCCCAGAAGGCCGCGGCCGCCGCACCCGCCAAAGGCAGCCTCGCCGAGCAGGGCCGGGCGGTGTACGGCCGCTCGGCGTGCATCGGCTGCCACACGATTCAGGGCGTCTCGCCGGGGATCATCGGGCCGAACCTGACGCACGTCGGGAGTCGTACCACGCTTGCGGGCGGCATCTTCCCGAACGACTCGGCGCATCTCGCGAGCTGGATCGCCGACGCGCCCGCGTTAAAGCCGGGCTCCATAATGACGCGGATGAAACCGCCGCTTTCCGATGCTGACATAGCAGCGCTAGTCGCGTATCTCGAGAGCCTCAAATGAGTCGTGCTGCTGTCACGAGCTGGCTCAGCACCACCGACCACAAGCGCATCGGCTTGCTGTACTTCTGGACAGCGTTCGCTTTCTTCTTGATCGGGGGCGTCGAGGCGCTGGTCATCCGCGCGCAGCTGGCGCAGCCGAATGGCCACCTCGTGTCGGCGGAGACGTACAACCAGCTGTTCACGATGCACGGCACCACGATGGTGTTCCTCGCCCTGATGCCGCTCTCGGCGAGCTTCTTCAATTACATCGTCCCGTTGCAGATCGGCGCCCGCGATGTGGCGTTCCCACGCCTCAATGCGTTCAGCTACTGGGTGTTCCTGCTCGGCGGGCTGTTCCTGAATGCGAGCTGGCTCGTGGGGCCGCTCTTCCATGCCGGGATGCTCAACGTCGCGCCGAACGGTGGCTGGTTCGGGTACGCGAATCTCACTGAACGACAGTTCTCCCCTGGCCCGAACATCGACTTCTGGCTGCTCGGGCTCCAGATCCTCGGCATCTCGTCGCTCGCGGCCGGGTTCAACTTCATCGTGACGATCCTGAACCTCCGCGCGCCCGGGATGAAGATGATGCGCCTCCCGACGTTCACGTGGATGACGCTGATCACGCAGTTCCTCGTCATCACCGCGTTCCCCGTGATCACCGTGGGGCTCGTGTTCCTGATGTTCGACCGCTTCTTCGGCACGCACTTCTACATCCACGAGGCCGGCGCGTCACCACTCCTGTGGCAGCACCTGTTCTGGCTGTTCGGCCACCCGGAGGTCTACATCCTGATCCTCCCCGCCATGGGGATCGTGTCCGACGTGCTCCCCACCTTCGCGCGCAAGCCGCTCTTCGGCTACACCGTGGTCGTCTACTCGGGGATGTTGATCGGCTTCATGGGCTGGGGGGTGTGGAGCCACCACATGTTCGCGGTGGGCCTCGGACCGATCGCCGACTCGGTGTTCGCGGCGACCACGATGCTGATCGCGGTGCCGACCGGCGTGAAGATCTTCAACTGGGTGGCGACGCTGTGGGGCGGGGACATTCACGGCACCACCGCGCTGCACTTCGCGGTGGGCTTCATCGCGATGTTCATTATCGGTGGGCTGTCGGGCGTTACGCACGCCTCCCCGCCCGCAGACCTGCAGCAGACCGACACCTACTACGTGGTGGCGCACATCCATTACGTGCTGTTCGGCGGCACGATCTTCGGTCTGTTCGCCGGGATCTATTACTGGTGGCCCAAGATGACGGGCCGGCTGCTCTCCGAGACGCTCGGCAAGTGGCATTTCTGGCTGCAGTTCGTGGGGATGAACCTGGCGTTCTTCCCGATGCACTTCATCGGGCTGCTGGGCATGCCCCGCCGCATCTACTCTTACGCGCCAGAGCTGGGCGTGGCCAAGCTGAACCTCGTCTCGACGGTTGGCGCCTTCTTGATCGCTGTGTCGATCCTCGTGTTCCTCGTCAACGTTCTGCGCACGCGACGCAATGGGCAGCGCGCCCCGAACGATCCATGGGGTGGCGCTTCGCTCGAATGGAGCATTCCGTCGCCGCCGCCGGTCTACAACTTCTCGGTGATCCCGACGATCACCAGTCGATTGCCTCGCTGGCGCACGGAGCACCACGCGCCGATGCACGATCCACCGGCCACGCCCCCCGCACCGATCCACGTGCCCGGCGGATCGTGGTGGCCGCTCGTGGCAGCCGTGGGCTTACCGGTAATGGCGCTCGCGCCGCTCACGCACACGCTGTGGATCGCGTTCGTGGGCGCCGGCCTGCTGCTGTTCGGCATTTACCGCTGGGCGTTCGAGCCCTTCGAGGTCTGAGCGATGACGCACGCCGCGGTGCACCACACCAGCATGGGGCTCGACAGCCGGAAGATGGCGTTCTGGGCCTTTATTGGCTCGGAGTGCCTGCTGTTCGGCTCGCTCATCTCGACGTACCTCGTCTACAAGGGGCGAAGCGTGGTGGGGCCGCACCCGCAGGAGATCCTGAACATCCCCTTTACTTCGGTCAGTACCTTCGACCTGCTGATGTCGAGCCTGATGATGGTGCTCGCGCTCGCGGCGGTGCAGCGCGGCGATATGAAGTGGGGGAAGATCTGGCTGTTCGCGACGGCACTGCTCGGGCTCGTGTTCTTGGGCGGCCAGGTGATCGAGTTCACGGAATTCGTTCACAAGGGACTCACGATTTCCACGAACCTGTTCGGCTGCACGTTTTTCGTACTGACCGGCGCGCACGGGGCGCACGTGGCCGTCGGGGTGCTCTGGTTGCTGACCCTGTGGGTCCGGGCGTTACAAGGGAAACTGTCGCAGGGCAACGCGATGACGGTCGAGATCACGGGATTGTACTGGCATTTCGTGGACGTAGTGTGGATCGTCATCTTCACCGTGGTTTACTTGATCCAATGAGCGAAGAGCACAAGCATCCCAGCGTGGACGTATACCTGCGGGTGGCCGCGGCGCTCGTGATTCTCACGGTGCTCGAGGTGGGCGTGTTCTACGTGCCCGCGTTCCATTCCGCGCTCGTGCCCGTGCTGCTGGTGTTGTCGGCCGCGAAGTTTACGCTGGTGGTGATGTTCTACATGCACCTGAAGGCCGACAGCAAGTTCTTCACCTTCCTGTTCGGCGCCCCGCTGGTGCTGGCGGTGGGCGTGATGATCGCGCTGCTCTTCCTCTTCTTCGGAGCGCTCACGCTCAGAGGTGTCACGGGAGCCGGATGACGCCGGCAGCGCCGTGGCAGCGTTGGGACCTGCATCCTAGCGTGGTGATCGGGCTCGTCCTCCTGGGCGGGCTCTATGTGTATCTGGGGGGGCTGGCCGCGCCGCGGCGCCGCGTAGTGGCGTTCGCGGCGGCGCTACTCGTGCTCGGCCTGGCGCTCAACGGCCCGCTGCACAATCTGTCTGACCGTTATCTCTTCAGCGCCCACATGGCGCAGCACCTCGTGCTCACCCTGGTATTCCCACCCATTCTCCTTTACGGGACGCCTCCCTGGGTCGTGCGCCCGCTGCTCGCCCCCCACTGGGTGTTGCGATTCGCTCGCTGGGCCACCCGCCCCCTCGCCGCCGGCGTGATCTTCTCGGTGCCCATAACCCTGTGGCACTTCCCGCAATTCTATGAGGCGGCGCTCGAGCACCACCCGCTGCACATCGTGCAGCACCTGGTGTTCCTCGCGACGGCGGTGATCATGTGGTGGCCGGTGCTGTCGCCCGTGCCGCAGCTGCCGCGGGCGAGCTACCTGGGACAGTTGTTGTATCTGTTCGTGCTGGGCCTCCCGATGTCGCTCGCCGGCGCGCTGATCACCCTCGCCGACCGAGTGCTGTACTCGTTCTACGCCACGGCGCCGCGCGTATGGGACCTGAAGCCGCTCGCGGACCAGCAGATCGGTGGCTTGCTGATGTGGGTGCTGGGCACGATGTATCTCTGGGTGGCGGGAGGCGTGGTGTGGTTCAGGTGGGCTGCTCGTGAAGAGGACGGTGACGCAGAGCGCGCGGTGCCCCTGAAAGCTTACGGGAACGCGGAAGTGCGAACGCGGAACGCGGAACCGCCGGGCCGACCTTTCTCTTGATGTTCCGCGTTCCGAGCTCCGCGTTCCGCGTTACTCTCCTTCGTCCGTTTCTCCTAGAGGATGCATCTTCAGCACCTCTCTGATCTTCGGGTGCTCGCGCCACAAGTAATAGCCCATGCCGTACGCCGCGATGGCGTTGCCGATCGCCACGTTCCACCAGGTGAGCGCGCCGAGCAGCGGCTGAGCCAGCACGGCGAGCATGATGTAGAACCCGAACTCGAACACGGCGAACGTCACGACGATGAGGTAGAGCGTCGGCGGCGCGACTTCGACCTCCGCCGCGAGCGCCGCGGCCACGGTGCCGACGATGATGAAGGCGCAGACGTGCAGCATGGTGTACGGCACGATGCGGGAGAAGGCGATCACGACGTGCGCGGGGTCCTGCTCTCCGAAGAAGACGGCCGAGCCCAGCATGGCGGGGGTGAAGAACGGCCGGCCCGCGATCGCGTCGATGATCAGGAACCACAGCGCCACGGCGCCGGCGCCGATCAACCCGGCGATGAAGCCTTCGCGCAGGATCCGCGTCAACTGCATGGCGCCAATATAGCGTCGTGCCCGGTGGGAGCTAGATTGCGCCCATGTCCGGCCGTTCTCTCATCTATCCGGTGTGCTTGCTGGTCGGGTCGCTCCTGGCGGTCGTCGCGGGCGCGCTGCATCCCGATCTGACGGGCGATGGCGCGGCGCAGCTCGGGCAGATCGCGCGCAGCGATGCCTGGCGCGCGATCCACTGGATGTTCCTCTTCGGCTTTCCAGTCACCCTCACCGGGCTCGTGGGGCTGGCGCGGGTCCACGCGGGGAATCCTGGAGAGAATGCAGTTCGCGCGGGCCTGATCGTGGGGACGTTCGCCTACGCGGCGTGGACGGTGGTCGTCGCGTTCATGGCCGGCGCGGGCTGGGCCCTGGCGCGGAGCTTCGTGACGGCGGACGCGGGGATGACCGCGACCCGCGCGGTGTTCCTGTTCGACATGATACGGCCGTTCGCGCTCACGGCGCAGCGCGTGGCTGGATTCGCGCTCGGCCTTGCGACAGTGTTGTTCGGCTGGGGGATATTCGAGGGGAAGCGGCTACCTCGGTGGCTGGGATCGGGGGGAATGATGGCCGGTGGAGCGGCCGTGCTACTCGCCCTGCTGTTCCGGGAAGACACGAAGGCCGATCAAGCGGCCTTCGTGTTTCCCGTGTTGTGGCAGGTGGTGTCCGGCGCGGTGATGTGGCGCGCCTTACCGCGCCCGTAGCCGCACGATCCGCGGCGCCCAGCCGTCGGTTGTATCGGGGCTCCGCGACAATACCTGCAGCGTCACGACCTCGCCGGGCTTGACTTTCCGCAGCGCGTCGCGGAACGCGGCGCGCGTCCGCGTGGCCGTGCCGTTCACCGCGATGATGATGTCGGGCCCGCCGGGGTCGTCGCTCGACTGCAACCGCTGGAACGCCGGTCCCTCGGGCGAGACGTCCGTCACGACCAGGCCGCCGCCACGATCGAGCACCGGCTTGAGCCGGGTGTCGCGCGCGTCATCCGCGCTCAGCGCCTCGACCGAGATGCCGAGCATCTCCTCCTTGCTCGAGGCGTCACTCTTCGACTTGGCTGAGGCGGCCGCGACCTCGGTGTCGGAGTCGCCCGGCGCCCGGGCCAACCGCACCGTGACCGTCCGCTTCTCGCCACCCTGGCGCAGCAGGGTGACCTCGACCGGCTCACCCGGCTTCTTGAAGCCCACCCGCTGCTGTAGCTGCGGCGTGTTGTCGACGGTCTCGCCGTCCAGCGCGACGATCACGTCCCCCGGCTGGATCCCCGCCTTCTTGGCCGGCGAATCGTCGTTGGTGTAGCTGTTCACCACGACGCCGGAGATCTGCTTCAGACCCACGGCGTCGGCGTCTTCCTGCGTGGCGTCGCGGATCGAGATGCCCATCACGGCGCGTTCCACGTGCCCGGTCTTCACGAGCTGGTCCATCACGGTGCGCGCCAGATTGATGGGGATCGCGAAGCCGTACCCGGCGTAGAACCCGGTCTCGCTCGCGATCGCGGAGTTGATGCCGACCACCTGACCCCGGATGTTCACGAGCGGCCCTCCGGAATTGCCCGGGTTGATCGCCGCGTCGGTCTGGATGAAGTCCTGGATCGAATACCGCGTCTGCTGCAGCCCGGCGAGCAAGCGGCCCTTGGCGCTGATGATCCCGGCCGTGACGGTGAACGCGAACGCCTCCCCCAAGGGGTTGCCGATCGCGAGCGCCCACTCGCCTACCCGTGTGGAATCGGAGTTGCCGAATCCCACCGTCGGCAGGCCGCGCGTATCGATTTTGATGACCGCGACGTCGGTGTTCGGATCGGTGCCGATGACCTTGGCCGTGAACTCCCGCTTGTCGTACAGCCGCACGGTCACCTTGTCGGCGCCCGCCACCACATGATTATTGGTCAGGATGTACCCGTCGGCCGACACGATGAAGCCCGACCCCGAGCCCTGCTCGACCTGAGGTCGCCGGCGCAGGTTGGGGAAGAAGTCCTCGAATCCCGGCGGCAGGCGCTGACCCTGGCCCCGCTCCACGTGCTGCGAGCGAATGAACACCACGGCCGGCTTCACGTGCTCCGCCACCGCCACGAAGGCGTCCCCCAGGTCGCTCACCGATTTCACCGGGGCGAGCCGGGGAGTGACGGCCTGCGCCGCCGCAATCGACTCCGTCGCGCTGCCCTGCTTGGGCAGATTCAAGGTCGAGGCGAACGCCAATCCGAACACGAAGGCGATCGCGACCAACGTTCCAAACTTCAACCAATCGCGCGTACGCACCGGCATACCAATCTCTTTCTCTAAGAGGGTCGCTATTTCTTCTTGTCGTCGTCCACGATCTCGTAGTCGGCGTCCACGACGTTGTCCTGTTTCCCAGCCTCGGCGGATCCGCCGGCCGGCTGCTCGGCCCCGGGCGGAGCACCGGCGCCACGCTGCGCCGCGTACAGCGATGCGCCCGCGGCGGAGTAGGCCTGCTGCAGCTCCTCCAGCGCCTTGGAGATCTCGTCGGGGTTGCCCGAGCGCAGCGCCTGCTTGGCGCCCTCGACGCCCTTGTCGAGCCGTGTCTTGAGCGAGGCGTCGAGCTTGTCGGTCCAGTCCTTCGAGTTCTTCTCGACTTCATACACCAGCGTGTCGAGGCGGTTACGGCGCTCGATCTCCTCGCGCCGCCGCTTGTCCTCGGCCGCGTGCGCCTCGGCGTCCTTCACCATCTTGTCGATGTCCTTGTCGCCGAGCCCCGACGAGGCCTCAATGCGGATCTTCTGCTCCTTGCTGGTCGCCTTGTCCTTGGCCGACACGTGCAGGATGCCGTTCGCATCGATGTCAAAGGTGACCTCCACCTGGGGCACGCCGCGGGGAGCCGGCGGGATGCCCGTCAGCTGGAATTTGCCGATCGTGCGGTTGTCGAGCGCCATCTGGCGCTCCCCCTGCAGCACGTGGATCTCGACCGTCGTCTGGTTGTCCTCCGCGGTGGAGAAGATCTCCGACTTCTTCGTCGGGATCGTGGTATTCCGCTGGATCAGCACGGTGGTCACGCCGCCCAGCGTCTCGATGCCGAGCGACAACGGCGTCACGTCCAGCAGCAGGACGTCCTTCACCTCGCCAGCGAGCACGCCTCCCTGGATGGCGGCGCCGATCGCCACCACCTCGTCGGGGTTGACGCCCTTGTGCGGCTCCTTCCCGAAGAACGTCTTGACGATCTCCTGCACCTTGGGCATGCGCGTCTGGCCGCCCACGAGGATCACTTCGTCGATCTCCGTGGGCTTGAGCCCGGCGTCCTTCAACGCCTGCTCCATGGGCGGGATCGTCCGCTTCACCAGGTCGTCCACCAGCTGCTCGAGCTTGGCCCGCGTCAGCGTGAGATTGAGGTGTTTCGGTCCCGACTGATCGGCGGTGATGAACGGGAGGTTGATCTCCGTCTGCATCACGGTCGACAGCTCCATCTTGGCCTTCTCGGCGGCTTCCTTGAGCCGCTGCAGGGCCATCGGGTCCTTCGAGAGGTCGATCCCCTGGTCGCGCTTGAATTCACCGACCAGCCACTCGATGATGCGCGCGTCGAAATCGTCGCCGCCGAGGTGTGTATCCCCGTTGGTCGACTTCACCTCGAACACGCCTTCGGCGAGCTCGAGCACGGAAATGTCGTACGTGCCGCCGCCCAGGTCGTATACCGCGACCTTCTCCTCCTTCTTCTTATCGAGGCCGTAGGCCAGGGCGGACGCCGTCGGCTCGTTGATGATCCGCACCACGTCCAGCCCGGCGATCTTGCCGGCGTCCTTGGTGGCCTGACGCTGCGAGTCGTTGAAGTAGGCGGGGACGGTGATCACCGCCTTCTCGACCTTGTGGCCGAGATAGTCCTCCGCCGTCTGCTTCATCTTCTGGAGGATCATCGCGGAGATTTCGGGCGGAGTGTAGCGCTTGCCTTGAATCTCGACCGACGCCAGCCCGTTCGGACCTTCCACCACCTTGTACGGGACGCGCTTCCGCTCTTCCACTACTTCGTTCGTCCGGCGTCCCATGAAGCGCTTGATGGAAAAGACCGTGTTCTGCGGATTGGTGACGGCTTGCCGCTTCGCTACTTGGCCAACGAGCCGCTCGCCATCCTTCGTGAACGCCACCACGGACGGCGTAACGCGTCCGCCCTCGGCGTTGGGAATGACGACGGGGTCGCCTCCCTCCATCACGGCCACCACTGAGTTGGTGGTGCCGAGATCGATGCCGATGATTTTCTCAGCCATGACGACGGCTCCTTATCGTGAGGGTGATGCGCATATTGGTTCGCCCGTCGCAGAGGCAATCCCCGTGCCGGTTAAAGATGCCAATATGACAGAAAGTTGGGGAGGTCGTATCTTTACTGCGTGATCCCCTACAAAGATGAGAACCCCACCGAGCTGACCCCGGTCATCACCGTCGGCATCATCGCTCTCAACGTCCTGGCATGGCTGCTGGTTCAGGGGGCAGGATCGCCCGAGCCGCTGGCACGGTCAGTGTGTCAGTTTGGACTGATTCCGGGCGAGGTTCTCCGGACGGTGCCACCCGGTACGGCCGTTCCTTTGGGCGACCACCTGCGCTGCGTTCTCACGGACACCCCGAACTGGCTGACGGTGCTGACCTCGATGTTCATGCACGGGGGTTGGTTCCACCTGATCGGCAACATGTGGTTCCTCTGGGTGTTCGGGAACAACATCGAAGACTCGATGGGCCACGCGCGGTTCGTTGTGTTCTATCTCTTGTGCGGGGTGGCGGCGGCGGCGACGCAGATGCTCGTGGATACACACGCCACCGTGCCGATGGTCGGGGCGTCGGGGGCGATCAGCGGGGTGATGGGGGCGTACATCCTGTTGTATCCGCGCGTGAAGGTGCACACGCTCGTGACGCTGGGGTTCTTCCTGACGACGGTGACGCTCCCCGCCTACGTGATGCTGGGCTACTGGTTCGTGCTGCAGCTGCTGCTGGGAGCCGCGACGACGGTGTCACGCGCCCAGGGCGGCGTGGCGGTATGGGCCCACGTCGGCGGCTTCGTGGCGGGCCTGCTCCTGATCAAGCTGTTCGCGAACCCGGGCTACCTGGAGCGCCGGCGCGGAGGGATGATCATCCTTCCGCGTGATGTTTGATCGTCTTTCCTTCCACTACGAAAACGACGTCCTCGGCGATGTTGGTGGCGAGATCCGCCACGCGCTCCAGGTTGCGGCTCACCAGGAACAGATCCATGGCCGCGCCGATGATGTGCGGATCCTCCATCATGTGCGTGAGGAGGATGCGGAACACGGAGCGGTGCAGGGAATCCACCTGATCGTCGCGCCGGCAGATCTCCCGTCCCAGCTCCGAGTCGCCGCGCACGAAGGCGTCGAGCGCGCCCGACAGCATCGCACGGGCCTGCCGCGCCATCTCGAGTAGCTCGGGCTCGGGGGCGATGAGGCGGGCGCTGAGCAACCGCTCGGCGGACTGGGCGATGTTCACGGCATGGTCGCCGACGCGCTCCAGGTCGTTCGCGATCTTGGTCGCGGCGACGAGCAGCCGGAGGTCGCGGGCCATCGGCTGCTGGGTGGCGAGCAGATCGATCACCGTTTCTTCGATCTCCAGCTCGAGGGCGTCGACGGCGCCGTCGCCCGCGATCACGCGGGCGGCGAGGTCGCCGTCGCGGCGCAACAAGGCGTCGAGCGCCCGTCCCAAGGCGTCCTGAGCTTCGCCCGACATGGTGAGGAGCTTGACCTTCAGCTCCGACAGCTCGTCGTGGAAGTGGCGGTGCGCCGTCGTAGGAGAAGCCGTCATCCGAACCGTCCTGTAATGTAAGCCTCGGTCCGCTCATCGGCGGGCCGGGTGAAGATCTGATTGCTGTGTCCAAACTCGATCAAACGACCGAGGTAGAAGAACCCGGTGAAATCCGACACGCGCGACGCCTGCTGCATGTTGTGCGTCACGATGACGATCGAATAATTCGCCTTCAGCTCCACCATCAGCTCCTCGATGCGCTGCGTGGCGCCCGGATCGAGCGCCGAGCAGGGCTCGTCCATGAGGAGGACTTCCGGCTCGTTGGCGAGCGTGCGGGCAATGCACAACCGCTGCTGCTGGCCGCCCGAGAGTCCGGTCCCGGGGGTGTGCAGCCGGTCTTTCACCTCGTCCCACAGCGCCGCCCGCCGTAGCGCGCGCTCCACCCGCTCCGCCATTTCCCGCTCTGGGGCGAGCCCGTTGAGGCGCGGCCCGTAGGCGACGTTGTCGAAGATGCTCTTCGGGAACGGATTGGGCTGTTGGAACACCATCCCGACCTCGCGCCGCAAGGCCACCGGATCGGTGCCCTTCGAGAACACCGAGACGCCTTCGAGCAGGATGTCGCCGCTGTGCCGGGTGCGCGGGATCAGCTCGTTCAAGCGGTTGATCGAGCGCAGGAAGGTCGTCTTGCCGCACCCGGACGGGCCGATCAAGGCGGTGACGGCGCGCCGGGGGATGGTCACCGTCACATCGAACAGCGCCTGGATCGACCCGTACCAGAAAGAGTAGGTGCGAACGTCGATCACCGGCGTAGAGGTGGGCGCCGGGCGGACAACCGCACGGGGGGCGACGGGGACCGATTCCACGGCCGTGCTCATCCGAATCTCCCCGTAATGTAGGCTTCCGTGCGCTCCTCCACCGGCTTGGTGAACAGGGCCTCGGTGCGTCCCACCTCCACCAGGTCGCCCAGGTAAAAGAAGGCGGTGTAGTCGGACACACGCGCGGCCTGCTGCAGGTTGTGGGTCACGATCACGATAGTGTACCGCGTCTTTAGCTCGTGGCACAGCTCCTCGATGCGCTGCGTACCGGCGGGATCGAGCGACGCCGTCGGCTCGTCCAGTAGCAGCACCTCGGGCTCGGGGGCGAGCGCGCGCGCGACGCAGAGGCGCTGCTGCTGGCCGCCCGAGAGCGCCAGGGCGCTGTGGCGCAGCCGGTCCTTGACCTCGTCCCACAGCGCCGCCCGGCGCAGCGCGGTTTCGACCGCTGTGTCGAGCTCTGCGCGGGCGCGGTGCCCGTTCACGCGCAGGCCCGCGGCCACGTTGTCGTAGATCGACATGGTGGGGAACGGCGTAGGTCGCTGAAACACCATCCCGATGCGGCGCCGCAGCTGCACCGGATCCACGTGGGGATCGTAGATGTCCGCGCCGTCGAGCAGCACCTTGCCCGTCACCCAGCCGCCCTCGGACAGCTCATGCATGCGGTTCAAGCAGCGGAGAAAAGTGCTCTTGCCGCACCCCGAGGGACCGATCACGGCCGTCACCGTGTGCGCGGGGAACAGGATCGACACTTCCTTGACGACCGCACGCCGGCCGTACAGCGCCGTGAGCTGCACGGTCTCGAGCCGCAGCCGGGCGTCAGCGGGCGGTGCCATGACGGGAGCGCAGCGCCCAGCGGGCGGCCACGGCGAGCAGCAGCACCAGCCCCATGAGCACCAGCGCCGACGCCCACGCAAGGCGGTGCCACTCCTCGAACGGCCCGGTCGCGTAGGTGAAGATCTGCAGCGACAAGGTCTGCATCGGCTCCGTGACGCTGGTGATGAAGTTGAGATTGCCGAGCGCGGTGAAGAGCAACGGCGCGGTTTCACCCGCGATGCGCGCGACGCCCACCAGACAGCCGGTGAGGATCCCGGCGAGCGCGGTCCGCGCGATGATGCGCAGCGAGGTACGCCACCGCGGGTAGCCCAGGGCGAGCGCCGCCTCACGCAACGAGTGCGGCACCAGGCGGACCATCTCTTCGCTTGTGCGGGCGATCATCGGGACCATCAAGATGGCCAACGCTGCGCTCCCCGCGAGCGCCGAAAAGTGTCCGAACGGCTTCACGAGCCACGTCCAGGCGAAGATCCCCACCACGATCGAAGGGGTCCCGTTCAAGACGTCGGCCACGAAGCGGACGACCCACGCCAGCCGGCCCGAGCCGTACTCGGCCAAATAGAGGCCGGTGCCGATCCCGATCGGCAGACCGATCATCGCCGCCACTCCTACCACGATGGCGGTGCCGACGATCGCGTTCGCTACTCCGCCGCCGGATTGACCCGCCGGAACCGGGCTCTTGACGAAGAAACTCCAATCGAGCGACGACGCCCCCTTGGCCACGAGGTGACCGAGAATGAGGACCAGGGCGAGCACCGCGACGGCGGACAGGGCGCCCACGAGCCCCGTCATCACCCCGCTGATCAGCTTGCGGCGCACCTGGCGCGCGGTCACAGCGCCCGACTCCCCACTGCCGTGCCGCGGGCGACCCGCCAGATCAGGAGACGCGCCAGCGCGTTCACCGCCACGGTGACGACGAACAGGATGAGCCCGACCTCGAACAACGCCGACAGGTAGAGGTCCGTGGTC
>DATEGE010000007.1:0-2089 GCA_035280265.1 Gemmatimonadales bacterium | reverse complement strand
GCCCGCTCGTACTCGCGCAGCACGCGCAAGCCGCTGAACAGGTACAGCACGACGCCGAGCATGGCGGCCAGCATGATGTCCATGGGGTTCCTCAGGCCGGGACGGCTTCGATGATCACCGCGGCCCCCTGGCGCCGCCCCCACTTGTCGGCAGGTGCCCGGCGCGACGTCGGTCAGCGTACTCGCGCACGTCCCAGTGCCCTTTCCCCCGGCACCGTGGGTAACGCTCCCTCAGGTGGGATAGCTCTTCCTCCGTAAGAACCGCGCCCCGCAGCTCCACCAGCGCGCGCAGCCGAGTCCCAAAGTCGCTGGGCTCGATGCTCATGTCACGACGCTAGTTCGCTCAAAGGTGGGTTCCGCCGCCAGAATGCGTCGGCATCGCGCTGCTGCAGACGCGGCCACGGGGCCGAACGAGCGATCCGAAGATCGCAGTACTGCTTCGCAGCTCTACGGTTTCGGTCCGCGCCACGCCACCGTGGCTTCCCATTTCGGTAAGCCCTTGAGCAACTTATCCACCGCAATCTCCAGCTCCGGCGCGCTGGGCGCCACTCGCCAGTGCAGCTTGCCCGCAACCACCTGGGGCTCTTCGTCCTCGGGACGCCACACCTCGACGTGCCGCGCGTCGGTATCAACGATGCAGTACGTGGCCACGCCGTGCTCCTGATAGAGCGGTCTCTTCACCTCGCGGTCGGCTCGCACGGAGTCGGGTGACACGACTTCAACAGCGAGTAGGAGGGTCTTGAAGGTGCTCCAGCCACTGCTCACCTCCGCTGCCGGGACGACGAAGAGATCGGGCTGCACCAGGGAGTCCGCATCCCAGGAGACCTCGCCCGGCGCGAAAAAAGACCTCGGCGAGCCGGCCCGCGCGCCCCAGGTACGGTTGCAGCGAAAACAATAGACGTCGCACGACGCCCTGGTGCCGCGACGCCGGCGGCGGGGTCGCGAGCAGCTCGCCGTGAACGGCTTCGTACCGATTGCCGTCCTCGGGAAGAGCGCGGATCTCGGCGGCGGTGTAAGGCCGGGCGCGATCGTTCATGGAGAAGTATGACGCGCTGACCGATCGGGACGTGGAAATGCTCCTCGCCTGGGTCATTTTCGGCCTCGAGCTCCCGATCCCGCCGTCTCGACTCGCTCGAAATCAAGCCTCACGGTGAGTTCCGCTGGGGGGCTTTCCCTTGTTCCTTCCCGAAGGTGTCGGTGTGAGTCTGCGTGTGAGTGTCTCCGCTCACGATCCGCTGCGTCGCATGCAGCACCCCCTGCCGCTCTGTTTCCGCGTCGCCCTGCTGGTAGGAGGTGAACAATGTCTGCTCGTGGGATCGGGACCACGAGCCAGCACACGGAGTGTCGCGCTGAGTCCATCGGGACGCAACTCGCAAGCCCATGCTTCTGTGTTAGTTTACCCTTGATGACCGGTCCACCAAGCGTCGCCCGTCTGCCGCCTCATCGGCGGCGTCGCCTGGGTCTCGTCGTGCTGGTCCTCCTGTTCGCCGTCTTCCTGCTCCTCTCCAATCTGGTCCAGTTCGCCGCCGAATGGCTCTGGTTCCAGGCCCTGGGGTACGAGCGCGTGTTCACGACCCGGCTGGTGGCCGAGGCGGTGCTCAGCGTGGGAGTCGGCGGCGTCGTGTTCGCTTTCCTGTACGCCAACCTGCGGATCGCCCAGCGCGGCCTCGTCCCGAACCCGCTGGTCGTCCAGTTCAGCTCTGGGGCCGCCGCCGTGGACGTGACCCGGCTGCTGCGCCGTTTGGCCCTGCCGACGGCGCTCGGCCTGGCGCTGCTGTTCGGCCTGGGTGCCGCCGGCGGCTGGCTGGGCGTGCTCCAGTTCCTGCACCGGACGCCGTTCGGCGTGACGGACCCCGTGTTCGGCCGCGACGTGGGCTACTACGTGTTCACGGTGCCGGTGATCGCGGGCGCGATCGGTCTCGTCATCGCCGTCACGACGTTCGCGCTGTTCGCGACCATCATGCTGTACGTGCTGCGCCGGGACGTCGTCGTGTTCCGCCGGCAGGTCACGGTGGAGCCGTCGGCCCGCCTGCACCTGGCGGTACTGATCGCCCTGCTCTTCCTGCTGGTCGCGTTGCAGGTGTACTTCG
>DATEGE010000006.1:0-1971 GCA_035280265.1 Gemmatimonadales bacterium | reverse complement strand
TGCAATCACGTGTCTATGCGGACTCCGCTCGCCATGCGGTCACGGCGGTTGGACTGGGCGACGTCAGTCTGGTCGCAAGCCAGTGGTTGTGGGACCCGCACAACCACTCGGGCAACATCGCGCTCGGGGTCGGAGTGAAGGTGCCGACGGGAGACCACAAGGCGACGGACGCTTACTTCCTCGCGGGCGGCACTTCCATCCAGTATCCGGTGGACCAATCCATCGAGCCCGGCGACGGCGGCTGGGGCATCATCTTGCAGCTGCAGGCGTACCAGCGGGCATTCCACAACGGGGTCGCGTATCTAACTGGGTCCTACTTGATCAATCCACGCAAGCTGAGCGACGTCACAAAAGATCCAGGTGGAACCGTGTATTGGTCCGTGCCCGACGTCTATTCCGCGCGCTTGGGGCTGGCGTATGCCGTGTGGCCGCAGCAGGGCGTCTCCGTCAGCCTCGGTGGCCGGATCGACGGCCAGCCCGTCCACGATCTCATTGGTGGGGGCGACCTCGGCTTCCGCAGGCCGGGATACTCCATTTCGCTCGATCCGAGCGTGACACTGACGTCCGGGCCGAGCCAGGTCACCCTGAGCGCCCCGATCCGACTGAGCGCGAACCGCGAGGCGAGCGTGCTGGACCTGCAGACCGGCAAACACGGCGGCGGTGATTTCGCCAGTTCGTTGATCTTCGTGAGCTATTCGCGGCGGTTCTGATTGCGCAACGGAGCGGCGTCGAGGCCCTGGAATGCCTCGACGCCGCGCTGCCTCATGTGGTGTTCCCTTCAGGGTCGTCCGATGCCACTCGATTCCGACGCGCCCACGGGAGTCAACGACCGGGGCCGATCGGCAGCTTCGTCCCCCGGGCCCCTTGGGACACCGCGCGGTGAGGCCCCGCCGGCCACGGCAGTCGGACCCCCTTCAAGGACGAGCCTCTCGCGGCGGCCGTCGCTGCCGCGCCTGAGCCAGGCGCTCCCATCGTCAGGTGACCGGCGTTGGGCGCGATGTCCGTCGGTCCGTTGTCGTCACCCACGACGACGGCGAGGTTGACCTGGCCGTTGGAGCCGGCCAGCTCGCGCAACGGGATCCGCAGCGTCACGGTGTTCCCGTTGTAGACCGATGCGACGTAGTCGACGTTGGTACCGTTCACCACGTCCACGAGCAGATGGTTGAACAAGTCCACGACGAACTCATCCCCCAGGCCGCTCGACCCACCGGGGTCCGGGCGATAGGCATCGACCTGCGCCAAGCCGCCGGTAGCTGGGTTCTGATCGACGTCCAGGTCGACGTAGCCGCCGATCCCGGTCGGATTGGCGAGCCCAATCACGATCGTCAGCCCGTCGGAGTCGTGCGCCGCCGCGAGCACTGTGATATCGGGCTGGGATAGGTCGTCCGGCGAGCCGAAGGTGTCACCCACGGGATCCACCACCGAGTCGCCCGCCACGAGGATCGGCGCCGCGCCACTGACACTGCCTGCGCTGACGCGGACGGTCGTTCGCCCGCCGGCGAGCGCCGTCAGCAGTCCCACATCACTTACCGCCGCGACCTGGGGCGCGTCGCTCGACCACGCGATGGGGCGGGCGAACAGCCGATCTCCCGACGCATTCCGCAGCTCGGCCGACAACACCACCGCGCCGCCGGGAGGGACCGTCGCGGCCCGCGGCGCCACGGCCACCGATGCGACCGCGCCCCCGCGGACCGCACGCCACGTTCCGGACGCGGAACCGCACGTGGCCGTGCCGGTCAGCTGCGCGAGCGATCCCGACAGTACCGCGGTGTAGTGACAAGAGGCGTCGCTCCCGACGTCGAAGCCGATGGCGCCGCCGGACACCGCTCCGTTCGCCACGGGATCGGAATGCGTGTTGTCGAGCGGGCCCTGCGGCGTGCCGCATGTCCCCACTTGGTAGGACGTGCCCGCGAACCCCGCGGCGCTCGCCGTAAAGGCGTAGGAGCCGGTATCGTCGCATGTGACGGCGTT
>DATEGE010000005.1:0-79594 GCA_035280265.1 Gemmatimonadales bacterium | reverse complement strand
CCCCCGCCCCCGCCCCCCTCCCTTCGCCTGTCATCGCGGCGGCCCTCGGCACGATCGATACCCTGCTCCTCGCCGGCCTCGACACCGCCGCACAGGCCGAGGTGCGGGCCGTGTTGGGACGCGCGGGGCAACTGGACCTCGACGCCCTGCTCGCGTGGAGCGACGGCTTGGCGGCGCGCGGGTTCGGCCCCGCGGCAGTGCGGCTGGGCTGGCAGGCGGCGCTCAAGTCTCCCAACGACGCGCGGGTGTTGCGCGCCATCTTCCCGTGGCCGAACCGCCGGGCGGTGGAGGCGGAAGCGGCCGAGTTCGGCGTGGACCCGATGCTGCTCGTGGCGATCGTCCGACAGGAGAGCGTGTTCGATGCGCAGGCCCTGTCGCCCGCCGGTGCCCGCGGCCTCGCGCAGCTGCTTCCGGGAACGGCGGCCCTCACCGCCCGCGGACTCGATGTCACGTTCTATCCCGAGTGGATCACCGTGCCGGATCTCAACCTGCATCTCGGCGCCGCGCATTTGCAGGAGCTGCTGCAGCGCTTCGGCGGACGCGTCGAGCTCGCGGCGGCCGCCTACAATGCGGGCGCGGCTCCGGTGACGCGCTGGCTCAGCCGCGCGGGCTCGAGCGATCCCGACGAGTTCATCGAGCTGATCCCTTATCAGGAAACGCGCGGCTACGTCCGCTCGGTGTTACGCAACCGGGAGTTGTACCGCGCCCTGTACGGCACGCCAACCAATTGACCGCCCGGTAGTTACGGAGTCCTGCCACAGCCCGTGTAACGCTTTCTTGACAACGTTTCCGCCGCGCGTCATTTCTATCGCGCCCGACACGGTGCCGGGCGGGGCGCGCCCGCGCCCTTGTGCGACCTTGCAGGAGGCGGACCGAATGGCAAAGGGAAAAGTAAAGTGGTTCAATGACGCCAAGGGCTACGGCTTCATTGAACAGGAGGGCGGCGAGGACGTGTTCGTACACTTCTCGGCCATCCAGATGGACGGGTTCAAGACGCTCGCGGAGGGTCAGGTGGTGGAGTTCGAAGTGAAGGCTGGCGAGAAAGGCTTGCACGCCGCGAACGTCGTTCGCGTCTAGCCGGCTTCGCGCCATTCGGCGTCCCCCGCCCGCGTTCCACCGGGCGGGGTTTTTCATTCCATTCACGTTATTCTTCCGCCCATGCCCGGGCCCGGCACCACGCTGTTCCTCGTCGACGGCTACGCCATCATCTATCGCGCGTTCTTCGCGATGATCGCGCGCCCGCTCACGACGCGGCGCGGCGAAAACACCTCGGCGGCCTGGGGCGTCACCAACTTCCTGCTGCGCTTGCTGGAGCGGCATCGGCCCGACTACCTGGCCTGGGTCCACGACGTGGGTGAGTCCTTCCGGCACCAGACCTACCCGGCCTACAAGGCGACGCGTGAGAAGCTGACGGAGGAGCTGCAGCAGGACTTCAATCGCTCCTTCGAGCGCATTCAGGAGATCCTCAGCGCGTTCGGCGTACCCGTCGTCGGGGTGGAGGGCTACGAGGCGGACGATGTAATCGGCACGCTCGCCGCCGCGGCGCGCCAACAAGGGGTGCAGGTCGTGATCGTCTCCGGCGACAAGGACTTCTATCAGTTGATCGAGCCGGGCGTCGCCCTGTTGAACCCGGGACGCGGCGGGCCCGCCGGCGTCGAGGAACACTGGGTGGATCAGGCGAACGCCAGCGAGCGCCTGGGCGTGCCGCCCGAACGCGTGGTGGACTACCTCGCGCTAGTGGGGGACACGTCCGACAACGTCCCCGGCGTGAAGGGCGTGGGTGAGAAGACGGCGCTCGAGCTGCTCAAGGCGTTCGGGGACTTGGACGGGATCATCACGAACGCCGATCGGATTCCCGGGAAGCGGGCCCGCGAAGCGGTGCAGCAGCAGGCCGATCTCGCCCGGCTGTCGCGCGACCTGGTCACCATTAAGCGCGACGTGCCGCTCCACCTGGATCTCGCCGCGCTACGAATTCACGACCCCGATGTCGCGCGACTCACGACGCTCTTCACCGACCTCGAGTTCCGCACGCTCATCCCCAAGCTATCGTCGCTCGAAGCAGTCAGCGTCGCGGATCCCGCGCCGGCGGGCTCGCGGTCGCCCGGCGGGACGGCTGCCCCGCTCGCTCCTGCGGCGCTCACGCCCGTTGTAGCGCAGCCGACCATCGTCGAGGACCCGGCGGCCGTCGCCGCCCTGGTCGCGGAATGTCGTGCCGCCGCGCTCGTGGCCATTGCTGCCGAGGCCGACGCGGTGCACCCGATGCGCGGCCAGCTCGTGGGCGTGTCGCTCGCCATCGCGCCCGGTCGCTCCTGGTACCTCCCGTTCGCGCACACGCCGCCGGACGGCGAGCTCGCGGGAGGAACGCCACCGCGCAACCTCCCACCACTCACGAGCGCCGCGCTCGGGCCGCTCGCCGCCCTGCTCGTGGACCCGAGCGTGCGCAAGGCGGGCCACGACATCAAGCGCGCCTGGTTGGTGCTGCGGCGAGCGGGGGTCGAGCTCGCGGGTGTCGCGTACGACTCGATGCTGGCGAGCTTCGTGCTCGATCCGGGGCGGCGCTCGCACGCCATCGAGGACCTGGCGCGCGAGCGACTTTCGCTGGCGGTGCCCACGTTCGCGGAGCTGGTCGGACGCGGGAAGGCCGAGCGCCCGTTCGGGAGCGTGCCCGTGGGCGACGCGGCGCGGTACGGCGCAGCGGCGACCGAAACCGCGCTGCGACTGCGAGACGCCTTTCAGCCCGAGCTCGAGGACCATGCGCTGTTGCGTCTCCTCGAGACGATCGAGGTCCCACTCATTTCAGTCCTCGTGGACATGGAGTGGCAAGGCGTACGAATCGATCGCGATCGGCTGCGCGAGATCGCGGGGACGTTCGCCCGCGAGTTGCTGGAGCTGGAGCGCACGGTCTACCGAGCGGCGGGGACGGAGTTCAACATCAACTCCACGCCGCAGCTCCGCCATGTCCTGTTCGAGAAGCACCAGCTTCCAGTTGTGAAGAAAACGAAGACGGGACCGTCGACCGATTTCGACGTCCTGGAACAGCTGGCAGCGATGGGCCACGAGGTGCCGCGGCTGCTGATCGAGTACCGCGAGCTGTCGAAGCTCATGTCGACGTACGTCGACGCGCTGCCGGCGTTCATCAACCCCGAGACGGGACGGATCCACACCAGCTTCAATCAGGCGGGCGCCGCCACCGGCCGATTGTCGTCCTCCGATCCCAACCTCCAGAACATCCCCGTGCGGACGCCCCGCGGTGAGACCATCCGCCGCGCCTTCGTTGCGGCGCCGGGCGCGGTGCTGCTCACCGCGGACTACTCCCAGATCGAACTGCGCCTCCTGGCCCACCTCTCGGGTGACCCGGCGTTCGTCGAGGCCTTCGGGCAGGGCGGCGACATTCACCGCCAGACCGCGGCCATCATCTTCGACGTGCCCCAGGACCGGGTCACGGCCGAGATGCGGGCGCGCGCCAAGACGATCAACTTCGCCACGATCTATGGGCAGGGGCCGTTCGCGCTCTCCCGCCAGCTCGGCATCACGTTGGACGATGCGAAGCGCTTCATCGAGCAGTACTTCACACGCTTTGCCGGCGTGCGTGCGTGGCTCGACAGGACGGTGGCTGGGGCGCGCGAGCGCGGCTATGTCGAGACCCTGTTCGGCAGGAGGCGCTACATACCGGAGCTCAAGGATCGAAACTTCAACGTCCGGGCGTTCGGGGAGCGCACCGCTACCAACTCGCCGCTCCAGGGCTCGGCGGCAGACCTCATCAAGGTCGCCATGATCGGCATCGCTAGAGCGCTGGCGAGCGGGGGGCTCGCGTCTCGCATGATACTCCAAGTCCATGACGAGCTGGTACTTGAGGTGCCTCGGGGTGAGGAAGAACGGGCCACGGACCTTGTAAAAAGCCACATGGAGCGAGCTGCGGAATTACGCGTGCCCCTAGTCGTAAGTATCGGCGTCGGAACGAATTGGGTCGATGCGAAGGGATAAGCATGGCTCTTGCAGGAACGACCCCCGGCGCTAACTATTGGTGGCGCCGGGCTTTTGCAACGGGGCTCGGCGCCCTTTCGCGCCCGGAGGGTTCGTTGGTATGTCACGAAGCGGCTTCACGCTGCTCGAGCTGATGGTGGTAGTGGTGATCGTCGGGATCCTGGCGACCATCGCCATCCCGAAGCTCACCAATACGAAGGAGAAGGCCTACGTCGGCGCGATGAAGTCCGATTTGCGGAACCTCGCGACGGCGGAGGAGGCCTTCTTTTATGACAGCGCGAAGTACACGACGAGCCTGGCGCAGATGAACAATTTTCAGCTGTCGGCCGGCGTCTCGCTGGCCAGCCTCTCGACCGTGGTCGGCGGTTGGTCGGCGAGCGTCCAGAGCGCGTACGCGCCGAGTCGGCTGTGCGCGCTGTTCTCCGGCAATGCGCCGCCGGTGCCGCCCGCTACGATCGAGGGTCGCATCACCTGTCAGTAGAGCCGCCGTACCGCGCATTCACGCGCCGCCGCGAGGGGATGTGCTTCGCCCTCGACGGCGGCGTTTGGCTTCACCGCCACTCGATCCGCGGCGAGCCGATGGTCCATCTGGTGAGCGCCGACCAGGCACGATTGCTCGCGCTCGCCCCTGCGCTCGAGCTCCGCCCAGAATGGCTGCAATACAAACCGCTCAAAGACCCGAGAACCGGCGTGCGGGTACCGGCGTGGCACTGGGACGTGTGGGGTTCGCGGCTGAGACTACTAGATGAGGGACCGGCAACGACTAGACGCGCAGACGTGCAGCGGTGAACCTAATCACTGTTCTCTCTTTCCAGCCGTGGTGCGCGCACTCCCGGCCACCAATTCCACCGCCCCGCGATATGCATGATCGCCGGCACCAGCACCATGCGTATCAGCGTGGCGTCGAGCAGCACCGCAGCGGCGAGCCCGAATCCGATCAGCTGTACCGCGAGCACCCGCGTGAAAGCGAATGTCCCGAAGACCAGGATCATGATCAGGGCGGCGCTGGTGATGGTGGACGCGGTCGCCGACAGGCCCTCCATGGTCGCGTGATCGTTCCGGCCGGTCTTATCGAACACCTCCTTTACGCGCGTGAGCAGGAAGACCTCGTAGTCCATCGAGAGACCGAACACGATGGCGAAGACCAGCACCGGCACCACCGCCCAGATCGCCTGGGTCGGCCCCTCCAGTCCGAACAGCCGGCCTCCATACCCGTGCTGAAACACCAGCACGGTAAGCCCGAAGGCTCCTCCGACCGAGAGGAGGTTCAGGACCACCGCCTTGATAGGTACGAGCACTGAGCGAAACGCGACGAACAGCATGATGGCGGTGATGCCGAGGACCAGGCCCACGGTTTCCGGAAACTGCGTCATCAGTTCCTGTTGCGTGTCCACGTTAGACGCGGCGAACCCGGCGACCAGGATCTCGGCGCCGCCGAGGCCCCGCACCCCCCGCGCCACGACGGAGCGGACCCGACGCACCACGTCCATCAATCCCGTCAGCGAGACCGTGTCGGCCGGGATCACGTCCAACAACGTCACCCGACCATCGGCGCTCAGATACGCGTCGTAGAACTTCGGGTTCTTGGCGCGGGCAGCGTCCGGATCGCTGTAGTAGATCGCGAGCTGCAAGGTCGACAGCCGCGCCTTCACGCTCGCCACGCCCCGGACTTCACGGACGCGGGGATCTTTGCCGATCGCGTCGGTGAGCACCTTGAGGCCGGGGAGGCGGCGTGCCGAGAGCGCGGACTCGCCCTCCGGGAGCTGCAGTACGACCCGCACCGGCTGGATCACGCCGCTCGCCCCCATCTCGCGGAGCTCCTCGAGCCCGCGGCCCGATTCCGACTCCGGCGGAAACCAGTTGGTGGCCGGCAGACCGAGACGAATTTGGACCAGCGGGAACGTCAGCAACGCGATCGCCGTGCCGCCGACGATGACGGCCCGCCAAGGACGATGGCCCAGCCAGCGCGCCCAGCGCTCCCACCCGGTGGGCGCGTGGAATCGGGCGAGCGGACGGGCGAGCCACTTGGGGCGATCGATGTTGCGTCCCAGCAGCGCCAGGACCGCGGGGAGAAAGGTGGTGGCGAGCAACACGGCCATCGCGACGACCAGGAGGCCGCCCACGCCGACCGAGCGGGTATCCTGCAGCGGCGTCAGGACGAGCGCCGCGAAGCCCACGACCACCGTGAGCCCCGACGTCACGACCGCCGACCCCGCCGTCTCGACCGTGCGGATCGCGGCATCCGCCGGCGACAGCCCGCGATTGAGCTCCTCTCGGAACCGCGTCACGATCAAGAGCGAGTAGTCGATGCCCACGCCGAGTCCGACCATCGTGGTGATGTTCAGCACGAACACGGACATCGGCGTGTACTGAGCGGCGATCGTCACCAGCCCGAGCGCGATCGTGATCGCGAGCATGCCGACGAGCACCGGGAGCGCGGCGGCCACGAGCGCCCCGAACGCGACGATCAACACGCCGAGGGTGAGCGGCAGCGCGCGCTGCTCCCCGCGCTCGGTATCCTCGGCGCTGATGGTGCGGACGTCGTGGTCGAGCGCGGGGAACCCGGTAACGGACACGTCGAAGCCGTCGGAGCCCGGGATGGGGGCCAGCGCCTCCCGGATCGTGGCGCGCAGGTCAGGAATGAAGCTGGCACTTAAATCGTGTGTGGCCTCGGCCGTGAGCGCCGCGATGAGAAACGTGGTCCGCCGGTCCTGACTCACGAAGCTCGATTCTCCGATCGATCGGACCGAAATGACCTGGCCGACGTAACTACGGCGCTCGACGGCGGCCTTGAGCGTATCCAGCACTGCCTCGAAGCGAGGATGGGTCCAGCGCACGGGACCGTGAACGACGATGGCTACGTAGTCAGCGAACGGCGTGGGGAAGGCGTGCTTGAGAAGCTCTGTGGCGCGGTTCGATTCGGTGGTCTCGCTGCCCCCGCCTCGCAGCGCCAAGACCTGTTGCACGTGACACGCTCGCGGCCCGAACATCACGGCAAGGGCCGCCCATGCCGCGATGACCCACCCGCGGCGGCGGATGATGGGTGCCGCGGGTAACGCGATCACCTAGTCGCCAAGCATAAGCCGGCCACAATCATAGAGACGCTGGCGGGTCAATGCTAGCGGCGCGACGCTATATTGCGCGCATGCTCGAGCGCCGTGTCATGGCCCTCGTCTCCAGCGTGATCGTCTTTCTCCTCTCGGCGCTGCTGTGGAATGCATTCGTGCGTCCTCATCCGCACGCCTCATTGAGTGCCAAGGCCGTCACCGTCCCAGCCAACAGCACCGCGACCGTTCTCGCCACACCGGCGCCTATGACGCCGGCGCCGCCAGCCCCGACCGGGCCGCAATCGCCGCCCGCGACAGCGGCCGCCGGCCCGAGCTACATCGTCATGCTGGCCCGTTCCGAGATTCGGCGCCGGATCCGCGCCAGCGCGAGCCTGACGTATATGAATGAGATCCTCGCGGCCAGCCCCGATTCGGGGCTGCACCGTTGGGACGGGCGGGTCACGACCCCTGTGCGGGTGTCGCTCGTGGGCTCACAGGTCGCGAACTTCCAGCCCGCGTTCTTGGACGCCGTGCGGAACGCCCTCGAGCGCTGGCGCGACGCCGGCGTGCCCGTGCGGTGGAACCTCGACGCCGACTCGTCCATGGCCGAAGTCCGCTTCCATTGGCGTGTGCAGTTCGAAGGCCAACGCTCGGGGCAGACCGACCTGCAGTGGGACCGCGACGACCACATCACGCAGGGGGACGTGACGCTCGCGACGTTCGACCTGAAAGGGCAACCGCTCGACGCCGACGGTGTTCGGGTGATGGCCCTGCACGAGATCGGCCACCTGCTCGGCCTGGACCACTCCCCCGACCCGGGCGACATCATGTACCCCAATCCGCAAGTCCGTGACCTCTCGGCCCGCGACGTTGCGACGGTGTTGCTCCTCTACGACCTGGCGCCGGGCTCACTGCGCGTCGGTAGCTGAGGGCAGGCTATATTGAATGTCGGCAGGTCGCATGATGCACCGCGGGATCGTCTCATTCCTCGCACACACGGCGCCGGACGGCGGGGCCGCGACGCTCGCCCAGGCGCTGGACGCTCGGGTACGACCGGGCGAGCTGATCGAACGGCTCCCCGACGGCGCCGTGCGCTGCTTCGCCTGCGGCCATCGCTGCCTCGTGAAGCCCGGCCGCCGCGGCATTTGCAAGGTGCGCTTCAACAAGGACGGGACGCTGTACGTCCCCGCCGGCTACGTGGCCGCGCTGCAATGCGATCCCACCGAAAAGAAGCCCTTCTTCCACGCGCTGCCCGGCTCCGATACCCTGACCTTCGGGATGCTGGGGTGCGACTTTCATTGCGGCTACTGCCAGAACTGGCTGACCAGTCAGGCACTGCGCGACGACGCCGCGGGGGTGCTCCCCACCGACGTCACTCCGGACGGTCTCGTTCAGCTCGCCCTGCGGCAGGGCGCCAAGCTGGTCGGGTCGTCGTACAACGAGCCGCTCATCACGGCGGAATGGGCGCTGGACGTGTTTCGCGCGGCGCGGGCGCGCGGGCTTAAGACCGCGTTCATCTCGAACGGCAACGCGACGCCCGAGGTGCTCGACTACATCCGTCCCTGGACCGACTGCTACAAGATCGATTTCAAGGCCATGGACGACCGCCGCTACCGCGAGCTGGGCGGCGTCCTGCAACACGTGTTGGACGCCATCCGGATGGTGTATGAGCGCGGCTTCTGGCTGGAGCTCGTGACGCTGGTAGTCCCGGGATTCAACGACGATACGGGGCAACTCACGCGCGCCGCCGACTACATTGCGTCGATCAGTCCCGAGATCCCCTGGCACGTGACGGCATTCCACAAGGACTACCGGATGACCGATCCTGACGACACGACGGCCGAGACGCTGGTGCGTGCGTGCCAGATCGGGGCCGCTGCGGGGCTCAAGTTCGTCTATGCCGGCAATCTGCCGGGGCAGGTGGATCGCTGGGAGCACACGTGGTGCCCCGACTGCGGCGAGCTGCTGATCGAGCGGTACGGCTACGTCATCAAGCGGCAGCGCATCGCCGCCGATGGGCGGTGCGCGACCTGCGGTCGTCGAATCCCGGGCGTGTGGTCGTAACGGCGCTGCACCTGCTCCTGGTGCAGACCGCGGACGCGGGAGCAGCGCGGGCTCCGGCGTCGTTCGCCGCCGCGACCTTCGACCCCCTGGTCCTCGACGGTGTCCGGCGTGGCGCCTACCCGGGCGCGGCGCTCGTCATCGGGCGACGCGACACGGTGCTGTTCGCGAAGGGGTACGGGCACCTCACCTGGTCCCCCGCGAGTGCGGCCGTCGATCCCGACAGCACGCTGTACGACCTCGCGTCGTTGACCAAAGTGATCGCGACGACGACGTCGCTGATGTTGCTCGTGGAGCGGGGCAAGGTGCGCTTGGATGCGCCGGCGGCGACGTACCTCCCGGATTTCAACGCCGCGGGAACCGCCGGGATCACGGTCCGTCAGCTGCTCGCGCACACCTCCGGCCTGGGGGCCGACATCCCGGATCCCGAGCTCAAAGCGATTCCCGACAGCGCGGCGCTGATGGCACGCGTGTGGCGCGAGACGCCGCGCGTGCCCCCGGGAACCCGGGTGATCTACAGCGACCTGAACGCGATCCTGCTGGGCGAGGTGGTGCGGCGCGTGACGGGGGAGCCGCTCGACGTCTTCGCCGCGCGTGAGGTGTTCGCCCCTCTCGGCATGCGCGAAACGATGTTCCGGCCGCCGCCGCGGTGGCGGCGCCGGATCGCACCCACCGGCGTGTGGCATGGCGATCCAGTCGCTGGCGTGGTCAACGACGCGAGTGCGTTCAAGCTGCGGGGGGTGTCCGGCAACGCCGGCCTGTTTTCGACTGTCTCCGACCTCGCCCGGTTCGCCCAACTGATGCTGCGGGAGGGGAAGCGTCCCGACGGGGGACGGCTCCTCTCCGCGGCGACGGTCCGCTTGTTCACCACCAAGGCGGCCGACTTCGGGCACCGCAGCGAGGCCCGGGCGCTCGGGTGGCAGGCGCTGCCGACGGGTGAGACTGTTTCGAGCGCCGGGACGCGCTTCGGCCCCAAGAGCTACGGCCACACCGGATGGACGGGCACGTCGCTATGGATCGACCCCGATCGCGATCTGTTCGTCGTGTTGCTCACGAACCGCGCGTACGCGCCGCGTGCCCGCCGACCGTTCACGGTGCTGAAGCAAGTCCGCGGCGGCATCGCCGATGCAGCCGCGCGCGCGTCCGATGCGCCCTGACCGGCCGACCCTCGTCTACGACGGCGAGTGCGGCTTCTGCCGCCAGAGCGTCGAGCTGCTGCGGCGCTGGGATCGGGAACAGCGGCTCGTGGCGATCCCGTTCCAGGATCAAGTGCGCGTGGCCGGTTTCGGGATCCCGCTCCCGGCGCTGGCCGCTGCGATGCACCTCGTGTTGCCCGACGGACGCGTGTTCGCCGGTGCGGACGCGGCTCCGGAAATCCTGCGCTTGCTGCCGGGAAAGCGGTGGCTGGCGTGGGTGTTCCGTGTTCCCGGCGTGCTCCCCGTGGCGCGCTGGTGGTATGCTCGGATCGCGGAGCGGCGCCACTGCCTGGTGCGAGGCTACCCGGGCGGCTAGGTTCGGAGCAGGCGAGAGGAGTTCGCAGATGACGGCACCCGCGGCGTTGACCGAGGACGCGGCCCGCGCGGCCCTGCGGCAGGTCAAAGATCCCGAGCTGGACATGAACATCATCGACCTCGGGTTGGTGTACGACGTCGAGGTCGATGGGGGTGACGTGCGCGTGAAGATGACGTTGACGTCACCCGGCTGTCCTGCCGGCCCGATGATCACGAACGACGCGTATCGAGTGCTGCGCGGGCTCGAGGGCGTGAAGGACGTCGACATCGAGATTGTGTGGGAGCCGTATTGGACTCCCGAGCGGATGGATCCCAAGATCCGCGCCCTGATGGGGCTCTAGGCCAGCGCCCCGAGCAGCTCGTCTCCCAGCAGTTCGATCTGCCAGCGCCGCAGCCCTTCGATTCGCGCCAGACCGGCGCGATCGCGCGGCTGTGCACGGGCAGCCGCCTCGAGCGTGGCGCGCCCGCACAGGACGCCGGGGTCGAGGCCAAGCTCTGCGGCGACGCGATTGCGAGCGGCTTTGAGGCGCTCCACTCGCGCCTCCACCGACGGATCCCGTGGCTGGCGTCGAGGCCGTTCCAGTCGCGGCAGGCCCGATTCGGGTAGCGCGAGAGCGCGTGCGACGCTCTGGAGCAGAGTGGGGCCATGGCGGGCCGCGAGGGTACGGGGCAACCCGGCGATGTCCCCGAGGTCGGCGGCGGTGCGGGGGAGGGACTTGGCCACGGCGAGCAGCGCGTCGTTTCCCATGATCCGGAACGTGGCTCGGTCCTGCTCGGCGGCGACCGCTTCGCGCCAGCCGTACAGCTCGCGGAGCGCGGCGAGCTGGCGGGGCGACAGCGCCTTGGCGCCTTTGATTCGCAAGAAGGCGTCGACGCCGTCGGGCATCCCGGTCCAGCGCAGGTTCTCGAGCCGCGCGAATTCCTCTTCCGCCCAGCCGAGCCGACCCAGCGTCGTGAGGCGCTCGCGCAACTGCTCACGCAGCCGCAGCAGGTGCTCCGTGTCCGCCGCGGCGTAGGCGAGCATCGAGACGGGAAGCGGACGGCGAGACCAATCGGCCTTCTGGTGCTCCTTTGCGAGCTTCACGCCGAGGTACTTGTCGAGCAGCGCCGCCAACCCCACCGCCGGCTCGCCTGCCAGCTGCGCGGCAATGCGCGTGTCGAACAGCCGGCGCGCCCGAAACCCGTAGTCGCGATCGAGAATGCGGAGATCGTAGTCCGCGTCGTGGAAGGTCTTCTCCACGTCGGGGTTCGCGAGCAGGCGACCCAGCGGCGCCAGATCGGCGAGCGCCAAGGGGTCGATGATTTCCGTCCGACCGGGGCTCGCCAGCTGGATCAGAAAGATGCGGTCGCGATATCGATGGAAGCTCGCCGCCTCGGTGTCGGCCGCGACGAGGGGCTCCCTAGACAGGGCCGCGATCGCCTCGGCGAGCGCGTCGGGCGTGCGGATGTAATTCACTCTTCCTTGCCGAGGGCTTCCAACCCGGCCGCGATCTCTTCGAGCGCCTTGGCGAGGGTCTTGTAGAATTCGGGGTCGGGCGGCTGGGGCGCCCCGCCCAACGGGTCCCCCGCACACTTGCGGGCGGCGCGCGCCGCGTGGCGGATGTAGTCGGTGGCAACCCGCATAGGATCCTCGAGATCGGGGTTCAGTGTCTGATCCGCTCAAACTGACCAAGAAGATACGCGCGGCGCTCGCACCCTGTGACCTGGGCTCGTGGCCCACCGCGCTGGAGCAGGCTCCCGCGCTCGCGCGCGTCCTCGGTCTGGAGGAGCTCGCCATCAAGCGGGAGGATCGCTCCGCCGCGCGCTACGGTGGCAACAAGGTGCGTGGGCTGGAATTCCTGCTCGCCGGCGCCGCACCGGGCACGACCTTCGTCACGGTGGGCGGAGCCGGCTCGACGCATTGCCTGGCGACGGCGGTGCACGCGTCCACGCTGGGGCACCGAACGGCGGTGGCACTGTTTCCGCAACCGGAGACACCCACGAGCCGCGCGGTCGCCGCGGCGTGCGCCGCGCTGGCGACCGTGGTGGTGCGCGCTCGGGCGCGGGCGACGCTGCCGCTCGCCGTCCTCGAGGCGTGGCATCGGGCGCGCGGGCTCGATCGAGGGCCGCGCCGCTGGATTCCAGGAGGCGGAGCGCACCCGCGGGCCGTGGTCGGACATCTGTTGGCGGGGCTGGAGCTGGCGCTCCACGCCGCGGTGCCACCCGATGCGATCGTTGTGCCGCTCGGGACCGGCGGCACCGCCGCCGGGCTGCTCCTCGCCCTCGGCACCTTAGGATGGGGGACGCGCTTAGTCGCGGTCCGCGTCGCGCCCGCCATCGTTGCGAACCGGTGGCGCACGCTGCGACTAGCGCGCGCAGCGCGGCGCCTCCTCGCCCGCGCGGGCGTCGCGCTTCCTGCTCCCGCCGCGCCGGATGTGGTCGAGGGCCTCGGGCGAGGGTACGGGTGGCCGACCGCTGATGGTGAAGCCGCTGCGCGCCTCGCCGGTAAGCACGGGCTCGTCCTCGATCCGACCTACGGCGCCAAGACGTTCGCCGTGCTCCTGCGACGTGGCACGTGGAACGTGCAGCGGGTCGTTTTCTGGCATACGTTCGCGGTTCCGGAGACCGCGCTGGAGAGCGTTCCGTGACGCCATTTCCGGCCATCGAGATGACGGTGTATCCGTACGACTGCGACGCGTTCGGGCACTTGAACCAGGCGGCGTTGCTCACGCTGTTGGAGCGCGCCCGGTGGGACGCGCTCGCCCGCGGGCCGGGGATGGACCTGTTCGACCGCAACGGCGTGTGGCCCGTCGTGCGCAAGACGACGATCGAGTACAAGGCACCCGTGTTCGCCCGCGACGTCGTGCGCGTCGAGACCAGCGTGCTCAACCGGGGGACGACGAGCATGACGCTCCGCCATGTCGTCCGGCGCGTGTCGGACGATTTGCTGGCCGCCGAGGCGGACATCGTGTTCGTGTGCACTGATCGCCTGGGACGGGCCACTCCGTTGCCGGACGAGATCGTTCGGTTCCTCGGACCCCGCGCAACGGGAGCCGACGCGCTCCGCGTTTCCAGCGGGGGCGAGGAGCTGGCGGTCGACGTCCGCGGCGAAGGTCTGCCGGTGCTGTTCGTGCACGGCTTTCCGTTCGACCGCACCATGTGGCGACACCAGCTCGCGACCTTGTCGCGCGTACGGCGCATCGTACCGGATCTACGGGGTGTGGGCGGGTCGTCGGCCCCCCCGTCACCGGCCGGCTACTCGCTGGCGCAGTATGCAGACGACGTGGTGGGGGTGCTCGACGCGGTGGGCGTGCGGGAGGTCGTGCTGTGCGGACTGTCGATGGGCGGATACATCATCTTCGAGGTGCTGCGGCGCCATCCCGAGCGGATCAAGGCGCTGATCCTTGCCAACACCAAGGCGGAGGCCGACTCGGCCGAGACCAAACGGGGGCGTGACGAGCTCGCCGCCGTGGCCGAGCGTGAGGGGCCGGACGCCGTGGCGGAGCGATTGCTCCCGCGTCTGCTCGCGCCGGTGACGCGGGCCGCGCAGCCCGAGGTCGTGACGCAGGTCCGTGAAATGGCGCATCGTTGGTCGGTGCCGGCCGTGGTGGGTTCCCAGCGGGTAATGCGGGATCGGCCCGATTCAGCCGAGACGCTCCGCGGCGTGCGGGTGCCGACACTGGTGCTGGCCGGGAGCGACGACGAGATCGCTACCCCCGCAGCGGCGCGCGCCATGGCGCAGCTCATCCCCGGGGCGCAGTTCCACGTCGTCCCCGCGGCCGGGCACTTGGCGCCGCTCGAGCAACCTCTCGCCACGAGCCGTCTCGTGGCCGATTTCCTGACGGGGCTGGGCTGAAAAACGAACGCCCCGGGGGTCACCCCGGGGCTCTGATTACGATCCCTTACGCTGCGGCTTGCCGGGCGGCGTGGGACCCTGGAACACCTCGCGGTTTTTCTCAATGAACGATTTCCACTGCGGCGGGGTGTCTTCTTCGGGGAAGATCGCCGTCACTGGACATTCGGGCTCGCACGCGCCGCAGTCGATGCACTCGTCGGGGTGGATATACAGCATGTCCTCCCCTTCGTAGATGCAGTCCACCGGACAGACATCCACGCAGGAGCGGTCTTTCACGTTGATGCACGGCTCTGCGATGATGTACGTCATCGAGACTCCCCAAAATATGCGTCGCGCACGGGCCGAATCGAAAACATAGAGGGGGTAACCCCCCAGTCAAGTCCGCGCGTGGAGACGATCACCGCGCGATCACGGGCGCGGCGATCCGCGACAGGAGCGAGAGGACCGCGATGAGGAAGCAGTATTGGAGCAGCGCGGTCTGGTCGCGCTCGCTCGCCGCGGGGCCGACGGCGGCGCGGGCGGCCGCGACGACGCCCACCAGCAGGAGCAACCCCTCCGGCGCCACCAGCCACGCCGCGGCGACCACGGCCACCGCAAGCCAGCGCTCGAGACGCGTCAGCGCGCGAAACCCCCGGCTGCCGTCGAGCTGCCACACCGGCACGAGGTTGAACAGGTTCACCCACGCGCCGAAGTGCGCGATCGCTCCCCAGATACCGAGGTGGGTCGCACGATAGATCGCGTAGGCCACGAGCGCGGCGCTCATACCCCACATCGGACCGGCGAGCCCGACGCGCGCGTCTTCTCGCGGGTTGGCCGGGTACTGCTTGAGGCGGATCACCGCGCCGAAGCCGGGGATGAACATCGGCGCCGTGGCCTTGATGCCGTAGCGCTGCAACGCCTGCACGTGCCCCATCTCGTGGATATAGATGGAGAGCACGACGCCGAGCGCGAACTTCCATCCCCACATCGTCCAGTAAACGCCCGCCGAGAGCAGCATGCTCACGAGCGTTCCCGCCTTCGTCAAACCGAGCAGCAAGAGTTTGGCTTTGGTAAGCAAGAAAACGATGGCGAACTTGAACTTGGCGAGCAGCGCGCCGAGCGCACCAAGACCAGCGGCGCCTTTGCCCAGGCGAGAGGCGGGCTTTCCAGGAGCGGGCGTGCGCTCCACCAAGCGGCTCAACTCGGCGATGCGCGCGGAGACTGTTTGGTACTGCCTCGAACCCGGAGGTAGGAGCTCGAGCGCCTCTCGCCAGGCGGCCAGCGCGGCGCTCGGGTCGTTCGCCTGCGTCGCCCGCTCGGCCTCGGAAGCCAAGCGCTTCAGCTCGTCGGCATGGACGAGGCGATGACAGGAAGGGCAGGCGAGCAGCGCGGGCGCGACGTGGGTGCCGCATTGCGGACAGACCTCGATCTGCTCCGCCCCGACGTCGCTCATGGCGCTAGGCGGCGCTAGGAGCTACCGCTTGGTAGGGTCCCGTGACACGCAGCGCGCCGCCGCGATTGACTTTCCAGGCGGCGTACAGCCCCAGGCCGGCGATCAACAGATGAAGTGGGCTTGCGACCCCGATCGCGATCGGGGCAGCGTATGCCAGCCCCAAGAGCACGACGAGCCCGATCACCGCCACCAAGGCCCCGGGGCGGTCACGTTTCGTCTTGAGAGTGCTGTCGGAGGCGGTGGTCGCGGCTCCTACGCCCGCGAGCGCGGCGCTCGGACCTGCGGTCGCTCGGACCGAATCGGCGCGGGCCCGGAACTCCTTCGTGAACTCCCGCGCGATCAACGACGAATCCGTCGCGACGACGGCGCTGTACGTGAGGAACATCGCCAGCAGCTGGTAGCGCCAGCCCCCCCGGCCGTTCGATCCCTTGCGCACCGCGCTACCGACGAACACGCCGATGGCGACCGTCACGAGACTCCAGTCGATGTTCGAAATCGAGACGAACGCGTAATAGACCGCGGCGCCGAGGGCCGCCGCAGCCGCGCCCAAGCCGAATGCCTTCGCGAAGCGCTTGGCCGGGGATCCACGGTTCCACGCTGCCATGACCTGGCTACGGCAGCGCGAGCAGGCGACCTGGCCGTTGATCTCGAAGTACGTCGTCGCGATCGACTGCTTGCAGAACCCGCAGACCGCGCCGCTCGCCGGAGCAGGATGCTCGGCGTGATCGAACTGAAGACCGGTCTCAGTCACAACGTCCTCCTCTAGCGGGACAGAGCGGGCGCGGGGCCCCAATGTTTGGAACTGCAGCGGTGCGTTGCAAATGGAGCCGACACGCGGAGCACGACGGCGTCGTTACATGGTCAATTAGGATACTCGTTGGTATCCGAACTCACGGTTCGGATGCTTTAGGTTGCTGGTTGGAATTCCAGTGAGTATCGTAGATTCCCATGGGTATCGTTCGCCAGCGGCGGATGGCCGAGACACGGGCCATGCTCCTCCAGGCCGGGCTCGCCGTCATCGCGGAGCGCGGCATTGAGCTGGCAACGCTCGATGAGGTGGCTCAAGCGGCGGGCTTCACGAAGGGGGCGATCTACGGACAGTTTCCCTCGAAGAGCGCCTTCCTGCTCGCCCTGTTCGAGCAGTACGCCGCGGTTGCACGTGCCGGCGCGGGCGCCCGGCAGGCGCGCTGGTTCATTCCTCTCACGCTGCAGTTCGCCGCGCACGCCATGCGGGACCCGCTCCTCCGGCGGCGCTTCAGCGTCGTTCTCGCCGACGCACCCGAGGGGGGCTCTCCGGATGGGCAGCTGCTGAAAGCCCTGATGCGTGTCTTGCCGCCGGCGCAACCCGTCTCGTCCTGAGGAGGCCGGGTGGTCTACCTCGTGTGGCTTGCCATCTTGCTCGCGCCTTACTGGCTCGGCCCCATCGTCGTGTGGCTCACGCAGCGGGTCGGGGCGCGGCCAGCGTTCGAGCCGCTTGTCCCCGGGCGCCACGTGGTGCCGCCGGACGTGGCGCAGACGCTGCGCCAGATGTGCGACGCGCTCGCCGGCGAAGGATTCCGTGTCGTGGCGGACTTGTTTCAGGGTGGGCAGGTCAAACACGTCAGCATGCGCGCCACCATGTTGGAGCGCCCCGACACGGGGGAGCTGGCGCTTGCAGTCACGGCGTTCTCCGCCGCCCCCCCGGCGCGCCTCGTCACCAGCTACGTGGAGTTGCCAACCAAGTTCCGCGATGGGCGGAGCATGACAGTGAACAACAGCCCGCGCCTGGGTGTCTTCACTCCGACACCGCAGCGGATCGTGCTGCAGCTCCCCGACGTCCGCGACCCCGCCCGGTTGTGCCGGATCAAGCGGGCGTACCTCCAGCGGTATTTCGGCGCCGCGACGACGATCCCCTTCGATCACCAAGAGGAGCCCGCCCGCTTCCTGTCCCAGGCGATGGTCCGGGAGCTGACCGAGCAAGTCGCAGTGAGAACGTGGCGTCGGGACGACGCCACGGAGACGTTCCGTCCCACCTTTGTAGGGGCGTGGAAAATGACGTGGCGGCTGCTGCCGCCGTTCCGCGCCATCCGCATGGCGCGGCTGCGCCGCCGCGGCGCGGCGCTGCTGCGCGAGCTCGGCATGGAGGGCCGCGACCCTCATCCGATCGCACAGCCGCGCAGCAAGATGTCGGTCGCCTGGATCGCCGCGCTCGCCGTCGCGGTGTTGATCGTCACCCGCTTGGGCTCGGGCCTCGTGCGTCGTCTCAGCACGCTTACTCGCTCAACGGTGGCGCTCCCCGCCGACTTCACCGTGCCCAACGACTTTGCCGGCGCGGTGCGGGCGTTGGAGCAGTTAGCCGGCTCGACTGCCACGCCGCTCGCCGGCCGTGATTCGCTCGGCGACTCGACGGTAACGGAAGGATTCGCGGTGGGCGTGCCGTCGAACCGGTCGGAAGCGCTGGTCGACGCGGTGCAGTCCCGGTTCCTCGAGAAGGGCTTCTATCTCTTCCGGGCGGAGCAGCACTTCGGAATTCAAGGTCGCGCTGACCGGGTCGCGTTATTTCCCCGCCCTGATCCGTACGAGATCCTCCGGCTGATGGGCACGAACGGTGCGAACTACGGTATCGGCTCGGACAGCATTGTCGCCTGGCTCCGGGCGGTGCAGCGCGAGCAGCCGTTTATTCTCACGGGCATCGACTTCGACTGGGTGGAAGGTCGGTTCACGGGAGTGATTCGTGACCCGGCGAGGTTGGCCAAGTGGTTCTACACGTTCTGTCCCGACATCGTGGAGCAAGGGACGGGAAACGTGGACGCGCTCGCGAAAGAGCTCGTCGAGTCGCAACGCCTCTATTGTTGGTGGGACTAAGTGGAGCTGCTCGCGGTCGTGGTGGTGGCTTTCGTGCTGATGGCGACGGGATACCTCGGCGTTTCGGCCGTTCTGCGCCGCCTCCCGGCGCCACGGCTCCGGCTGCCGACCGAGCCGTTCCCGCCCGGGTGGCGCGGCATCTTGGAGCGTGACGTCCCGCTCGCCCGAGGGCTGACCGCCGAAGAACGCGAGGGACTGCTGCGACTGGCGCAGCTGTTTGTGCGGGAGAAACACTTCGAGGGGAGCGGTGGGTTGGTCGTCACCGAGGAAATGAAGGTCACGATCGCCGCCCAAGCGTGCCTGCTGCTGCTCCACCTGGAGGGGCCGTGTTATCCCACGCTCCGGACCGTACTCGTGTATCCGCGCGGATTCATCCCAAAGTTCGCCCGGTCCCCCCACTCCGGCGAGATCGTGTCGCCCCCCGTTCCGCTCGAGGGTGAATCGCTGAGTGACGGCGTGGTCGTGATCTCCTGGGAGGACGTCATCCGTGGAACCCAAGGTCTCGCCGATGGCGAGAACGTGGTGCTGCACGAGTTCGCGCATCAGCTGGACACCGAAGACGGCGTGGCGGACGGCGCGCCCGTCCTGCCGCGAAGCGCGTTACGGACGTGGGGTGGCGTGCTCGCGACCGAGTACGAGCGGTTGCGACGCGACGTGGCTCACGGCCGGCGGTCGACGCTCGACGCGTACGGGGCGACGGACGAAGCCGAGTTCTTCGCGGTCGCAACCGAAGCGTTCTTCGAGAAGCCGGTCCAACTCGAGCGCGATCACCCGGACCTGTACCGGGAGCTGCAGCGGTTCTATCGTCAAGATCCGGCGCGACGGTCCCCGGCGACCGCCCGATGAAATCGCAGCGCCACCTGGTCGACCTCAGTCACGAGATCGAGCACGGCATGGTGACCTATCCCGGCCTCCCGGTCCCGGCGATCAGCGACTGGTTGTCGCGGGCCGCGTCCACGACCCGCTACGCTCCCGGCACCACCTTCCAAATCGGCAAAATCGAGCTGCTGGCGAACACCGGCACGTACGTCGACGCCCCGTTCCACCGATATCACGACGGGTCGGATATCGCTGCGTATCGTCTGGAGGCGCTGGCCGATCTCGAGGGCTGCGTCACGCGCGCGAGTGGGCGCAGCGCACGCGCGCTCGATGCCTCGCTATTCGAGAGTCGTGATCTGCGTCGGAAAGCGGTGCTCGTACACACCGGGTGGGACCGCCATTGGCGCACGGAGCGGTACGGTAGCGGCCATCCGTTCCTCACGCGCGCGGCGGCGGACTCCCTCATCGCAGCCGGCGCGGCGCTCGTCGGCATCGATTCGCTCAACATCGATGACGCCGAGGACGGGACTCGCCCTGTGCACTCCCTCCTCCTTGGCGCGGGCATCCCGATCGTCGAGCATCTGTGTCGGCTCGCAGAGATTCCGGACGACGGGTTTCGGTTCTATGCCGTCCCGCCGAGGGTGAAGGGCGTCGGCAGCTTTCCAGTACGGGCGTTCGCGCTCTGGGAGGAGTGACAGTAAGCGGGCAGCATCGCGACACACCTAGAGGACTGGGAGATCACCGCAGGTACTCTTCCAGCTGGGTCGCCAGGTCGGTACGGTCGTCGCGGTATTTCACGATCACCGGGGCGTACAGCGAGAGTCCCCATTCCGCCCCCGTGCCCTCACGCAGTGCACGTGCTCCCGGTACTACGACCGCGCCGGCCGGCACCTCGAGGGGTCGGCCGCTCGCCCGGCGGTACACCTGGTTGCGGACCAGGTCGTACAGCGGCGTCGAGCCGGTGAGGATCGTCCCCGCCGCGAGCACGGCGTGCTCGCGCACCACGGTCCCCTCGTAGATTCCGCTGCCACCGCCCACGAGCACGTCATCTTCGATGACGACCGGGACGGCGCCGACCGGCTCGAGCACCCCACCCACCTGCGCGGCAGCGGACAGGTGGACGCGTTTCCCGATCTGCGCGCACGAGCCGACGAGCGCATGGCTATCGATCAGGGTCCCCTCGTCCACGTATGCGCCGACGTTCACATACATCGGGGGCATGCAGACCACACCAGGAGCCATGTAGCTCCCGTCGCGAATGCTCGAGCCTCCCGGCACGATGCGGACGCTATCGGCGAGGGCGGTAGGCCGCACCGGATAGGTGTCCTTGTCGAAGAAGCGCAGCGTAGTGTCGACCGACATGTCGGTCAGCACACCCATGCGGAACCCGAGCAGTATTCCCTGCTTCACCCATGCGTTCGCGCGCCACTCGCCACCAGCGGTCCGCTCGGCGGCGCGCACCGCGCCCTTCGTCAGCGCAGCGCGGAATTCGGTGAACAGCGCGCGGTCGGCGTCGTCGTATGTAGAGCGTTGCGCCGCGGCGAGCCCTTCGATTCGCTCACGCAGCGACATGCGCGGCGCGACCGAGGACTCCGAGTTCCTGGAGCACGTCGCGGAGACGTGCTCGCGTTTTCTCCTGGACCGGGACGAGGGGGAGCCGAAAGCGCTCTTCGAGGAGGCCCATCAGCGCCAGCGCGGCCTTGACGGGACCGGGGTTCGATTCGATGAAGTTGGCCTCCATCAGCGGCAGCAGTCGGTTGTGCAGCGTGCGGGCGTCCTCCCAGCGGCCCGCGAGCGCCGCGTCGGCGAGGCGGGATAGGAGATCCGGTACCTCGTTCGAGACCACCGATACGATGCCGTCCGCGCCGAGCACCATGAGTGGCAGGGTGAGGGCATCGTCGCCCGACAGCACGCGGAATCCCTCCGGTCGTTCGCGCAGCAGCGCCATGATCTGCGAGAAGTTCCCGGACGCCTCCTTCACGGCGACGATGTTTTCCGTCTCCCGCGCCAGGGCGAGCACCGTGGGAGCGTCGATGTTCGAGCCGGTGCGTCCAGGAACGTTGTAAAGGACTACCGGAAGGCCGGGCACGGCGGCGGCGACCGCGCGGAAATGCGCGATCAACCCCGCCTGGGTGGGTTTGTTGTAGTAGGGCGCGACGACCAGGACGCCGTCCGCGCCCGCCGCACGCGCGGCCTGCGCACGCTCCACCGCGGCGGCGGTCGCGTTGCCGCCAGCGCCGGCGAGGACTCGCGCCCGGCCCCGCGCCGCGTCGATCGTCAGCGCGATCACGCGGCGCTGCTCCTCCGCGGTGAGGGTGGCGCTCTCGCCGGTGGTGCCACAAGGCACGAGCACGCGGATGCCGCCCGAGATCTGGCGCTCGACCAGCGCCCCCAGGCGCACATCGTCCACCGATCCGTCAGCCGCGAAGGGGGTGACGAGCGCGGTCGCGCCGCCGCGTAGCCAGTCCACGCGCATCTGCGTGCTCCTCGTTCCTGCTCAGCGCCTGACGGTCGCGAGCATGTCGTCCATCACCTCGTCGAACGTAAACACTCCCCTGCGTCCCATGATCCAGTGTGCCGCGACGAGCGCCCCGGCCGCAAAGCCGTCGCGTGAGCGGGCGGCGTGCTCGAGCACGATCTGATCAGCGACTGAGTCGAACCCCACGCGATGGGTACCGGGAATATGCCCCGCGCGGGTGCTCGCGACGGAGATCGCTCGGCCGGGGGCGACGAGGTCGCGCAACCGCAGGGCGGTTCCCGAAGGGGCGTCGCGCTTCGTCGCGTGGTGTGCCTCTTCGATGAACGGCTCGTAGTCCCCGAATGCGCGGAACAGTTCCGCCGCGCGCGTCGCGAGGCGATAGAACAGGTTCGCACCGATGGAGAAATTCGGGCCGTACACCAGGGCACTCCCGCCCTGCTCCACCGCCGCGCGCACTTCCGCTTCGCGATCACGCCAACCCGTGGTCCCCTCGACCAGCGGCACGCCGGCCCGCGCGCACGCCGTGGCGTCGCGAAGCACCGCTTCGGCGGTCGAGAAGTCGATTGCCACGTCGTGGCCGCGCAGCAGGGCGGCCAGTTGATCGCCGTTGCGGCCGGCGTCGGCCGACGTGAATACCGTTCCGACCTCGAGCCCCGCGGCCGTGGCCCGCTCGGCCACGACGCGCCCCATGCCGCCCCGTCCAAATAGCGCGAGTCTCACGCCCGCACTCCCGCCAGCGCGCCCCGCTGGCCCGCGGCCGGCTCGGCGAGGAGCGAGCGAACCAGCTGGACGTACAAGTCCACGCCGCGGGCGAGCTCGGCCTTCGCGATACGCTCGTGTGCCGTGTGGGCGTCGAGGATCGATCCCGGTCCGAGCAGCAGCGGCGTCCCCCAGTGCCCGAGATGGGCGGTGTCGGTCGTGAACCCCACGACGCACGGCTCGAACCCTGGCATGCCCAACAGTCGGACCGGGGGCGTGAGGCTCAAGGACTCGACCCGGGCCCTCCCGGCCACGGTGCGCGCGAGCATCTGCTCCACGACGGCGGCGTCGCCGACCAATCGGAAATGCAGATCGGCGCGGGCCTCCGTGGCGAGCAGGTTGGTCCGCGTGCCGCCACCGATGATGCCGATGTTGACGGTGGTGTCTCCGAAGAACCCATCGCGCGGCCAACTGCACGCGCGCACGTCGGTGAGGACATCGAGCAAGGCGTCGATGGCCGATGTGCCGCGCTCGGGGTAGGCCGAATGGCCGCCCGTGCCTTCGGTGCAGAGCGCCACGCGCAGCGACCCTTTGCAGCCCACGGCCAGCTTATTGTCCGTGGGCTCGCCCACGATCACGTAGCGGCACTCGCGCGCGCGTGGGTGCGCGTTCGCGGCGCGGGCGCCGAGGCTGCCCATCTCCTCGTCCACCACGAACAGCAAGCCCAGCTCGGCAATGCCTTCCCCCCGCAGGCGCTCGGCGGCGGCTATCTGGGCAGCGAGGATGCCCTTGGAGTCACACGCCCCGCGCCCGGCGATCGCGTCTCCTTCTTCCTGTGACCCAATGAAGGGAGGCACCGTATCGAGGTGAGTGCAGAGCACAACGCGGGGGGGAGCACCTGTGGTGGCGAGCAGGTTGGGCCGGCCGGGGACGGCGTCCGTCAGCGCCACGCGGTAGCCGAGGTCGCCCAAGTAGCCCGCGAGGAAGCGGGCCATGCCGGCCTCGTCTCCGGAGACGGATGGAATGTCGATCAGGCGGCGCGCCAGCGTGAACACGTCGGGGACGGCGCCAGCCCGTGGCCGGGCCACGGGCCCCGCCGCGGCCACCGGGGCCGACGCCCCTTCGCGCTCCAGCAGGGCGGCGTGGAGCCGCGCCACGGCCTCGGCGACCTGCGCCTCTTCCACAACGAAAGTGAGATTCACTTGCGACGCGCCCTGTGAGATGAGCAGCACGTTGATGTCGCGGATCGTATCGAACAGGCGCGCCGCGATCCCGGGTGTGCGGCGCAGCCCCTCGCCCACCACGCACACGATGGCCCGGTGCGGCTCCACCCGCACCTCGCCCAGCCGCCGCAGCTCTTCGAGAATCGGCGGCAGCGTTGCGCCCTCCTCCACGGAGAGCGACACGCTGACCTCCGAGGTGGCGACGACGTCCACCGCCGTCCGGTGCCGGTCGAACACCTCGAACAAGGAGCGCAGGAACCCGTAGGCGCCGAGCATGCGCGCGGACGTGACTTGCACGATCGTGACCCCCCGCTTGTGCGCGATTGCCTTCACCGTCTCGGGCCAGATGTCCGCCTCGGCGGTCACCAGCGTACCAGGGTCGTCGGGGGCGTGCGAGTTACAGATGCGCACCGGGATGCGCCGGTCGAGCGCCGGCTGGATCGTGCGCGGATGCAGGACCTTCGCCCCGAAGTAAGCGAGCTCGGCGGCCTCCGCGTACGAAAGGCGCGGAATGGTCCGGGCGCCCTTTACGATACGCGGATCGGCGGTGAGCACGCCGCTCACGTCGGTCCAGATCTGGATCTCCGCGGCGCCGAGCGCGGCCCCGACGAGCGCGGCGGAGTAGTCGGATCCGCCGCGGCCGAGCGTGGCGGTGACCCCGCTCCGCGTCGCGGCGATGTAGCCCCCCAGGACCGGGACCATCCCGCGCTCGAGCACCGGGCCCAGCTCATCACGGGTGCGCCGCTCGGTGTCGGGCTGCAGCGGAACGGCGGCGCCGTGAGTCTCGTCCGTCACGACGCAGCGGCGCGCATCCACGTACCGGGCGGGGAGGCCGCGCGCGGCGAGCACGGCGGTGAGGAGCGTGGCGGCGAGCTGCTCGCCGAATGCCACGCCCTCGTCGTACAGCGCGGGGCGTGCGACGGGGGTCCGTTCGATCCGTTCCAGCACCTCCGTGAGGGCGCGCTCGGTGCCGTCGAGGTAGGTCTGGAAGTTTGTAGCGGCGTCGGAAGCGAGCAGCCGCCGGGCTACCGCGCGGGGTCGCTCGAGCAGGGGACGCAGGCCGTTGAGCGCATTGACGGGTCCGGCGGCGGCGGCGGCGTTCAGGGCGGCGAGCAGCGCGTCCGTCATCCCGCTCATGGCGGAGACCACGACCACCGGGCGGGGCCCGCCGTGGGAGCGAACGATGCGCTCGACGCGCTCGAAGGCGGCCGCGTCACCGACCGAAGTGCCGCCGAATTTCAGAACGATGGACGAGGCCATCAGTGGCCGAATGCTGGCTTGGGCGGTCGGCGGGTGTCAAGCAAATCTGCGGCCGTTTCTCGCCGTTCGGGGCCATGTTGCGCAGACGCAACATGTTGCCGTCAAACGGGCTATCGAACTGCAGCGGGACGCAGCAGTTTCTAGAACCAAGTTACTGGGTGCCTCTTCATGGCTTTCCGGTTCACCAGGCCAACCGTCTTCCGTTCCGCCCTCGCGGGGGCGTTTGCCTGGACCGTGTGGCAGGCATGCAGCGACGTGATTGGCCCGGACAACCGAAAGGCGATTCGGGTTGCCGTGGGCGACACGGTCTCTGGGCAGATCGGCCTGTCCTCCGATACCCTCGTCTATGTCTTCGAGACGCCGGCAGACGTCTATTACGCGGTCTTCTTCCAGCAGGCGCCGACCAATGCCCCAGGAGCGTTCGAGTTGCGCGTCGGCTACACCGGGTTCACGACCCCGCTGGGCAGGGTGGTGAGTCGCCCCGGTCTTCCACTGCTCAAGGATGGGACCGAGGCATTTCACGCCCACGTCGCCAGTAAGATGGAGATTTTCGTCGACAAGCTCTTCCTCCGCGAGGGCTCGTTCAAATTCCTCATCCAGCGTGTGAACCCATCACCGGAGTCCGTGTCCCCGAGAATGAACGAGGGGGACACGGTGAAGAGCGAAATCTTAGAGACGATTGCAGACCTGGACCAGTTTACCTTCGCAGGCCAGGCGGGTCAGACAGTGGTTCTGACTCTTCAAGCGGAAGGCCCTGCGAATTCTGGGATAATCCGAGCCGTCCTCGACTCGGTTGCAGGCTTTCGTCTGGGGGTGGTCAGGAGTGCGGGGGGCGACTCAACACTCGATGGTCAAACGAGCGGCCTGATCGTGCTACCGGCCACGAGGGATTATCGACTCACGGTCAGCTCGCAACGTGACGACGTGAGTAAGCATAACTACGATGGCCCTTACCGTTTGGCGGTTGTGCCGTGGAGTTCCGGGCCGGAGGTGGGATCGAGTACGATTGCAATCGGGGACACGGTGCGTGAGAGGATTTCCCCGATCGGCGACATCGACGAGTTCCATTTTACGGGAGCGGCGGGCCAGCTGCTGAATGTTTTCTTCCAGGCGATGAGCGGCGACTCCAAGGACGAGCTGCTGCTGACGGTCAACGGCCTGGTGGTGGCGAGCGTGGGGACGGACACCAGCATGAGCGATCATGCAACGGGGCGGTTCGCGCTGCCCACATCGGGGACCTACACCGTCCGCGTGAGCGGCGTGTCCCCCGACTCCGCCGGCGATCGTGGGCCGTATCGCTTTCAGGTCTATCCCATCGATCGCCGCCCCGAGCGAGCGCCACCGACCCTGACACTCGGCGACAGCGTCGCGGAATCGATCGACGTCTTGGGAGACATCGACGAGTACACCCTGACCGTCCCGGAGAGTGGTCTCGCCAACATTTTCACCTGGCGGGATCCCGCGGGCAGCCCGAGCAACGGGCCCTTGGCCGAGCTGGACGCAGAGTTTTGCGAGGGGGCCCCGCCTGGCTCGCCGCTCGTCTTGAGCACTGGCACGTTCCCGATTGCGTCTGGAACCCACCGGCTCAACGTGTGCGCCAACGGGGGCAGTTCGGGCTACAAGGGTCCGTATCGAGTGCACACGTACGTGATCTCGAGCAGGCCGGAACACACGCGCGACACCCTGGTGCTGGGCGACACGGTGACCGGGGAGTCCCTCGATGTGCCGGGTGATTGGGACAACTTTGTCTTCTACGCGCGGAAGGGGCAGCACGTCGTGGCCCAGCTGCAAGGCTTGGGCGTCGCGGGCAACGGCTACTTCGCTCTGAGCATCCAACCCCCAGATGGATCGATCCAGCTCCGCGGCCTGGTCATACCCACGGCTTCGTCATCGCTCGACAGCACTCGTACATCGCGGCTGGATATCGCCGCGGACGGCTGGTACCGCGTGTCGATCTATCCGGGGCAACAGGGGCACTCCATCACCGAGGTCGGCCCGTACCGGTTCGCCATCCTGCCGTTCGACGCAAGACCTGAAACCGCCGCCCGCCAGGTCGCCCTTGGAGACTCCGTCGGTTCTGAGCGCATCGACTACCCGGACGACATGGACGAGTTCGTGCTCACGGGCACGCCGGGGGCCGAGTTCGCAGTTTTCGCCCAGGACGGGATGCGGCTGGTGGTCTACGATACGACCACGCAGGACTCGCTGCCCCGAGAGGACATCGGCCTCTTAGCTCTCCCTCCAACAGGCGTGGTCGGCTTACGCGTCACGGGTCCAATTGGTCCGTACTGGTTCAAGGTCGTCCCCGTCAAACGCGCTCCCGAGACCGTCCCTGCGGTGTACACGGTTGGTGACACGGTGCGAGGGGAAGCGATTTTCCCTGGCGGCGACATCGATGAGTTCACCTCGTCAGGGACACCGGGCGAGCAGCTCACTCTGTACGATCGACTCACAGTCACTTCTTCTGTCGACAGCGCTATAGTCCTGGAGGCAATCGATCCGGCACCTGGCACGTCGCTGGTGGGGAGCAACACCGCCGTCTTCGGCAGCTCGTTCTACCCGGTGGGTTCGTTCACGGTACCGGCGAGTGGGCGGTTCATAATTCGCGCGCGTATCTACGGCTACGGCCTCGGCACGACATCCTACGAGTTTTTCGTCAAGCGCGGTCCGTGAACGGTCTGCTATCCGCACCCTAGTCGGCGGGCACCGCGTCCCTCGTCCCGAGTTTCCGCTCGATCTCTCGTGTGATGTGCATTGAGCAGAACTTCGGTCCACACATCGCGCAGAACTCCGCCGACTTGAAGTACTCCGCCGGGAGCGCTTCGTCGTGCAGCTCGCGCGCCCGCGCGGGATCGAGGCTGAGCCGGAACTGCTCGTTCCAGTCGAACGCGTAGCGGGCTCGTGACAGCGCGTCGTCGCGGTCGCGCGCCCCGGGCCGGCCGCGCGCGATGTCGGCGGCGTGCGCGGCGATCTTGTAGGCGATCACACCCTCGCGCACTTCCTCCGCGTTCGGCAGGCCGAGGTGCTCCTTGCGGGTCACGTAGCACAGCATGTCCGCCCCATACCACCCGATCATCGCCGCGCCGATGGCCGAGGTGATGTGGTCGTAGCCCGGGGCCACATCGGTGACCAGGGGCCCGAGGGTGTAGAACGGAGCCTCGTGGCAGATCGCCTTTTCCTTGCGGACGTTTTCCTCGATCAAGTGCATCGGAATGTGTCCCGGTCCTTCGATCATCACCTGGACGTCCTGCTCCCACGCGCGAGTGGTAAGCTGACCCAGCGTCTCGAGCTCGGCGAACTGCGCACGGTCGTTCGCGTCCGCGACCGAGCCGGGTCGTAGGGCGTCGCCGAGCGAGAGCGTCACGTCGTACTTGCGGGCGATCTCGAGGATGCGATCGAAGTGGGTGTAGAAGGGGTTCTGCGTGTTGTGATGCATCATCCAGTATGCGTGCAGCGATCCGCCGCGTGACACGATCCCGGTCACCCGGCCGAGCGCGAGCCCCACGTACTCGCGCAGAATGCCGCAGTGCACCGTGACGTAGTCCACGCCCTGCTGCGCGTGATGTTCTACCATGGCGAGCAGGTCGTCGGCGGTCAGGTCTTCGACCTGTTTCACCTCGGTCACCGCCTGATAGATCGGCACCGTCCCGATCGGCACAGGCGACGCCTCGAGGATGGCCTGGCGGATGGCATCGATGTCGCCCCCGGTCGAAAGGTCCATGACCGTATCGGCGCCGTAGTGCACCGCGTGATGGAGCTTCTCGAGCTCCTGGTCGATGTTCGATTCGACCGCTGAGTTGCCGATGTTGGCGTTGATCTTCACACGGGCGACCTTGCCGATCGCCATCGGATCGAGCCGCTTCGCGAGATGATTCACGTTGGCGGGGATGATGAGCTGGCCCCGAGCCACTTCGTCGCGCACCAGCTCGGCGGGAAGTGACTCCCGCTCGGCGACGCGACGCATTTGTGGTGTGATCGTCCCTTGGCGAGCGAAATGCATCTGTGTGCGGCAGGTCATCGGAGCTCCCTTCGCCGGTGCGAACCGGATCAGGTTCAAAGGGTGTGATCTCAGCCCGCGCCATGGCGGGCACCCCTGTCTCTGAGAAATCTATAGCGGCGGTGCGCTCCCTTACACCTCCCGCGGCTTGGGGGGACCGTAACGCTCCTCCGGCTTGTGCAGCTTCTCCCACTCGGATCGCAGCGCAAACGGATCCACGCCGCTCGGGCGGTCCACCGCCAGGATGCCGTCCAGGTGGTCGATCTCGTGCTGCAGCAGCTCGGCCATCGGGCCTTTGACGTCCATGCTGCGCTGCTTGCCCTTCAAGTCGGTATAGCTGACCGTCACCTCGTACGCTCGCGTCACGCGAACCAACAGGTTGGGGAACGAGAAGCAATCATCCCACACCGTGAAGTCCTCCGGGCCCACATCCGTGATCTCCGGATTGATCATCGTCCAGCGCTGCTTGTCCATTTGCACGAACACGATCCGGACCGGGGCTCCGATCTGCGGTGCCGCGAGCGCCCGCCCCATCTTGTACTTCTTTTTGGCGATGGCGAGCGAGTCCCGGAGGTCGTCCGCGACCAGTCGGGTCGCGGCGGACTTGGGGTTCTGGACCCGCTCGCAGCGGACCCGCAGGATCGGATCGCCCAGTTGGCGAATGCGTCGTACGGCCATGGGCCGCCAATTTGGGGGTTTGGCGGCGTGGTGCAACTCGCGCTGCTGCTCGCGTTGACAATCCCGAGTAAAAGCCTTAGGATTCGCTGTCGCGCATGATCAATCACGTGCAACTCGCGACTAGCAAAGGACTTCTGGAGCCTCAATGAGCGACATCGAAGCCCAAGTCCTGCAGCCGTACAAGTACGGCTTTGTCACCGATATCGAGTCGGAGGTCGTGCCTCCCGGCTTGAGCGACGACGTCATCCGGCTCATTTCAGAAAAGAAGGGCGAGCCGGAGTGGATGCTGGACTGGCGGCTGCGGGCGTATCACAACTGGCAGAAGATGCCCGAGCCCCACTGGGCCAACGTGCAGTATGGCCCCGTGGACTACCAGGCGATCTCCTATTACGCGGCCCCCAAACGGCGGCCCAAGCTGGACAGCCTCGAGCAGGTCGACCCGAAGCTGCTCGAGACGTTCGAGAAGCTCGGGATCCCGATCGAAGAGCGGAAGCGGCTCGCGGGTGTCGCCGTGGATGCGGTGTTCGACTCGGTCTCCGTAGCGACGACGTTCCGCGAGGAGCTCAAGAAGCACGGGGTGATCTTTTGCGCCATCTCGGAGGCGATCCGCGAGTACCCCGAGCTGGTGCGGGAATACCTCGGCTCCGTCGTCCCCTACAACGACAACTTCTTCGCCGCGCTGAACTCGGCCGTGTTCACCGACGGCTCCTTCGTGTACGTGCCCGAGGGCGTGCGCTGCCCGCTCGAGCTGTCCACCTATTTCCGCATCAACGCGGAGTCCACTGGGCAGTTCGAGCGAACCCTGATCATCGCGGATGAGAAGAGCTACGTCAGCTACCTCGAGGGCTGCTCGGCGCCGGTGCGCGACGAGAACCAGCTCCATGCGGCGGTGGTGGAGCTGGTGGCGCTGGATCACGCGACCATCAAGTACTCGACGATTCAGAACTGGTATCCGGGCGACGAAGCGGGCCGCGGCGGGATCTATAACTTCGTGACCAAGCGCGGCGCCTGTCGCGGTCGCGGCTCCAAGATCTCCTGGACCCAGGTGGAAACCGGCTCGGCGATCACGTGGAAGTATCCCGGCTGCATCTTACAGGGCGACGATTCGATCGGCGAATTCTATTCGGTGGCCGTGACCAACCACCGCCAGCAGGCGGACACGGGCACCAAGATGATCCACATGGGCAAGAACACCCGCTCCACCATCGTCTCGAAGGGCATCTCGGCGGGTCGCGGCCAGAACACCTATCGCGGGCTGGTGAAGATTCTGAAGGGCGCCGAGCACGCGCGCAATTATTCGCAATGCGACTCGATGCTGATCGGCGACCGCTGCGGGGCGCACACGTTCCCGTACATCGACGTGCGCAACAGCACCGCCATCATGGAGCATGAGGCATCGACGTCGAAGATCGGCGAGGATCAGATCTTCTACGCGAAGCAGCGCGGGCTGTCGGCGGAGGACGCGGTCTCGATGATCGTCAACGGCTTCTGCAAGGAAGTCTTCAAAGAGCTGCCGATGGAGTTTGCGGTCGAGGCGCAGCGGCTGCTCGGCATCAGTCTCGAAGGGAGTGTCGGTTGAGCAAGCGTCCCCTGTTGGAGGTCAAGGACCTCCACGTCGCGGTCGAGGGTCGGGAGATCCTGAAGGGCGTCGATCTCACTGTTCGCGCCGGCGAGGTGCACGCGATCATGGGACCCAACGGTTCGGGCAAAAGCACGCTCGCTCAGGCGCTGGCCGGACATCCCGGCTACGCAGTGACCGCGGGGCAGGCGCTGTACGAGGGCAAGGATCTGCTCGCCATGGCCCCCGAGGAGCGGGCCCGCGCGGGTGTGTTCCTGGCGTTCCAGTACCCCGTCGCGATCCGCGGTATCACCAACGCCTACTTCCTCCGCTCCGCGGTGAACGCCATCCGCAAGCACCGCGGCGAGGAGGAGCTCGGTCCCGTCGAGTTCATGGATGCGCTCGAGGAAAAACTCCAGGCGATCGGTTGGGACTCGAGCTACCTCAACCGCCCGGTGAACGACGGCTTCTCCGGCGGCGAGAAGAAGCGCAACGAGATCCTGCAGCTTGCGGTGCTCGATCCCAAGCTCGCGATCCTCGATGAGACCGATTCCGGTCTCGATATCGACGCCCTGAAGACCGTGGCACAGACCGTGGACAAGCTGCGCCGGCCCGACAACGCCACGGTGCTGGTCACGCATTACTACCGGATCCTCACGCACATCGAGCCCGACGTGGTGCACGTGCTCGCCGCCGGGCGGATCGTCAGGTCGGGCGGCAAGGAGCTGGCGCTCGAGCTCGAGGAGAAGGGATACGACTGGCTGCGTGAGCCGGCGACTGTGTGATGACTGACCCGCGCGAGCCGTACCTCGCCGATTTCCGCGCGTTCGCATCGAACGGCGCCGCGGGAGCACCGGCGTGGCTCAAGGAGCTGCGCGAGGGTGCGATCGCCCGCTTCGCCGAGTTGGGGTTCCCCACGACGAAGCAGGAGGAGTGGCGCTTCACGAGCGTCACGCCGATCGCCGAGGGCGGATTCACGCTCGCGCACGCTCTCCGTGCGGCGCTCCCCCTCCCCGGTCCCCGTGAGATCGAGCGCCTCAACCTCGGGGCTGGCCATCGCGTCGTCTTCGTCGATGGTCGCCACGTCCCCGAGCTCTCGACCGCCGCGACTCTGCGGGACGGGGTTCGCGCCGGCAGTCTCGCCGCCGCGCTCCAGACGGATGCCGGACGCGAGCTCGTTCAGTCGCACCTCGGCCGTCACGCGCGTTGGCGCGAGAGTGCGTTTTCCGCGCTCAACACGGCGTTCCTCGTGGACGGTGCGTTTGTGCATGTGCCTGCGAACGTGGCGCTCGATCGGCCGGTCGAGCTGCTCTTCCTCTCGACCGGCAAAGCCGTTTCCGGCGGCCCGGTCGTTTCCCATCCGCGCAGCCTGATCGTGCTGGAGCGGGGGGCCCAAGCCACCATCGTCGAGACCTTTACCGGGATCGCGACGGGGGTGTACTGGACCAACGCGGTTACTGAGATCGTGACGGGCGAGGGGGCGAGGGCCGAGCTGTACCGCGTGCAGCGCGAGGGAGCGAAGGGCTTCCAAGTCGCAACGACACATTCGCGACAGGAGCGCGACAGTTACCTGGGTCTGCACGTCATCGCGCTGGGTGCAGCGCTTGCCCGCCATGACATCGTCACCGTGCTCGATGGCCCGGGCGCCGAGCTGATCCTCAACGGGCTGTACCTGCTGTCGGGCGCGCAACACGCCGATCACCACACGGTGATCGAGCACGCGCAGCCGCACTGCGCGAGCCACGAGTTCTTCAACGGCGTGCTCGCCGAGCGGGCACACGGCGTGTTCAACGGGCGGATCATCGTTCGGCCGGGCGCGCAGCGCACCGACTCGAAGCAAACCAACAACAACCTGGTGCTCTCCACCGAAGCGCGCGCCGACAGCCAGCCCCAGCTCGAGATCTACGCGGATGACGTGAAGTGCACGCACGGCTCGACCGTCGGCCCGATCGATGAGACGCAGCTGTACTACCTGCGGAGCCGCGGTCTCTCCCCGGAGGCGGCGCGCAGCATTCTCACCTACGGGTTCGGCGCCGAGATCCTGGGGCGCATGCGGCACCCCGGGGTGCGTGATCGGCTCGACCGGCTGGTACGCGAGCGACTCTCGTGATGCTCGACGCCGCCCACATTCGCGCCGATTTCCCGCTGCTCCAGCGTCGTGAGAAGGGGCGCCGGCTCGTCTACCTCGACAACGCCGCCACGACCCAGAAGCCCCAGGCGGTACTGGACGCCATCCTCGACTACTACCGGACCAGCAACGCCAACGTGCATCGCGGCGCGTACGACCTCGCCATCCGCGCCACCGAGGCGTATGAAGCGGCGCGGCGGAAGATCGGAGCGTTCGTAAATGCGTGGGGGCCGGAAGGCGTCGTGTTCACGCGCGGCACCACCGAAGCCATCAACCTCGTCGCCGGCGCCTACGGCCGCACGGCCGTGAAGGAGGGCGACCACATCGTGGTCACGGCCATGGATCACCACTCGAACCTGGTGCCGTGGCAGATCCTGTGTCAGGAAAAGGGCGCCACGCTGCGCATGGTGGAGATCACCGAGGACGGCCGAATCGATCTCTCCGACTTCGGCCGGGCGCTCGAGGCGCGACCGAAGATCGTCGCCTTCCCGTACGTGTCGAACGCCCTCGGCACGGTGAATCCAGCGGCCCAACTCGCCAGGCTGGCGCACGCCGTGGGCGCCGTGGTCGTGGTGGACGGCGCTCAGTCGACCCCGCACCTGAAGGTAGACCTCCAGACGCTCGACTGCGACTTCTACGCTCTTTCCGGGCACAAGATGCTCGGACCGATGGGTTCGGGAGCGCTGGTGGCGAAGCCCGCGCTGCTCGAGGCGATGCCGCCGTACCACGGCGGTGGCGAGATGATCTCGCGGGTGTGGGACGACCACTCCACCTACAACGCGATCCCTCACAAGTTCGAGGCCGGCACGCCGAACGTGGAGGGGGCGGTTGGCCTCGCCGCAGCGATCACCTACCTCGAGGCGCTCGGCCTCGAGCGGATCGCCGAGCACGAGCGGGCGCTCGCGGCCGCCGCGATCGAGCGGCTCACCCAGATCGAGGGCGTGACGGTGTACGGTCCCAGCGGGGGAGGCCATCGCGCCGGCGTCGTGTCGTTCAGCTACGGCGACATTCACCCGCACGACATTTCGACAATCCTCGACCAGGATGGTATCTGCATTCGCGCCGGCCACCACTGCGCGCAGCCACTCATGCGACGGCTCAACGTCGCGGCCACGGCGCGCGCGTCGTTCTACGTGTACAACGACCTCGCCGACGTCGAGGCGCTCGCCGGCTCACTCGTCAAGGCGGGAGCCCTGTTTGGATACGTCCCCGCCCGAGCCTAAGCTCAGTGCTCTCTACCAAGAGCTGATCCTCGATCACTACCGCCGCCCCCGCAACAAGGGGACGCTGTCGCACGCCACTCACTCCGTGTCGTTGAACAATCCGTTGTGCGGCGACGAGATCGACCTGCAGCTTCGCGTGGACGGCGACCTCATCAAGGAAGTCGCCTTCATCGGTCGTGGCTGCTCCATCAGCCAGGCGTCGGCGTCGATGATGACGCAGCTCCTGAAGAATCAGACCGTACCGCAGGCGCTCGCCCTCGCCGAACGCATGAGCACCATGATGCAGGGCGACGAAGCCGCGGCGCGAGACAAGACGCTGGGCGAGCTGCGCGCCCTCGCGGGCGTCTCGAAGTTCCCTGTTCGCATCAAGTGCGCGCTGCTTCCCTGGAACGCCCTCACTGACGCGGTCCGCGTGTGACGAGGCTACATTAGCCTCGCCCGCATGACGTCCCCCGCCCCCGCCGCCGACCCCGCCCCGATCCTGGTCCTCGACCAGGTGAGCAAGCAGTTTGCCGGCCACACCGCCGTCGATGACCTCTCCCTCGCCGTGCCTCCCGGAGCGGTGTACGGGCTGCTCGGTCCGAATGGCGCCGGCAAGACGACCACCATCCGCATGATCATGGATATCCTGCAGCCGGACAGCGGGACCGTGCGCCTGTTCGGAGACGGGGCGCGTGGTCGCCTGCACTCGGCGCGGGTCGGCTACCTGCCGGAGGAGCGCGGCCTGTATCGCAAGATGCGCGTGCTGGACGTCCTGGTGTTCCTCGGCGAGATGAAAGGGGTCACCCGGCGGGGGGCGCGAGGGCGAGCCCGTGAGTGGCTCGAGCGACTCGGCCTCGCGGACTGGCGGATGCGGCGCATCGAGGAGTTGTCCAAGGGGATGCAGCAGAAAGTGCAGTTCATCTCCACCGTGCTGCACGACCCCGACCTCGTGATCCTGGACGAGCCGTTCTCGGGGCTCGATCCCGTCAATGCGCAGGCTTTGAAGGACGTGGTGGTCGACCTGCACCGGCGCGGCAAGACGATCGTGTTCTCGACGCACATCATGGAGCAGGCGGAGAAGCTGTGCGATCAGCTGGTGATCATCGCGCGGGGACGGAAGCTCGTGGACGGCCCGCTCGCCGACATCAAGCGGACTCGTGGGGGGCACCACTTGGTCATCGGGTTCGACGGCGACGCGGGAGGCGGCGCGGGAGCCGCGGCACGGCTGTTCGGCGATCCACGACTGGTTACCAAGGTCGACTACTACGGTCAGTACGCCGAGCTCGAGCTCGCGCCCGGCGCGGATGCACAGCAGGTCCTGCGCGAGCTGGTCGCAGCGGGGGTGCGGCTCGCTAGGTTCGAGCTGCAGGAACCCTCACTGCACAAAATTTTCATCGATCTCGTCGGCTCGGAGGAGGCCACCGCGCGGCCGGATGGGGAACCGTCCCCGTGAGGAAAATCTGGGCCGTGATCCGTCGCGAGTTCATCGAGCGCGTGCGACGGCGCTCGTTCTGGGTCATGGCCTTGCTCGGTCCCGTTTTCTTCGCGGCGGTATTCTTCGCTCCCCTGCTGATGATGCAGCGCAGCGGAGTGAAGCGGATCGTGGTGGTGGATCGAACCACGACGTCCTTCGGCGAGACCGTCGCCGCGCGCGTCGACGCGCTCCCGGGGTTCGCCGTGGTAGCGCGGATCTCGGCGAGGGTGGGAGTGGAGGATTCGTTGCAAAGCGAGGTGGAGGCCCGTCGCCTGGACGGCTTCCTCCTCGTGTCGGACTCGCTGCTCGAGGCGGGGGGAGTCGAATACCGTGCCTCGAACGTCTCGTCCCTCGACGACATCGGCGAGCTGCGGCAGGCCCTGGGCCGTCTGGTCGAGAACGCGCGGCTCGAGCGGGCCGGCGTGGATCCGGGTGTGGTGGCGCACGCGCAGGTGCGGGTGGCATTACGAACGAATAAGATCTCGCACGGCCGCGCCACTGGTGAGAGTGCCGGGCAGTCGTTCGCGCTGGCCTATTTCATGATGGTCACGCTCTACATCGCCCTACTGCTGTACGGCGTGCAGGTGATGGGCTCGGTGATCGACGAGAAGACCTCTCGGATCGTGGAAGTGCTGGTGAGCTCGATCCGGCCGTTCCAGCTGCTGTTCGGGAAAGTGCTTGGCGTTGGCGCCGTTTCACTGGTGCAGTTTCTCATTTGGGGCGTGGCAGGGCGCTTTCTGCTGGGTCGGCGCGCGGCGCTGCTGAGCAGCATGCCCGACCAGGGCCGCGACATGGGTCAGGTGTTCCAGGTCCCCCACCTGTCGCTCGCCACGGCGCTCGTCTTCGTGGCGTTCTTCCTGGGAGGATTCTTCCTGTACTCCGCCATGTTCGCGGCTGTCGCGGCTATGTCCTCGACCGAGCAGGAGGCGCGGCAGAGTCAGGCGCCGGTGACCGTGCTCATCATGATCGCGTTCTTCAGCTCATTCGCCACGCTGGCGAACCCGGAGTCGCACCTGTCGGTGACCCTGTCGCTCGTACCCTTCACCGCACCGATCGCCACGCCGGCGCGCTGGGCCGCGGGCAACCTCACGTGGATGGACGTGACGAGTTCGTTAGCACTCCTCGTCGTCGGGACGGTTGTGGTCACGTGGGTGGCGGCGCGGATATATCGGGTGGGGATACTGATGACGGGCAAGCGACCAAGCATCAAGGAAATCGTGCGTTGGGTAAGAGCCTAGACGGTGAGGCAGACGCCAAGCCGCTGTAGACGCCGAGTGGATGTGAGGGGTGAGGGCAAGCATAGGAAAGGCACCGCCGGCAATCTTTCGATACCGCTCTGTGCTCCACTCGATGACACTGTTCTTCCGTGGCCCACTACAAGACCCTAAAGGCTTGGCAGCATGCACAGCGGCTCGCCATTGAGTGCGTCCGAACCTCTCGCGGCTTCCCTGATTACGAACAGCATGCTCTAGCCGACCAGTTGCGACGTGCCTGTTACAGCGTGCCTCTGAACATCGCAGAAGGCAACACTCGACACGGTTCACGAGAATACCGTCGCTTCCTCGACACTGCCCGCGGCTCCTTAGCCGAGGTTGAAACGATAGTCGAAATGGCGCGTGAGCTTGGATACATCCAGCCCGCTGACTTCGGGAGGCTCGAAGCGCTGGTGACCGAAACAGGGCGTACCTTGTACGGACTGTTGCGGAAGATAAGCGGCGCCGCGTCGAGGGTTCCTCTGCCCTAAGTCCTCACATCCACTCGGCGTCACGGCACCCTCGGCGTCTACCTCGACGTCTGTATCCCACACCCCCTATAATTGCCTCATGAGCATCGACTACGACGTGATCGTCGTCGGCGCCGGGCACGCCGGTACCGAAGCATCCGTGATGGCGGCCCGCCTGGGTGCGAGGGTCCTGCTACTCACCTCCAACCTCGACACGATCGGCCAGATGTCTTGCAATCCGGCCATCGGCGGCATCGCGAAGGGCACCGTGGTGCGCGAGATCGACGCGCTCGGCGGCATCATGGGACGGGCGACCGATCGCGCGACCATCCAGTTCCGGATGCTGAATCGCTCCAAGGGCCCCGCCGTGTGGGCGCCGCGAGCCCAGTGCGATCGCACGCTGTACCGCCGCGCGGTGCGCTCCCTGCTCGAAGGGTTTCGGGAGATCGAGCTGACTCAAGGCATGGTCACCCGGCTCATTCTCGAGGGAGCGCGGGTCGCCGGCGTCGTGACCGCCGACGGGCGGAGCTTCCGAGCCCAGGCGGTGGTGCTCACCGCCGGCACCTTCTTGCGCGGCCGCATTCACCTCGGCACTGATACACAGATTCCCGCCGGTCGGGCGGGCGATCAGCCCGCGGTCGATGTTGCAGAACATATTGAATCACTAGGACTTACGGTGTCACGCTTTAAGACCGGCACTCCCCCGCGCGTGGACGGGCGAACGGTCGATTGGTCGCGCGTGGAGCGCCAAGACGGCGACGGTGCCGATTACCGGTTCTCCTTTTACCAGCGCGCCGAGCTGCCGCGACAGGTCCCGTGCTGGATCACCTGGGCCGGGGAAGAAGTGAAGGACATCATCCGCGCCCACCTCCGGGAGTCGGCGCTGTACGGCGGCGCTATCAGCGGACGGGGCCCGCGCTATTGTCCGTCGGTCGAAGACAAGATCGTGAAGTTCCCCGACGCCAAGCGGCACCAGGTGTTCCTCGAGCCCGAGGGGCTGGACACGCACGAGTTGTACGTGAACGGGCTCTCCACCTCACTGCCCGTCGCCGTGCAGCTCGAGTTCCTGCGCGCGGTACCGGGGCTCGAGGGTGCGCGGATGACCCGACCGGGCTACGCCATCGAGTACGACTACTACCCGCCCATCCAGCTCACGCCGTGGCTCGAGACGAAGCCGCTCGAGCACCTGTTCTTCGCCGGCCAAATCAACGGAACGACGGGGTACGAAGAAGCAGCCGGCCAGGGTGTGGTGGCGGGCATCAACGCAGTGCGGCGAATCCGGGGCGCGGAGCCTGTGATCTTGGGGCGCGACGACGCCTACATCGGCGTGCTGGTGGACGATCTCGTGACACGCGGCGTGGACGAGCCTTACCGATTGTTCACCTCGCGCTCCGAATTCCGGCTGCTCCTGCGGCAGGACAATGCGCTCCGCCGAATGGCGCCGCTCGCCGAGCGGTTGGGACTGCTGTCGGAAGCCGAGCGTCGTGTGGCCGAGCGGCGCTTTGCGCAAGAAGAGGATGTTCTGGCGCTGGCGCGGTCGACCACTATCACCCCGCGCGCCGCCGCAGGGCCCCTCGCCTCGAGCGGCACACAGTTGGATCAGCCGGAGCGGGTGGCGAATGTGGCACGCAGACCGGGCGTCTCACTGCGAGCGCTGCTCGACGCGGCAGGGGCGGACGTGGCCGCCGAAGACGACGCGGTGGCGAGCGCGGCTATCGAACTGCGCTATGAAGGCTATCTGGCGCGGGAGCGCGAAGCCGCGAAGCGTCTCGGGGAGCTCGCGTCGTTCGCGCTGCCCGTCGACCTGCCCTACCCCGACCTCAAGAGTCTCGCGACGGAGGCGCGCGAGAAGCTCGATCGCGTTCGACCGACCTCGCTCGCTCAGGCGGCCCGCATCCCCGGTGTGTCGCCCAGCGATCTCCACAACCTGGTGGTCGAGGCGATGCGCTGGCGACGGCGGGTCGCCTGACCTCGTCGGAACCGTGGTGTTTCACGTGAAACTCTCGCCCTGGTTTCACGTGAAACTCGCTCTTTACGCACGGTGTACCAATCCCTATATTCAAGCCTCAAACAACACCACAACATAACACATTGATATATAATATCTTATAGGCATGTCGCGCGTCATCGCTGTCGCCAATCAAAAGGGTGGTGTCGGCAAGACCACCACAGCGGTCAACATCGCCGCTTCCCTCGCCACCGCCGAGCGCAAGACCCTGCTCGTCGACGCGGACCCTCAAGCCAACTCGACCAGCGGTGTCGGAATCGAGCGCGATCGCATTCGCTACTCCCTGTACGACGCACTCCTCGACGGCCGTCCGCTCACGGACGCCCGCTTCACGCACGTGCACTTCCCGTATCTCGACGTCGTCGTCGCGACGCAAGACCTCGTGGGTGCCGAGCTCGAGCTCGTGAACGAGCAAGGGCGCGAGACCATGATGCGCCGCGCGCTGCGCGACATCCGTGAGCAGTATCAGTACGTCGTGATCGACTGCCCGCCGTCGCTCGGTCTGCTGACCCTCAACATGCTGACCGCCGCGGACAGCCTGCTCATTCCGATTCAGTGCGAGTATTACGCCCTCGAGGGCCTTTCCCAGCTGCTGAACACCGTCAAGCTCGTGCAGCGCAACTTCAACCCGGCGCTCGCCATCGACGGTGTGCTGCTCACCATGTACGACGCGCGGCTCAACTTGTCCAAGCAGGTGGCCGACGAGGCGAAAGAGTATTTCGGCTCGCAGATGTTCGGCATCTCGATCCCCCGCAACGTGCGGCTTGCCGAGGCGCCGAGCTTCGGAAAGCCGATCCTGTTGTACGACGTGCAGTCGGTGGGGGCGAAAAGTTATCTCGCGGTGGCGCAGGAGCTGATCCGCCGGGTCGAGCACGACGCCGCGACTGCTCCCTCCCCCGCCCCGCCCACCGCTGAACCGCTGCCGGAGATGACCGCATGACCGAAACCATCGCAGGTCGCCGTCGTCTCGGTCGGGGTCTCGAAGCGCTGCTGGGTCCGACCCGCGAAGAGGCCGAGCGCGAAGGTAGTCTCGTAGAGTTGGCGATCTCGGACATCCGTCCGAACCCGTACCAGCCGCGCCGCGACGTCGACGCCGCTGCGCTCGAGGAGCTCCAGGCGTCGATCCGTAAGGCGGGCCTGCTTCAGCCGGTCGTGGTGCGCCCGGTGTCCGGCGTCAATGGCGGCTTCGAGCTGATCGCGGGCGAACGGCGGCTCCGCGCGTGCCAGGCGCTCGGCTGGGAGAGGATCCCCGCCGTGAAGCGCGAGGTGGACGATCGGACGGTGTTGACGCTCGCACTGGTCGAGAATCTGCAGCGCGACGACCTCTCGCCGGTGGACGAGGCGCGTGGGTACGAGCGCCTGATCGCTGAATTCAGCCTCACCCAGCAAGACGTCGCCGACGCCGTCGGGCGCGACCGCTCCACCGTCGCCAACGCGCTGCGCCTGCTCAAGCTGCCGTCCGCCGTGCTGGCGCTGCTGCATGAGGCCCGCCTCTCGGTGGGGCACGCGCGCGCGCTGCTCGCGCTCGAGGACGCCCGGCTCGTGACTTCGCTGGCCACCGAAGCGGTGGACCTGGGCCTCTCTGTGCGCGACGTGGAAGACCGGGTGCGCGGCGGCCGCGCCCCGGTCCGCCGCCCGCGTCTGAAAAAGGGCATGGGGCAGGCGCCCGAGGTGCGACGCATCGAGGACGCGCTGCGCCGGCGCCTCGGTACGGACGTGCGGGTGTCACTGCGCGCCAAAGGGAAGGGGCAGATCCACGTCAACTTCTACTCGAACGACGACCTCGCGCGCCTCCTCGAGCTGATCCTGGGCACGCCGTTCGACGGATGAAACCACGCAAGGACCGTCGCGTCACCATCGTCGTCCATACTGACGGAGATCTCGCCTCGCGACAATATCGCGTGCCGGTGTGGGCGCTCGAGGCAGGGAAGTGGACCGCGCTCGTGATCGCGCTGCTCGTCGTCTTGTTCTTCGCGTTCGCCGGGCCGATCACGCGGGCAGCGGCCCGCGTCCCCGGATTGGAGCGCGAGGTGGCACGGCTCGAGGAGGAGAACGGGAGGGTGCAGCAGCTCGCCGCCGCGCTGAATCGCGCCGAGGCGAACTATCAAGAGCTGCGCTCGATCCTCGGCGTCCGAGCTCCTCGCGAAAAGGCCACTGCCGCCCCGACCGACTTGATGCGTGCGATCGCGGTGCGCAGCCGGCCTCCGTCCGCGCCGCTGCGATACGAGCCGGGTCCCTCGGAGCCTTCGCACTGGCCGCTCGACGTGCATGGCTTCGTGACGCGCGGCCAGGTCCGCCCGGGAGACCCCGCCGAATCCCATCCCGGCATTGACATCGCGGTCCCCGCAGGGACGCCGGTGCGCGCTGCGGGCGGTGGCATGGTCGAGGCGGCCGGAACCGACCCTTCCTATGGACTGTTCGTGCTCTTGCGGCACGCGAGCGGGTATGAGACCATGTATGGCCACGCTTCGCGCATCCTGGTACGCGACGGCGATTCGGTGCAGGCGGGGCAGGTGATCGCGCTCTCCGGTAATTCGGGTCGATCGACCGCACCGCATCTCCATTTCGAAATCCGCCGCGAGGGCAAGTCGCTCGATCCCCTCACGGTCGTGAAACAGGAGAACTGACATGGCGATGTTCGTCGAAAAAGGACAGGGGGGCCTGGAGTCGGAGGCCGGACTTTCCATCATCGGCACCGGAATGCGCGTCGTGGGCGACATCACCGCCGATGGCGTAGTGAAGATCGAAGGCACCGTCGTCGGCACCGTCCGGGCGGCCCGGCAGGTACTCGTCGGCAAAGGCGGCGAAGTCGAGGGCGATGTGATTTCGCGCGAGGCGATCATCGGCGGGGAGGTGCGCGGCAGTATTCGCGCCGACGAACGCATCGAGATCCAGTCCACCAGCGTGGTCCATGGCGACGTTGTGGCGAAGCGCTTGCTGGTACAGGAAGGCGGCGAGATCAACGGCGTAGTGCGGATGGGCGAGGCCGAGGTCGAGGCCGAGAGCGTGCCCGTCGAAAAGGCACCGGCGCAGCGTGCCTACTGAAGTCCGGGATTTCCACACGGCCGCCGTTCGCCGTGTGGATTTCGTATCTCGCTGCTATAGATAGAGTTATCAGTCCATCCGATGTGGGAATCTCGCATCACTGTCGATAATCTGGTGAGATAATATGCTTACTGGCGCTTGTGACAACGCCCTTCACGCTCGTCGAGGTGGTGGCTTACTTGGACGGCTACCTGCGGGTCAGTGACGTCCCGGACGCGTCGCATGCCCTGAACGGCCTCCAACTTTCCAACGCGGGGACAGTGAGCCGCGTAGCCGCCGCCGTGGATCTGTGCCGGGCCACTGCGCGCATGGCGGCGGAGCAAGGCGCTGACCTCTTGCTCGTCCATCACGGTCTCTTTTGGGGAGGGCAGCGCCCGCTGACCGGGCGCGACTACGGTCGGGTTGCGACGCTGGTATCGGCCAACATCGCGGTCTACAGCGCCCACCTGCCGCTCGATCTACATCCCGACGTGGGCAACAACGCGGTGCTCGCCCGGCAGCTGGGCGTTTCCATCCGAGGTCCATTCGGCGAGCAGTACGGCGTCCCCATCGGCGTGTGGGGAGAGGTCGACACTTCGCGAGTCGCGCTGGAGCGACGACTTGCGGAGCTGCTGGGCGCGGCGCCGCGCGTGATGTCGTTCGGCCCGGAGCGAGCGAGGCGCGTGGGCATCGTCACCGGGGCAGCTGGCTCGATGATTGCCCAGGCCGCGGCCGCCGGGCTCGATTCCTTCATCACCGGTGAGGGGCCACATCACACCTTCTTCGACGCCGAGGAGCTCGGCCTGAACGTGTTCTATGCCGGCCACTACGCGACCGAAACGGTGGGTGTGAAGGCGTTGGCGGAGCACGTGAACGCGCGGTTCCATCTCCCTTGGACGTTCTTGGACCATCCTACCGGCTTGTGACCGCCGCCGCGCCAAACCTACGGAATCGTCACGATCCCGACCTCGCCGCCGAATTCATCGGTGAGGCGGGTGGTTCCTGCCGGCGCGGTCCACTTCTGGTCGTCGATGCGAATGTTGAGTCGGTGAACACCACTCGCGATCGGTAGAACGGCCTCCCAGGCGTCGTCGCCGGACTGCCGCAGCGCCACCGGTTGCCAGTCAGTGAAGTCACCGGCGAGATCCACGCGTGATGCGCCGGCCGCATGCACGACGAGTCGCACGCCGTGCCGCGCCGGCCGGAGCTCGAGGCGCGCGACGGAGGGTACGTCGCCGTCAGCGGCGACGGGCTGTCGACTCATCGGCGCGTCCCGCAAGACAGGAGCGCGGGTCGTCGCCGTCCACAACCGCACGCCGGCGCTCGCGTAGCGTCCGGCAACACTGCCGCTCACGGGATCGGTCGGGTAACGGCCGGCTGCAGCAAACAGCGCGGTCCTCGCGCCGATCGTGAGCGTCCCACTCCCCTCGCCGTACACCCCGTGACCACCGCCGTGGCTCGACGCGCGCGCGCCGAGCCCGCCGTTGAGCTCGAGGCGGCCACGGCTCGCGTGCGCGGACGACACCACGTCGCTGTAGACCGTGTCACCGACCGACCACCGAGTCGCGGCCAGGGTGACGGTCGCGACCTCCCTTCGCGCCCACACCGCGATGGTTACGGCCATTATCGGGCGCGGTGCGATGCCGTAGGACGTTCGTCCCACGGTGCCGCCGACCCAGGCACCGCGATCGTCGGTCGCATAGTGGAGTCGCGCTTCCCCGGTTGCGTGCCAAAAGCTGGCGAAGTCGGCGTAGCTGCTGCCACCGGCGGACAGAAACAGCTCGCCACGCCAGTGGGGGAGCGCTACGCTGGGCGGCGTAAAAAGCGAAGCGGTCACGAGTCCTTGCAGACTGCGGTGACCGCTTTCGAAGCGGAGGTACGTGCCGCGGGCACTGACGGTAGCGGCAGGTCGCGCCCACCGCAGCGCCGGCGTCAGCGACGCGGCGCCCGAGGCGAGGAAACCGTCATAGCGCACGGTGGAAATGGAGATGTCGACGGTTCCCGTCGTCTGGGCGATCGCCGGGCGCGTGTAGACCAGAGAGGAAGCCGCCGTAATGGAGGCGGCCCAAGCACGTCTCGCGGCCCTCGCTGGCCGCACGAACTAGGGGCGGCCGGGGCGCTGTTGACGAGCCCCCGCGTTCACCTGCACGCTCGCCGGCATCGCCGCGGCTGCGGCCGCGGCCGCGGCGGCTGGAGGCGCACCGAACGCGATGTCGCGCTCGACGGCGCGCCGAAATTCGACGAGGTCCCCGTCGCTGGCCCGGTTCGCGAGGGCGACGACGGCTGCCCCGGCGCTATCGACGGGCACTCCACTGGCAACGAGGTCGGTGAGCACGGCGAGCGGTACGATGAGCGACCGTCGCCGCGCGCGCCGCAGGTCGCTCAGAATCTCCGGATGCGCGCCGCCGCGCAGGGCAGCGGCTCCGGCCGTGAGCTCGGCGGGCGAAGCGCCGGGGCCCAGCGCCTCACGGGCCTGGCTCAGATCGGCGGCGAAATGCCGCACTGCGGCGACGATCACGTCTCCCGCGGCTCGTTTGGTCGCGCCCTCCAGCGCGCGCTGAACCAATGGCTCCGTGGGGAGGCCGGTCAACTGCGCCGAATCCACGAGTGCCATCACCATCGGGCGAATGCCGGGGTCCAGCCGCTCGAGCCGGGGGTCTTGTGCGGCGGCCGTCGTCGCGAGGACTGTCGCGACGAGCACCAAGTCGATTCTCATGTGCCTCCGATGGTCACGACGGAACTGGGCCCACCGAATTCTTCGTCGCGAGCAGGGGGTGCTGCTGGGTCGGGGAGCCACATCGCCCCGTCCACCAGGAAGGCGTAGCGATAGCGTCCGGGCGAGAGGGGCACCACCGCGGTCCACACGGCACCCGCCTGGACCACGCGCCGCATGGGAGTGCGGGTGACGTCCCAGTCGTTGAAGTCTCCTACGAGCGCCACGGTGCCGGCGTGGGGCGCGACCACCGCAAACTCGAACCCGGAGGCTCCTCGCCGACGCGGCAGGATGACCGCGAGCAGCACGAGGAACGCGGCGATGGCCAGCCCGCCGAGCGGCGAGACGGCGAACTGGTGTGGCCGCGTGAGCCAGCGCCAAGCGGCGCGCACAACCCCCGTCCCTTGGTGCGCCGGCAGACGCGCGATCTGCTGCATCACGCGCGTGTCCAGCGCCGGATCGACCGGCACGGCACGCCGGAGCTGCGCCACGACGCGCTCGATCATGTCTTCCTGCGGCTCAAACACGCTCTGCCTCCCTGAGGAGCACCTGCAACTGCTCGCGGGCCCGCTTCACGCGCATCTTCAACGCCGATATGCCAGCACCCGTGAGCCGCGACATCTCCCCGTACTCCAGGTCTTCGACGTGCTTCAGGAGGAAGGCCTCACGGTACTCGGGTGCGAGACGAGTCAGTGCCCACCGCACCGCGTCCTCGCCGTCGTTCTGGTCCGTGGCGCCGGGGTGGACGACGTTGCTGATCGCGGCGTGGTCCCGCACGAACATACGCCCACGCCGCGCCGCGCGTGCGCCAGTCGTGCGGCACCGGTTGACCAGAATCCCGTACAGCCACGCCCCGAATCGCGCCGGATCGTCGCAGCGCTGCAGCGAGCGATACGCCCGGACGAAGGCGTCCTGGAGCGCCTCCTCGGCGTCCTCGAGATCGCCGAGCATATGCACGGCATAGCGGGCCAGCCGGTCGCGGTACCGCGCGACGAGCGCGGCGTAGGCGCCGGTGTCGCCGGCCAGCACACGGCGCACCACCTCGGCGTCGCTCGTCCCCACCTTCCGTATACCCATGCGGGCCCTCCGGGCGTCACATCCGCATGCCCCGGCGCGGTGCGTGTGACGCGGTGACCACCGCAGAGGTATCTCTCAGGAAAACGCCACGCAAGTCTTCTACGCCGGAGCGGTCCATGTCGACACGTGCCGCATTCATCGGGTTCTTGGCGGTCGCGCTGTACGCGGTGGGCTGCTACCAGGACGACACGATGCCGGCGTACCCCAAGGTGCAGCCCATCATCACAGTACGGCTCACCGACGCTCCCTTCCCATACGATTCACTCCACAGCGTGTCCATCTACGTCGTGCGGATCGAAGCCAGCGCCAACCAGGACACGAGCGGGAGCGGGCCCTGGGTGCTGATCACGGAGCCCCGGAAGGCCTTCGACCTCCTCGCCCTGCAGCAGGGCACAACGGCCCTCCTGGGACAGGGGGAAATGCCGGCGGGTCAATACCACGCGGTCCGGATGACCATCGACACCACCCAGTCCTCGATCAACTGGAACGACGCTGCCCAAACACCGGCGCACGTGAACTGGCACGGCTGGTCAACGATCTACGCGTTCGTCGAGTATCCGGTCGACGTGGCCACGACCGGCGCGGACATCGTGCTCGACTTCGATATCGGGCGCAGCTTCCTGTTCAATTATTCCGGCGACTATGCGTTCGATTTCACTCCCAACCTGCGGGCGATCAATTCGGCGGCCGCAGGCGCGATCGCCGGGACGGTGACGCAAAGCTCAGGGGGTCCCGTCCCGAACGCGCAGGTCTCGGTGTTCGCAACATATCCGGGCCGGCCCGACAGCATCGGCTACCTCGAGGCCACGGGGCGTAGCGATTCCTCAGGGGATTACAAGGTCGCGTTTCTGCCCCCTGGTCAATACTTCGTGAAGATCGAGGAGCCCTTCATGCCGTGGCTGGCCACTGTGGTCACGCCGCACGTGCAGGTGTCGGCGGGGGGAACAACGACCCTATCGGCGTCGCTCCCTCGAGCCGGCGGCGGACACGCCTCCATCCACATCAGTGGGCAGACCCAAGTCGGTGTGGGAGGGACCATCTGGCTGTATGCTGCAGTCTGGGATTCGAGCGGCAATTTTGCTCCCAATTCGAAAATCACTTGGACGAGCAGTGACACGGACGTGGCGGTGGTCACCGCGCCGACTGACACCGTTGAGGCTATGGTCACGGGGCGCCAGGTCGGCGTGGCCACGATCTACGCGACGAGTCGCGGCGTGACGGACTCGCTTGCCGTCCACGTCGTGATCCTCGGCACGGTTGCCAAAGTGACCATCGTGCCCGAGAGCGCGACGGTAGCGGTGGGAGACAGCGGCGTTTTCCTCCAAGCGGTGATACGTGATTCGGCCGGGCACGATCTCGGCGCCAACGCATCGTGGTCTTCCTCCGACAGCACGGTGGTCTTTGTGTACCCCTGCGGCGCCTGCAGTGGTGATCGTGCGCTCGGTCGCGCCCCCGGAACCGCTACCATATTCGCGACGAGCCAAGGAAAGACTGGGCAGGCGACGATCACCGTGCATTGACGCCGGGGCTCGCTCTACGGCGGGCCCCCCGATAGCTTGCGAGTCCCCGCTTCCGTCCGGAGGACTCGTGCGTTGGACCTGCCCGCCCCTGGCGTTGCTCTTCGCGGTTTCCTGTGCGCACTCCCCTCGCGCCGCAGCGCCCCCCGCACAGCCCGGCCTGTTCGGCCCTTCCTCGCAATCCGTGATGCTGCCCCCCCGGCAATTCGAGCCGGAGGTGCCGCGCACCGACGCTCAATGGCGCAACGTCGGCCATGAGGCGGCGGCGCTCTTGTCGCAGTACATCGCGATTAACACCACGAATCCCCCCGGCAACGAGCTGAAGGCAGCGACGTGGCTCCAGGCGGTGCTGGCGCGCGACGGGATCGCGTCGCAGCTGTTCGAGCCCAAGCCTGGGAAGGCGAACCTGTACGCTCGCCTCCAGGGTGACGGCAGCGGCCGGCCCCTCATTCTGCTCAACCATATGGATGTCGTGCTGGCGAGTCCCGAGTACTGGACGGTCGACCCGTTCAGCGGCGTGGAGCGGGACGGGTACATCTGGGGACGCGGCGCCCTCGACATGAAGGGGGAGGCCATCACGCAGCTCATGACGCTGCTCACGCTCAAGCGCGCTCGGGTCGCGCTCAAGCGCGACGTGATCTTCCTCGCGACTGCGGATGAGGAGATCGGGGGTGGCGTCGGGGCCGGGTGGTTCGCGCAGAACCACCCGGAACTGCTGGAGAACGCCGAATTCTTGCTGAACGAAGGCGGCACGATCCGGGCCGATGCGAATGGCCGGATCGAGTATTACGGCGTGGGGACGACGGAAAAGTCGCCGTTCTGGCTGGACGTGACGGCACGCGGGACCGCGGGTCACGGCTCCCGCCCGACCCCGGACAATCCGGTTCACCGCTTGATCCGGGCCTTGAACCGGATCGCCTCGTATCAGACGCCGTTGATCGTGACACCGGCGGTGGAGCGCTATCTGCGCGACCTCTCCACGATCGAGCCCGATCCCGTACGGCGCGCCTGGCTCGCGGACGTGCGCATGGCGCTGCGAGACACGGCGGGGGCGCGCGCCCTCACGGGCGACCTCACGTACAACGCGCTGCTGCGCAACACCATTTCCATCACTGGCCTGCAGGGCAGCGACAAGACGAACGTAATCCCGCCGGTGGCGCGCGCGGCGCTCGACGTGCGGCTCCTGCCCGGACAGGACCCGCAAGCGTTCCTGGCGGACTTGGTGCGCGTCGTGGGAGACTCGGCCGTCGCGATCACGCCCGAGGGGCCGAACTGGCCCGCGACGGAAAGCCCGACCGACACGGAGCTGTTCCGAGCAATCGTGTCCGTGGCTCATGAGCGGACCCCCAACACGGTCGTCACCACCACCCCGCTCGCCGGCTTCACCGACAGTCACTATTTCCGGCGCTTGGGCATCGTGAGCTACGGGTTGTCGCCGTTCGCCCTCAACCAGGCGGAGTCGCGCGGCGTGCACGGTAACGATGAGCGCGTGAGCCTCGACAACCTCACGTTCGGCGTGCACTTCGTGTACGACGTAGTGTCGCGCGTCGCCGCGAAGTGATCGGGCCGCTGCTCCACCCGCGCCGCCGTCCGCCCGCGCGGGAACGGCGGCTCCCGCTGTTCGAGCGATTCTTCGAGATGCGGCTGGGGTGGCTGGCGGAGCGGTTGGCCGCACGGCTGCACCGCTGGGACGTCGTCCCGCTCGAAACGCCTGAGGTGACGCTGCCGCTTCAGGGGCTTGGCGCCGCACTGGTCGGGTACAGGATCGCGCTGGTCACGGACCTGCATCACGGTCCCGCCGTCCCGGCTCGGTGGCTGGCGCGCGTCGCGGACCGGGCTACCGCGCTCGCACCGGACCTCGTGGTGCTGGGCGGTGACTTCGTAAGTCACGCCCGGAGCGACCTCGAGGGGTTGGAGACCGTGGTCGGGCGGTTCCGCGCGCCGGACGGTGTGGTGGCGGTGCTCGGAAATCACGACCATTGGATAGAGCCGGACGCTGTCGCCGCCGCGGTGGAGCGGGGTGGGGCGGCCGTGCTCGTCAATCAGCACCGTGTGATCCGACGCGGCAGCGCGGTGCTCGCCGTAGGCGGCGTCGACGACTTCACGCACGGCGCCGTTCGGCCGGATGAGGCCTTCGCCCGCGTGCCGGAAGACGTTCCTCGCGTGCTCGTGTCTCACAACCCCGACTTGATCGAGTACCTGCCGGCGGGCCTGCGCGTGGACGCGATGTTGTCGGGGCATACCCACAACGGCCAGGCCCACCTGCCGGTCATCGGACCGGTCACTGTTCCTTCACAGTTCGGGCGGAAGTATCTGCATGGATTGAAGCGGGTGGGGCAGACGTGGCTGTACGTTTCCGCCGGAGTGGGAAGCGCGTGGATCCCGCGCTGGCGCAACCCCCCCGAGCTGACGCTGATCCGCTTGACGGCTACCTGAGAGACACGACGAACCGCACGATCACGGTCTCCGCCGTCTGCGGGGCGACCGTGCAGAAGCAGTCCGCTCCGATCAGCCGCTTCACACCCAGCACCTCCGCTTCGGCGATCCCGGGCACATCGCGGTAGGTGATCTCGAGCGTCGTCCCGTCGATCACGCGGTACACCACGGGGCGCCCGCGCAAACGGTGATGGGGATCGATCGCCGCGAGGCCATCGCTGAGACGGTGCTGAATGGCGGTCGCCTGCAGCTGCTGTGACGCGTGGGCCTCGGTCACGGGCCGGCCGGACCGCTATTCGTGAGCACGGCCGCGGCGTTCCGTCGCATGCCCGCGACGCCGGGACGCTCGAACGCAGTGTCGCCAAAACGGCGATCGAATGCCTCGCGCTCGATCTCGAGCAGCTGGTCGAGATCGGGAGCGGCGATCTCGTGACGCACGGCCAGGTCGGCGTCGGCCGTGGGGCGCGCGAACTTCTGGTTCCACGGACACACGTCCTGACACACGTCGCATCCGAACAGCCACTCGCCCACCAGCCTGCGCTCGGCCTCATTGAACGCGCCCCGGTGCTCGATCGTCAGGTACGAGATGCAGCGTCGTGCATCGAGCATATGCGGGGCGACGAACGCATCGGTGGGGCAGGCGTCGAGGCACGCGCGGCAGGTGCCACAGCGATCGGCTTCGAACGGCAGATCGGGGACCAGCGCGGCGTCCGTGAGGACCACGCCGATGAAGGTGAACGATCCGCGTTCCGGATCTATCAGCATCATGTTCTTCCCGATCCAGCCGAGCCCGGCGTGCTGTGCCAGCTCCCGCTCCGGGACCGGCCCGGCATCGACATAGCAGCGCGCCGTTGCACCTGGAACGATCTCTCGGATCGCCGTCGCGAGCCGCTCGAGCCGGCTCCCCAGCACGCGGTGATAGTCCGATGCCCACGCGTACTGCGCGACCTTGCCGCGACCCCCGGGCTCGCGCCCGGGATCAGTCGTCCCGTGGAAATAATTGGTCAGGGTGACCACCGCGACGCGCGCGTTGGGCATGATGCGGGCCGGGTTCTTTCGTTTCGCCGCCTGGCGGTGCAGGTAAGTCATCGAGCCGGCGTATCCGGCGGCTAACCAGCGATCGAGCTCGGTTGCGTGCGCGCTCGGCTCGAGGCTTGCCACTCCCACCGCAGCGAAACCCAGCTCAATCGCTCGACGCTTTACCGCGACGGTTCTGCGCGACGTCTCCGCGCGACGGTTTTGCTGGACGCCTTTCATAAATGCATCGTCTCGCGACGCCATCTCGCGAACCGCACGACGTCCACGAGCGGTGGCACTGCCTGCTCGTCGCCGTACGCAGTAAACATCCGCCAGCGCAGGTACTCGCGCGGAGGCAGCGGCAGGAATGGCAGACGGCGGTACCAGCCGCGGGCCCGGAAGCTCCACGCGAGACGGACGAGATCGAGGGCGAGGCGCGGGTTCACCGCTGCCCGCAGGGCGAGGCGCGTGGCGAGGGCCGCCCAGCCACCAGACGCTTGCATGAGCTTGAATGTACTCGCGAGGCGTGCCCGGCGCGCTTTTCCTCCTGTATATTGACCGCCTATGACGCTTGCCAGCGGCCGCGAAGCCGCCACGCGCGCCGGAGGTCACGCGCTCGCCCGATACCGCGATGAATTTCCCATCTTCCGGGGCCGCGTCTACCTTAACACCTGTTCGCTGGGAGCGCTCGGCGAGCGCACCCGCGCACGCGTCGCGCAGTTCCTCGACATGTGGCAAGCTCGGGGAGCGGCCGCGTGGTACGACGTGTGGTGGGCGGCGTTAGGCGAGCTGCGGCAGCGCTACGCCCGGCTGATTCACGCCGCGGCGGATGACATCGCGCTCGCGCCGAGCATTTCCGTGGCGATCTCTGCCGTGGCCGAGGCGCTGGATTATCGCGCGCGCCCACGAGTCGTGATCACATCACTCGACTTCCCGACGGTCGCCTACCAATGGCTCGCCAAGCGGCCGCGCGGCGTGGAGCTGGTGGTGGTCGAGAGCCCCGACCAGGTGTCCGTGCCGGTCGAGGCGATCGTGCGGGCGGTGGACGAGCGTACCGCCCTCGTAGCGACGTCGCACGTGTACTTCACGAGCGGAGCGATCCAGGACATCCGGTCCGTCGCCGCCGCCGCTCACGCCAAGGGCGCGCTTTGCCTGATCGACGCCTACCAGGCGGTGGGGCAAATCCCCGTGGACGTGCGGGCGGCCGACGTGGACTTCCTCACGGCCGGCGGCCTCAAATGGCTGCTCGGGGGATCGGGGATCGTGTTCCTGTACGTCCGTGCGGAGTTGGCGCGACGGCTGACGCCCACCATCGCCGGCTGGTTCGGGCACCGCGACCAGTTCGCGTTCGACCCGCGCACCCTGGAGCTTCATGACGACGCGCGCCGCTTCGAACTCGGCACTCCATCCCTCGCGGCGGTGTACGCCCAGCTGGGGGGACTCGATTACATCGAGGAAATCGGTGTCCCGGTGATCCGGCGGGTCAGCGCGGAGCTCACTGAGGATCTGATCGGTCGGGCGCGGGAACTCGGCTTCCGGCCCAAGGTTGCGTCGCGCCTCGCCGAGCGCTCGGCGATCGTGCTCCTGCCCGTGGCCGACCCGGCAGGGTCGGTGCGCCATCTCGCCGACGCCGGCATCATCGCGGACGCCCGGCCCGGCCACGTTCGCCTCTCTCCCTTCTTCTATAACGTGCAGGATGACCATGTCTCAGCGCTACAGCGGCTCGCCACGCCCGCCGGTCACTGAGGACGAACAGCTCCTCGCTCAGGTCCCGCGGGAGCGGCGGGCGTTCACCCGGACAGACTCTTGGCGCGTGTTGCGCATCATGGGGGAGTTCGTCGAAGGATTCGATACTCTCTCGGACGTGTACAACGCGGTCACCGTGTTCGGCTCGGCACGGACCACGCCCGAAGACCCCTACTACGAGAAGGCCGTGGAGACCGCGCGGTTATTGGCGCGGGAAGGGTTTCCCATCATCACGGGCGGCGGCCCCGGAATCATGGAAGCGGCGAACCGCGGCTGCCAGGAGGGCAACGGACTCTCGATCGGCTGCAACATCGAGCTCCCGTTCGAGCAGGGGCTGAACCCCTTCGTCGAGCGCGCGATCAACTTCCGCTACTTCTTCGTCCGCAAGACGATGTTCGTGAAGTACTCCACGGCGTTCATCGTCTTCCCCGGCGGCTACGGCACCATGGACGAGCTGTTCGAAGCCCTGACGCTGATTCAGACCGGGAAGGTCAAGCACTTCCCCGTGATCCTGTTCGGCGAGCCCTACTGGCGCGGGTTAGCGGATTGGCTGCGGGATCGCGTGGCTGGCGAGGGCAAGATCGCCGCGACCGATCTGGCGCTCTTCACTGTCACGGACAGTCCGCGCGAAGCCGTCGCGCTCGTGCGCCAGGCGCGCGAGCGGCGCACCCAGGGGTATCCGCTGGAGGATAACCGCGACTGAGGCCCCCATGAGCACTCGCAAGGACTTCCTGCGCGGTCAGCGCATCGACCCAAAGCCCGTCACCGGGCGAGAGACCGTGCCGGAGCTGGTGGACAACGCGTTTCTCGCCTACAACGCGGGCCGCCTCGCTGAGGGCTGCCGCCTGTTCAGCGAGCGGATGCTCGCAGACGACGTCACCGTAGGCATGAGTCTCACCGGCGCCATGACGCCCGCGGGCCTGGGCATGTCCACGATCATTCCGCTCCTCGAGGCGGGGTTCATCGATTGGATCGTCTCCACCGGCGCCAACCTCTACCACGACGCCCACTTCGGGCTGGGACTCGCGATGCATCGCGGGACACCGTTCGCGGACGATGTGGAGCTGCGCCAGGAAGGCGTCGTCCGCATCTACGACATCTTCTTCGATTACGAGGTGCTGCTCTCCACTGACGCCTACATCCGGCAGGTGTCGGCGAGCGCGGAGTTCCAGCGGTCGATGAGCACCGCGGAGTACCACTACCTCCTCGGCGGCTATATCCTGGAGCGCGAACGGACCCTCGGCATCTCTCGCAAGTCGGTGCTGGGGGTGGCGCATCAGTGCGCCGTACCGATCTATACCTCGTCACCGGGAGACTCCTCCATCGGCATGAACGTCGCCGAACAAGCGCTCACGGGGTCGCGCCTGCGCTTCGATCCCAGCGCCGACGTGAACGAGACGTCGGCCATCGTGTTCGATGCCAAGACGCACGCCGGGAAGAGCGGCGTCTTGATCATCGGCGGAGGCAGTCCGAAGAACTTCGTGCTCCAGACCGAGCCGCAGATTCAGGAAGTCCTGGGGATCAGCGAAAAGGGCCACGACTATTATCTCCAACTCACCGATGCCCGCCCCGACACGGGCGGACTGTCGGGCGCCACGCCCGCGGAAGCCGTGAGCTGGGGAAAGGTGGACCCCGACCAGCTCCCGGGGACGGTCGTGTGCTACCTCGACAACACCGTCGGCTTCCCGATTCTCGCTGCGTACGCCCTCGCCAAGCGAACCAAGCGGCGGCTCAAACGTCTGTACGACCGGCGTGACGAGATGATGCGGCAGCTCACCGCCGCGTATCAGGAGGCGAAGGCTGAGCGCGACGCGCGCGCGGAGGCGACGACTGTCGGACGGCGGCCCTAAGGTCGACGAGCTCGCTGGTACATCCAGAGCGTACGCTGCCTACGCTCTGGGCCTGTTGACGCTGATCAACCTCCTCAATTACACGGACCGCAACGTCGTCTTCGCTCTGTTCGAGCCGATCAAGCGCCAGCTCACGCTGTCCGATCAGCAGCTCGGGTGGCTGGGCTCTGCGTACGTGATCGTCTTGTCGCTCGCCGCCCTTCCCCTCGGCGTGCTCGGGGACCTGAAATCGCGCCGCGCCGTGATCGCCGCGGGCGTCGGGCTGTGGAGTGTGTTCACGGCGCTCGGGGCGACGGTGCAGCGCTTCTGGCACCTGATGTTTTGCCGTGCGCTGGTCGGCGTCGGGGAGGCGGGCTACGGCCCCGCGGCCCAGGCCCTCATCGCGGAATTCTTCCCGGGCAAACGTCGTGCGTTCGCGATCGGCATCTACTCCGTGGGGATGGCGTTCGGCGGCGTGCTCGGCATCTGGTTGGGCGGGGTGCTCGCCCAGCGCTACGGCTGGCGGGCGGCGTTCGTCGCGCTGGGCGCTCCGGGCTTCGTGCTGGCGCTCCTCGCGTCCCGGTTACGCGAGCCCCGCCGCCGACCGCCGCCCACGATCCGGGCGTCGGTGGAAAGCTGGCTCGATCGGGGACGCCTGCGGCTGCGGCAAGCCTTAGTGCTCGGCGCGCCGCTGATCTGGTTGACGGTCGCCGGGGCCGTGGTCAGCGGCGCGCTCGATCTGTTTCAGGGCCTGCCGCCGGGCGTCGACACAGCCGTGTTCGCCGCGTGTGTGAGCGTCGGCATCGTCTGGACGGTCGTCCGGCTGGTCCCCGTGGCCGTGCGGGGCACCAGCGAAGCCGGGGAGGTGGCCGCCAGCGCGCTCAGCGACTTCCTGGTGGCGGCCGGCACCGTCCTGCGCACGCCCACCTTGATCTGGATGTTCGTCGGCGGGGCGCTCGTTACCTTCGCGGTCAATGGCCTGATCGCCTGGGCGCCGAGTTTTCTGGAGCGCACGCACGGCCTGCCAGTCGCAACGGTCGGACGCCACTTTGGCGTGTGGGGGCTCGCGGGCGGCGCCCTGGGCGCGTTGTTCGGTGGGCGCACCGGGGACTGGCTGCTGGCGCGCTGGAGCGGTGGGCGGGTCGTCGTGTCGGGCGCGGGCTTCGTGCTGGGCGGGCCGGTGTGCGCGGCGCTGCTCCTCATTGACGAGTTGCGGCTGTTCGTTCCCCTGCTGTTCACGACGTTCTTCCTCTATTCCTGGTACAACGGGCCGCTGTCGGCGGTGATCCTGGACGTCGTCCCGCCCGCCGTGCGGGCGTCGGTGCTCGGCGCCTTCGTCCTGTACTCCCACCTCGCGGGCGATGCGATCGCTCCGCCGCTCATCGGCTATCTGTCCGACCGGTTCGGCTTGCGGCCTGCCATGCTGTTGCTCCCCACAGCGGGGGCGGTGGGAGGGCTGGTGATCCTCATTGCACTCACGACGGTGGGGCGGGATATGCAGCGGGTCAAAGGATGAACGCGGAAGTCGGAATGCGGAACGCGGAACAGCAGAGCGTGCGTCTCTCGGCACGCGACCTCCTTCATCAGTTCCGCGTTCCGCGCTCCGCGTTCCGCGTTGGGGGTGGAGGGGCAGGGCGGTGAAGATCGCCGTCGTCTTCGACACGCTCCATCCCGACTGGGAGGACGCCGATTACAAGAAGGAAGTCGCCGCGAAGGTCGAGGAGGCCGAGTACGACGTGGCCCGGGCACTGCTCGCGAAAGGACACGACCTCCTGATGGTCGGCGTCGCCGAGCAGTTAGCACCCGTACTGGAGCGGCTCGCTGCGTTTCAGCCCAAGCTGGTGTTCAACAGCTGTGAATCGTTCCGCGGTCACGCCAGGCACGAGTACGCCCTCGCCACCGTGCTCGAAATGCATGGCTACCTGTACACGGGCTCCTCGCCGACGGGGCTGCTGGTGGCGCGGAACAAGTCGCTCGCCAAGAAGATCCTGGCGCACCACGGGATCCGGGTCCCCGCCTTCGCGGAGTTTCGTCCCGGCGAAAAGCCGGTACGCCCGTCGGAGCTGCGCTTCCCGCTCATCGTCAAGCCGCTCCTCGAGGATGCATCGGTGGGAATCTCGCAAGCCTCGGTGGTCGGGGAGGATGAAGACCTGGGGGCGCGGGTGAAATTCATTCACGAAAAGTTCGGCCAGGCCGCGATCGTGGAGGAGCTGATCGAGGGACGTGAATTGTACGTCGGGCTGATCGGGAACGGTGCCCTGCAGGTGCTGCCGATCGTGGAGCTGACGTTCGGGGAAACGGAGGGCGATCACCGCATCGCCACCTACAAGGCCAAATGGGACGAAGAGTACCGCAAGCGCAAGAAGATCAAGAACGTGTTTGCGAAAGGGCTCTCGGACCCCGTCACCGCGAAGATCGCCGACGCGTGCACCACGGCGTTTCACGCCCTCTGGCTCCAGGACTACGGGCGAGTCGATCTGCGGCTGACGCACGACGACGAAGTATACGTCCTCGAGGTAAATCCCAATCCGTTCCTCGCCTACGAGAACGAGATGGCCGACGCGGCGGAGAAGGCGGGGCTGGGCTACGAGGACTTCATCGAGCGGATCGTGGAGGAGGCGCTAGCGCGTGGCCCGGCGTAGGCGGGAAATCCCTACACCGGAGCTGCGCTGCCCCACGTGCGCTGCGGAACTGGAGCGGTTCTGGGCGTTCTGCTCCAACTGCGGCCGCCGGCTGGTGTGGTCCGACACGACCAAACAGACGGGAGCGGAGTGTCATTACTGCCGCTGGGTGGTGTCGGACAGCTTCGCATTCTGCCCCTGGTGCGGCCGCGACATCGCCGACCGCGACTCGAGCCCGGAGCCGCTGAAGGCGCCCAAGGGATTCAAGTATCACCGTCGCTGCGGCTGGGGGTGCGGCGGAGGCGTGATGTACCCGATGCGGTTCTGCCCCTGGTGCGGCCGTCCCCAGAAATGGCGCTATCAAGAGTTTCAGAACATCTGCCCCCACTGCAACAAGGGTGTGAACGACTGGATGGAGGTTTGCCCGTGGTGTGGGAAGGACGCGACCGGGCGAGACCTGATCCGCCAGGCGCTCCGCCGCGTGCGCCAGCTGCTGGTCGTGGGCCGCTTGAAGGACTGGAACTACCGCGTGCTGCTGCGCCCGGGCGTGTCGGGGGTGACGCACAAGACGCCCAAGATCATCGAGATCGAGCGACGCTATGTGACCAGCAAGCGGCGGCGCCGCGACGAGATCTCGTGGAACATGCTGACCGGGCTGATCCTACACGAGCTGGGCCACTCCTTCCTTTATCACAACTGGTCGTTCACGCGCACCGGACGGTTCCGGCGGGCGTTCGGTGAGGTACGAAAGGCCTATCGCGTCGCCGATTCCAAATGGGTGGACTTCGAGCGCCGGGGCGTGACCACCACGCTCCCTAACTACGTGACCGCGTACGCCGCCACCCATCCACAGGAGGACTTCGCCGAGACGTTCCGGTTCTACATCGCGCGGCGGGGGCGGTTGCGGGAGCTGTTCGCGGAATTCGGGCGCAAGCGGAAGGGCGTGCCGGTGTTCGAGAAATTCCTGGTCCTGGGCGACTACATTCGCAGCCTGCGCGGGTGGAAGTGAAGCAGCGGGCCCGCGAGGGCGTCGCGCAGTAGATTGGGAGCGTGCTCAGAAAAACGGTCGAACTAAGGATGAACGTGTCTGACGAGATCAGGTCGCCCGCGGCCAGACTAGCCGTCGCGGTGGTCGTGGCCGGGTTGATCGCCGGCTGCGAGCACTCCAGGGGGACGGGCTTTCAGGAGCGCGCTCGGGAAGCCGGGATCACCTTCCGGATGCATGACCTCCCGAGGGAGCAAGGCGAGCAGTTCCACATCAACCTGTACGATCACGGCTCGGGGCTGGCGGTCGGCGATTACGATAACGACGGCCGCGAGGACATCTACTTTCTCAACCAGCAGGGCGGCAACGCCCTGTACCACAACATGGGAGATGGGACGTTCGTCGACGTCACCGCGAAGGCAGGCGTGGCCCTCCGCGGCCGGGTCTCCGTCGCGGCCACGTTCGCGGACTACGACAACGACGGCTGGGAAGACCTGTACGTGACCACGACCCGTGGCGGCAACGTGCTGTTCCATAATAGGGGCGACGGCACCTTCGAGGACGTCACCGCGGCAGCGGGGCTGAGCCATGTCGGCCATTCGCAAACCGCGGTGTTCTTCGACTACGACAACGACGGCTACCTGGATCTGTTTCTCACCAATACCGGCCGCTGGACCACCGACACGTTCGACTCCGCGACGGGGGCCTTCGAGGGCAAGGCCGACCTCGGCAGCACGATCACCACGCCCAAGGAGTTCAACGTGCTGTACCACAACAATGGCGACGGAACGTTCACCGATGTGACCGACCGCGCCGGTCTCCGAGGCCGCGGCTGGGCCGGTGACGTCGCTGTGTTCGACTACGACGAGGACGGGTTCCTGGACCTGTTCGTTCCCAGCATGTTCGGCCGGGGTCAGCTGTATCACAACAGCGGCCACGGCACCTTCACCGACGTCACCGCGCAGACCCTCGGCCGGACGTCGTATGGGGCGATCGGCTGCAAAGTGTTCGACTATGACGGCGACGGACGGCTCGATCTATTCGTGGTGGACATGCACTCGGACATGTGGATGGGGCTCGATGCAGAGCACCGCTCACTCGAAACGGCGAGACGGACACAACACCAGCGGTTCCAGTCACCGCTGGGCCCGACGGTCGACGAGGCAGCCCCCGGCTTCGCGACGACCGCACGAGCATTGTTCGCGAAGATGGGCGAGGACTATGACGCCCTGCTGTTCGGCAACGCGCTGTACCACAATCTCGGTCAGGGGAAGTTCACCGAGACTGCCCTCCCCGCCGGGTTGGAGACGCTTTGGCCCTGGGGTGTGGCCGCCGGTGACTTCGACAACGACGGCAACGAGGACGTGTTCATCACTTCGGGGATGGGCTATCCCTTCTACTACTGGCCCAACCATTTGATGATGAACAACGGGGACGGCACGTTCCGCGACCAGGCTGCCGCTCTTGGCATCGAGCCACCAACAGGTGGCATCTACCTGGAAGAAACGGTCGGTGGCAAAGCGGCTGCGCGGAGCTCGCGCAGTGCCGTCGTAGCCGATTTCGACGGCGACGGACGGCTCGAGATCGTGACCAACAACTTCAACGGCCGCCCGTACTTTTTCGCGAGCCGGTTTCCCCGCCGGAACTACGTGGAGTTTCGACTGACGGGAACCAACAGCAACCGGGATGCGATCGGCGCGCTGGTTCGGCTCTGGGCCGGGAGCAAGGTGATGGTCCGGCAGGTCAACCCGGCGGGCGGCTACCTGGCCCAGTCCAGTCGCGTGGTGCATTTCGGTCTCGGGGACCGGCGCGAGGTCGACAGCATATTGATCCGCTGGCCCCGGGGGATTGTGCAGATGCTGCGCAATCCCGCGACCAATACGCTGCATGAGCTGCGGGAACCGGCGCACTAACCGCCCCCCCCGGGCGCGCACCTGCAACCTTTCCACCCCACCTGCGCGTCCTATCTCGTAACGTCCTCTCCCCCATCCCGCTTCCACCGAGGTCCATATGCCCCGCTGGTCGGCTTTCCTGGTCCTCGCGGCGACAGGGCTCGCTGCGCAGCAGGTTCCCGATGACCCCCAGGCTCCCAAGGACTCGGCCGCCGTCGCCCGGGTCCTGGCGCTCCTCCAGACTTCCGATTCCACCGTCTGCGAGCTGGCCGGTCAGACGATCAGCAACGCGTGGGGCTTCCCCTGGGATACGAGACTGCTCCCCATGCCAATGCCGATGCCGATGCCCACCCCGATGCCGATGCCGATGATGATGCACGGGGGCTTCCGCGCGCCGCATATGCGGGTTCACGCTTACGCCGGCGGGAGACGGCGCGACGGCGCAGCCGCGCTCGGAGCGTTCCGCGCGGCGCTCCGTGACGACAACCGCTGCGTCCGCAATATCGCCGCGCGCGTGCTCGGCAGGGCGCGCTCGCCAGGGATCTACGACGCCTTCGTCGCGCTGCTTCGCGACGCGAGCCCCGGCCTGCGCGAAACGGGTGCCCTTGGCCTCGGCGAGCTGGACGATCGCCACGCGCGGCGGCCCCTGCAGGACGCGCTCCGAGACAGGAATGCGAGCGTCCGGGCGATGGCAGCCCGCGGTCTCGGGGAGCTGGCGGATTCGAGCTCGGTCGGTCCGCTGGCGCAAGCTCTGGCGGACGACTCCGCGCCGGTGCGCCGGGCCGCGGCCTGGGCGTTGGGGGAAGCGCAGAGTTCCCGCGCGATCGCGCCTCTCAGCCAGGCGTTGCGAGACCGCTCGCCCGAAGTGCGGGAGATGGCGGCGTGGGCGCTGGGTCAGCTCGAGAGCGGCGGCGCGGTGCCCGCGTTGGGGGAGGCCCTCAAGGATCAGTCGCCCCGGGTGCGCCGTGCCGCCGCGTGGGCCCTGGGACAAATCGCGGACAAGGATGCGACCGAGCTGCTGCTATCGGCGCTGCGCGATGGCGACCACGACGTGCAGCTGGCCGCGGTCCACGCCCTTGGGCAAATCGCGAGCCCGCGTGCCGTCCGAGGTCTCGGGGCTTTGCTACAGGGTGACTCGCCCGATCTGAAGCACGCCGCGATCTGGGCGCTGGGGGTCATCGAGGACCGGAGCGCGCTCGACGTGCTCGCCGCTGCGCTCAAGGCCCCGGATTCGGAGTCACGGCAGCTCGCTGCGTGGGCGCTCGGCCAGCTCGAGGACGAAGCCGCGGTGGATCCCCTGGCGGCTGCGCTCAAGGACCGCGAGCCGGAAGTCCGCATCGCCGCAGCATGGGCGCTGGGCCAACTCGAAAGCCCCCGCGCGGTCGAGCCGCTCAAGGCGGCCCTTTCGGACGACTCCGGCGACGTTCAGGACGCCGCTCAATGGGCGCTCGACCAGATTCAATCCGAAGACGACCCGCGGCCGCACGGGAGGCCACGGCCGCGGGCGCGGGTCAAGCGACCGATCTAGGACAAGGGTCTAGCCGGCGAAGCAGTACGCGCAGCCCTTCTCCTGGGACCGGTTCACCGCGATCACGCCGGAGGGCACCACCTGGACGCCCGGCAGGAGACTTGCCACCCACTCCTTCTTGATGCTCTCGGCCTGCGCCCCCATCTCTTTAGCCATGTTCGCGCTGTATATCGTCAGCGCGATATTGCAGACGCCCACCAGGACTCCTTTCGCCAGCAGCTCGTCCACACCCATCCCAGCGATGGGAGCATCGCCCGGCTTCAGGTGAATGAGCGGGTGCCGGACGGCGGGGCCCTTGGTGGCTGGATCGGTGATCTTGAATGTCTGGCCGAACTTGTACTTGGCCCACATCGCGCTGTCCATGGCGTATGGGATCCCGGCGTGGCGCAGCACCACCACCACGCTGTTGTCGGCGTCGGTGGTGCCGTAGGTCTCGTTGGTCGTGTTCAAGAACACCCGCGCCCACGCGAACGCGAAGCCGTCGTTCGGCTCGGGCACGTCGTAGATCATCTTGTGCTTACCCGTGATCCTGTTCAGCCAGGCTTCGAACTCCGGGTTGGCGGATGCCTCGGCCGGGCCTCGTGTGGCGTGGGCCGTCACTTCGCTGGGTGCGATCAGTCCGCCCAGGCCCAAGGCGGTGGCGCCGGCGGCGAGACGACCGAGGAATCCGCGGCGATGGGTCATGAGACTCGAAACGTCCGACATACATCCTCCTGTGGTTAACGGCTGTGGTCTTCACTGGGACGCTGTTTGCGTTGCGCGGCGAGCGTCGGGTACGCGACGTCCGGCGGCGCGCCGCCGTTGGGCCAGTCGTGCAGCTTGTCGGGAAAATCCGGGCGCGAGTGGGCGTTCACGTACGCGGCGGCGTCGAGCGCCTGCTGGTCGGTGAGCGTCCCAGGCTGCTCGAACGGCATGTTGTCGCGGATGAACGCCGCCGAGGTGAAGACGCGCGCCATGCCCGCACCAAGATTGTAGGATTCCGGCCCCCAGAGCGGCGGCGCCAGCGCCGTCCCCGCGCCGTCCGCCCCGTGGCATTTGGCGCATACGCTGCCGTATACTCGCGCGCCCGCCGCGGTATCGGACTGCAACGCCGCCCACTTCGCGAGGCGGTTGGACGGCGCCACCGGTGCGATCGGGACGTCCCGCGAGAGAAACCACAAGTACGCGACGATGTCGCGCATGTCGGGTCCGTCGGTTGCCAGGGCCAGGCCGTTCATGCTACGGCGGAAGCAGTCGTTCACGCGGTACTCGATCGTCTCCACGGTGGCGCTGCGAGGGCGGTATTGCGGGTACCGCGCGTACACGCCTACCCACGAGCCGCTCTGGCGGCGCCCGCCATCGAGGTGGCAACTGACGCAGCGCAGTCTGTTGCCGACGTGACTCGGGAGGCTCTCACGCGTGGCCGTCAGCAGGGCCCGGCCCCGGCGAATCGCGCTGCCCAGCGGCCCTTCGGGAATCAGTGAGTCGCCGGGCCCCTGGAGCGTCCACGCGGTAATCGTTGGAGTCGTCGCTGGGCGACGACATGCGAGTCCTGGAACGGCGGTGGCCAGCAGAGCCAGGGTGGGGAGGGCGCGCATCGGGAGGGAGATAGTATCAGCGTTTCCCGAGCCTCGCCACGTCCTTGGAGAAGGCGCGGGATCGCTGTACCAGTCTCAGGTATTCCGCCACTTCCGTCGCGCGGCGCGCTCCGTCCCAGCCGAGCGCCTCCGCCAGCCGGTCGGCGACGGCGCTCGACGCCGCGACGCCCTGGTCGCGGGTCACGTAGAAGAGATGCAGCCGCCGCACCAGCACGTCGTCGAGCCGGATGGCGAGCTCGCGCTCCATCGCATGCACAACCTCGGCCCAGAGCTCGGGCCGACCGGCCACGATCCGCCCGCCGAGCGCCCGATCCCGGTCCACCAGGTTGAGCACCGCGGCCGCCTCGCTTCCGTAGGCGCCCACGAGGTGGCGCGCGGTCGTCTCGGATGTCCCCCGCTCGAGGGCGGCCTTCACGAGTCCCTCGAGGTCGGCGGTCTCGCCGCCCGGAAGCGGCAGTCGATCGGTCGCGGCCCGGGGTGCGCGTGGACGACCGTCGAGCGCGCGCAGTCGCGCCGCGACCCGGTCCACGACGTCCCGCGCCATCACGCGGTAGGTCGTGAGTTTGCCGCCGGCGATCGTGATCAGCCCGCTCGCGCTCTCGACCACGCGGTGCTCGCGCGATGCCTCGGATGGCGTGACGGCGCGCGTCGGCCGGAGCAGCGGTCGCATGCCCGCCCATGTCGCGATCACGTCGCGTGGGGAAAGTCGCGCCTGCGGGAAGAACGCGTTGACCGAACGCAACAGGTAAATCACATCGCGCGCCGTCGCACGCACTTCGTCCGGCGACGCATCCTCGTCAGTGTCGGTCGTCCCGATGTAGCTGAGGTCGCCCCACGGTATCACGAACATCACCCGGCCGTCGAGCGGCGACAGCAACGTGGCCGCACGCGTGTTCCCCACTCGCTGGCGCGCCACGGCGATGTGGGCCCCCTTGGTGAGCCGCAGCAGCGGTGGCGCCCCGGGTTCGTCGAGCCGACGCATCTGGTCCACCCACGGTCCTGTGGCGTTGACGACCACGAGCGCGCGGACGGTGTGGTGTCGGCCCGTCAGCATGTCCCGCAGTGTCGCCCCGCGGGTGAGGCCGTCCGGCTTGAGGAGTGCCGTGACTTCCGCATAAGTCGCCACCAGCGCGCCGGCCCGCGCGGCACTCCGCATGGTCGCGATGACGAGGCGTGCGTCGTCGGTCTGGGCGTCGTAGTACAGCGCCGAGCCTTGCAGCTCCTTCTCGCGCAACGCGGGCTCGAGGCGTCGCGTGGCTTTCGCGCTCAGCCAGCGGTGCGTCTTCACGTTGCGAAATGCGGCGAGCAGGTCGTACAGCCACATGCCGGCTCGGACCTTCCACGCCGGCACGCGCGCGCCGCGGTACACCGGAAACACGAACGGCAACGGATGAACGAGGTGCGGTGCGATGCGGAGCAAGACGCGCCGCTCGCGGCTCGCCTCGAGCACGAGCCGCAAGTCGCCCTGCTCGAGGTAGCGGATCCCACCATGGATGAGTCGCGAGGAGACCGACGACGTGCCGCGGGCGAGATCGCCCTGGTCGACCACCGCGGTGCGAAAGCCGCGAAGGGCCGCCTCGCGCGCGATGCCGGCGCCGGTGATCCCGCCCCCGATGACGAGCAGGTCTACCGGCTCGGCCGACATCGACTCGAGCGCCTCGGCGCGCGTGCGATGCGAAAAGGGCGTGTCGCTCGTCGGCGTTCTCCGGCTTGGCCCGACGGCCAGCCTCGTAGTAGGTTTCGAGCTTGACTGACGGGAGGGGAATGTAATGCCGGGTGGGAATGGGCGGCGCGTTGCAGTCGTGGCCGGCTGCCGCACGCCGTTCTGCCGGGCCGGGACGGCGCTCAAGGACGCCCGCGCCGTGGACTTGGCGCGATTCGTAGCGCGTGAGCTGCTTGAGCGGGCGAACCTGGACGGCGCTGCCGTCAACGCCGTGATCTTCGGTCAGGTCGTCTCGTCGGCCCTCGTGCCGAACGTCGCCCGCGAAGTCAGCCTCCTGCCGCAGTTTCCCAAAGAGATCCCCGCCTACTCGCTGAACCGCGCGTGCGCGTCCTCGGGGCAGGCCGTTGCCAATGCCCACGACGAGATCGTGCTCGGTGGAGCCGAGGTCATCCTCGCCGGTGGCGTCGAGTCGCTGTCCGACATTCCGATTCTCGCCTCCCGGCGCCTCGCCGACATCCTGGTCGAGGCGAGCAAGGCCAAGTCGCTCGGCGCCCGGCTCAAGACCTTCAGCCGCATCAGGCCGCGCGATCTCGTGCCGGTGTCCCCCGCCATTGCCGAGCCGTCGACCGGCGAGTCGATGGGGCAGTCGGCGGAGAAGATGGCCAAGGAGAACCACATCACGCGTGAAGCGCAGGACCGTTGGGCGCTCCGCAGCCACGTATTCGCCGCTCGCGGAACCGAGGACGGTCGCATCACGGCCGAGATCGTGCCCTGGTTTCCCCCGCACACGTCGGATCCGGTGCTCACCCAGGACAACGGCATCCGGCGCGATACCTCGCTCGCGCAGATGGCCAAGCTCAAGCCGGTGTTCGATCGTCGCTACGGGAGCGTGACTGCGGCGAACTCGTCGCCACTCACAGACGGAGCCGCCGCGGTCCTGCTCATGAGCGAGCCCGCCGCGCGTGCCCTCGGGTATTCACCCCTCGCGTTCGTCCGCTCGTATGCCGTGGCCGCGGTTGACCCCGGGTGGCAGCTCCTCCAGGCGCCCATCTTCGCCGTCCCCAAGGCGCTCGAGCGCGCCGGGCTCGAATGGCGGGACCTCGGCCTGATCGAGATCCACGAGGCGTTCGCAGCCCAGGTGCTGTCGAACCTGCAAGGATGGGCGGCGAAGGGCTGGGAGATCGACGAAGCGAAGATCAATGTGATGGGCGGATCCATCGCTATTGGTCACCCGTTCGGCGCCACCGGCGCTCGCCTGGTGACCACGCTCGCCAACGAGATGGTCCGCCGCGACGTGCAGTTCGGCCTGGTGTCGATTTGCGCGCAGGGTGGGATGGGCCTCGCCATGGTGCTGGAGCGCCGTTGATCGCGCTCACGTGGGAGCTCGCCGAGCCGGGCATCGCCGTCGTCACGTTCGATCTCCAGGGCGAGCCGGTCAACAAGATCTCCGCCGCCGTCAAGCAGGACGTGCTCGCGACATTCGAGGCGTTGGAGCGTGACCCCGCCGTGCGAGCCGTGGCGTTCTTCTCGGGAAAGCCCGACAGCTTCATCGCGGGCGCGGACATCGAGGAGTTCGTCAAGCTCACCACCGCCGCCGAGGCGGAGCGGCTCTCCGCCGAAGGCCAGGAGTTGCTCGACCGCGTGGCGCGCTTCCCCAAGCCGGTCGCCGTTGGGATACACGGCGCGTGTCTCGGCGGCGGGCTCGAGTTCGCGCTCGCCTGCCGTTACCGGGTCGCGTCCAACCACGCCAAGACCCAGCTGGGGCTGCCCGAGGTCCAGCTCGGCATCTTGCCGGGCGCGGGCGGCTGCCAGCGCCTTCCCCGGCTCATCGGCGTGCGGGCGGCGCTCGATATCATCCTGGCGGGCAAGGTGGAGCGGGCGGAGAAGGTGTTCCGACTCGGCATCGTGGACGAGCTGGTGCACCCCGCCATCCTCAAAGACATCACCATCGCCGCAGCGCAGCGCATGGCCGGCGGCTGGCGTCCCCGGCGCAAGCGACCCGGCGGCTTCACCGGATGGCTGCTCGACGGCAACCCGCTCGGCCGGCGGCTGGTGTTTCGGGCGGCGAGGAAGCGCGTGCTCGAGCAGACGCGCGGCAACTACCCCGCGCCGCCCGCCGCGCTCGAGGCGGTCGAGCATGGCCTGAAGCACGGGATGACCGAAGGGTTGAAGCGCGAGGCGCAGTTGTTCGGACAGCTGGCCGTCACTGACGTGTCGCGCAAGCTGGTGCAGATCTTCTTCGCGACCACCGCGCTCAAGAAGGATTTCGGGTTCCCCAACCCGCCCGCGCCCGTCGTCGTGCATCGGCTCGGGGTCGTGGGCGCCGGATTCATGGGGTCGGGGATTGCCGGCACCGCGATCGCACAGGCGGGGGTGGACGTCCGCATGAAGGACGCGGACCTCCCGCGCGTCGCGAAAGGGCTCGCCACGGCGCGGGAGATCCTCGACGACCGCCTCAAGCGGCGACGCATCACGAAATATGAGCACGCCCGCCTCGTCGCCCTCCTCTCGGGCGGTGACGGCTACACCGGCTTCGGGCGCGCCGAGCTCGTGATCGAAGCCGTGTTCGAGGACCTGCAGGTGAAGCAGCAGGTGCTGCGCGAAGTCGAGGCCGCGAGCGCGGACGATGCGGTGTTCGCGTCGAACACGTCGACCATTCCGATTCACCGCATCGCCGAGGCCGCCGATCGTCCGGAGCAGGTGATCGGCATGCACTTCTTCTCACCGGTGGCCCGCATGCCGCTGCTCGAAGTGATCCCATCCGAGCGCACCGCCCCGGCCGTTGTGAGCACCGCCGTCGCCTTCGGGCGCCGGATGGGTAAGACCGCCATCGTGGTGCGCGACAGCCCGGGCTTCTGGATCAACCGGATTCTCACCCCCTACATGAACGAGGCGGGCCACCTGCTCCTCGAGGGTGTCGCGATCGAGGAGATCGATCGCTTGATGGTGGAATTCGGGTTCCCCGTCGGTCCGATCACGCTGCTGGACGAGGTGGGGATGGACGTCGGGGAGAAGGTGGTGGGCGTGATGCACCAGGCGTTCGGCGAGCGCTTCGCGCCCGTCGCCGAATTCGCCGGGATGGTGAAGAGCGGGCGGTTGGGACGCAAGGCAGGGAAGGGGTTCTACAAGTACTCGGGAGGCAAGAAGGGAGGCGTCGATCCGGCCGTGTACGAGCTGATCGGCACCCACCCGAACGGCGGCCCGCGCCCGGCGGAGATCATCCAGCGCTTGGTGCTCGTGATGCTGAACGAGGCGGTCCGCGCCGTATGCGAGGGCATCGTGCGGTCACCCCGCGACGGCGATGTCGGTGCCATCTTTGGCTTCGGATTCCCCCCGTTCCGAGGCGGTCCCCTTCGCCACGCCGACGACCTCGGCGCCCCTCGCATCGTCGGCGAGCTCGAGCGACTCGCCGAGCGCTACGGTGCCCGCTTCGCCCCGAGCGACGCATTGCGCGACCAGGCGCGACGCGACGCGAAGTTCTACCCCTAGCTCCTGCGCCCCAACCCCTACCCCCATTTGCTCCGCACCGGTCTGTTGTGGCTCAGCGAGCAGCCCCGAATCTTTCGATTCATCCGCGGCAACGGGCTCGCTCGCCGTTTCGCCGCGCGCTTCGTGGCGGGGGAGACCGTGGAGGCGGGAGTGGCGGCGCTCCGCGACTTGCACGCCGCCGGGCTCAACGCCAGCCTCGATCTGCTCGGCGAGTCGGTGCGCACCGCGGCGGAGGCGCACGCCGCGCGCGACGCGTATCTCGAAACGTTGGATCGGATCGCGCCCTTCGGCGCCGACGCCAACGTGTCGGTCAAGCTCACGCAGATGGGCCTCGATATCGAGGAGCGTCTGTGCGTCGACAACCTGCGCGCCATCGTCGGCCGGGCGACGACGCACGGATCGTTCGTGCGGATCGATATGGAGCAGTCCACGTATACCGAGCGGACGCTGCAGCTCTTCAAGCGCAGCTTGTATCCCGAGTTTGGCAACAACGTCGGCGTGGTGCTCCAGTCGTATCTCAGGCGCACCGAGCCGGACGTGGACCAGATGATCGCATTGGGCGCGCGGGTCCGACTCTGCAAGGGCGCGTACCAGGAGCCCGCCGCGATCGCCTTCCCGGACAAGCGAGACGTCGATCTCACTTACGTGCGGTGCATGGAGCGGCTCATGCTCAAGGGCCAATACCCGGCGATCGCGACGCACGACGCGCGCATCATCGCCCACGCCAAGGCATTCGCGCGCGACAAAGGCATCCAACCCGCGCGCTTCGAGTTTCAAATGTTGTACGGCGTGCGGCGCGATCTCCAGCTCGCCCTGCGCCGCGACGGCTACAACGTGCGCGTCTACGTTCCCTTCGGCACCCAATGGTATCCCTACCTGATGCGGCGGCTGGCGGAGCGACCCGCCAACGTCGCCTTTCTGCTCGGCAATGTGCTGCGGGAGTCACTACGGCGGAGTTGACCGACGGGACGCTCGGCGGCTACCAACGGGTGCACGAGCGCGCGCCGGCGTTCGCCGGGAGTGACGGCCAGTCCTACTCCGTCGGAACGTTCGTGGACGACGCCCCGGACGCGCGCGGGCGCTACGGCGCCGCCCTGCTGTTCATCCGCTGGTCCAGTGCCGGCGACCGCCCGGTCGGTCACCTCGAGACAGATTACCTGGGATGGGGCGCAACCCCCGCCGAGGCCCTGGCGCCGCTCCTGGCCTTGACGCTCGCCGAGGTGAAGTTGCACCTCGACGGCTGCATCGAACGCGCCGCGGCGCGCCCGGTGAAGGAGGGCAGCGGGTGACCACGGGAGTCGTGCTGGCGCGGACCGGCGCGACCTATCGCGTCCACACCGACACGGGGACGGTGACGGCTGTGCTGCGTGGCAGGCTGAAGCAACGGGACGATGACCGCGTGGTGGCCGGAGACGTCGTGGAGCTGGAGCTGCACGCCGACGGACACGCCACCATCTCCGGCCTACGACGTCGTGCCAGCCTGCTCGCGCGTCGCGCCGCAGGCGCGCGCCCACGCGCGCAGCCGATCGCCGCGAACGTCGATCAGGTCGTCGTGGTGGGGTCGGCCCGAAGTCCCGACCTGAATCCCCGCATGCTGGACCGGTTCCTGGTCATCGCGGCGGCGAACCGCATCCCCGCGGTCGTGGTCCTCAACAAGATCGACCTCGACCTCGACCGCAGCGCGCTCGCTGCGCTGCTGGGCCGTTATGGCCCCGCCGGTTACCAGGTGCTCGCCACGTCGGTGCGGCAGCCGGAAGGGTTGGTGGCACTCCGCGACCTGCTGCGTGGCCGCGCCTCGGTGCTCGCGGGCGCATCGGGGGTCGGCAAATCGAGCCTCTTGAACGCCCTCGACCCGGGGCTGCAACTCGGGATCGGGGAGATCAGCGCGAAATGGGACACAGGCAAGCACACGACGCGAGCGGCGTTGCTCGTGCCGCTCGTGACAGGCGGCTACGTGGTGGACACGCCGGGCCTGCGCGAGGTGGGCACGTGGGGCATCGACCCCGAGCTCCTGGCGGTGTGTTTTCCGGAGTTCCGGCGCTTTCTCGATCAGTGCCGGTTCGACAACTGCCGGCATCTGGCGGAGCCCGAGTGCGCGTTGCGCCAAGCGGCGGCGCAGGGTGCGTTCGATCCCGACCGTCTCGTATCCTACCAGCGCCTCTACGACGAGGTCAGCGTGCCTTCCTGGTCCAGCGATCGGCGTCGCGGGACGTGACCTTCTGCATCATGTCGGCGAACGCCCGATCGAGGTCGATCCCCTGTGAGTTCGCGAGGCAGATGACCACGAACAGGATGTCGGCGAGTTCCATGGCTACGGAGCCTTCCGCTTCCTCCGGCTTCTTGGTCTTTTCGCCGAACCTGTGGTTCAGCTCGCGCGCCAGCTCACCGACCTCCTCCGTGAGCCGTGCGAGGTTCGTGAGCGGCGGGAAATACCCTTCTCTATATTGGCCGATCCAGCGATCGACCGTCTGCTGGGCTTCGCGCAGAGGCACGGGAGGCTCCAAGCCAACGTGAACGCCGAGATGCCGCCCCTGGTGGCACCGTTTCAGGGCGAGCGGTATGCCGCGACGGATCGCCTGAGCGCGCTCATCGCTCCTCCGTACGACGTCGTTTCCCCGGAGGACCGTGCGCGACTCGCAGCGCGTGATCCCCACAATATCGTGAATCTGATGTTGCCGGAAGCGCCACCGAGGGGGAGGGGGGGAGCCAACGAGGATCGCTACGCCCATGCCGCCGCTCTACTCGCGGCGTGGCGAGCCGCGGGCGTGTTGCGGCGCGATCCCGGAGAGTCGGTATACGTGGTGGCGCAAGACTATCAGCTCCCCACCGGCGAGCGGCGCACGCGCCTCGGCATGCTGGCGGCCCTACGGGCGGAGCCATTTTCGTCGCGGCGCGTACGGCCGCACGAACGGACGCACGCCGCTCCCAAGGCCGATCGGCTGGCGTTGCTGCGCGCCACGGGCGCGAACCTCGAATCCATCTTCCTGCTCGCCCCCGATGGCGATGGTGCGCTGGCGCGCGCCCTGGTGCGGCAGGCGTCCGCGGTGCCCGCTGCGCGTGCCGAGTTCGACGGCGTCGGCATCCGCCAGTGGGCAGTCTCCGGCGAGCCAGCGGTCGAGCTGGCCCGGCTGGCCGGCCGGGACCAGCTGTACATCGCCGACGGCCATCACCGCTACGAGACTGCGGTGGCGTATGCCCAGGAGCATCCCGCGGCCGACCGCGTGCTCGCGTTCATCGTCCCGGCGGGAGATCCTGGCCTGACCATCCTTCCCACGCATCGGATCGTGTTCGGGGCGGGCCGCGACCCAACCAAGCTCGTCGCGGCATGGCGTGAGTGGTTCGACGTCGGCCGCGTGGCACCGTGCATGGATCGCGTCGAGCGTCTGGCCGAGCTAGGGCGCGAGCGCACGGCGTGCATCGTCGCGTTCCCCGACGCGTACGATGTCACGCTGGTGCTCAAGCCAACGGTGTCGCTCGACGCGGTGCCGGAGCTGGGTCGCAGCGCGGCGGTTCGCGCGCTCGACGTGGCGCGCATCGAGGCGCTGGTCGTGCAGCACATCCTCGGGGCGGGGCCCGCCACGCCATCGCTCGCCTACACCCCCGATCCCCGAGCGGCGTTCGACGCGGTGCGGGGCGGCCGGGCGGCGGCCGCCGTGCTCCTCAATCCCACCAAAGTCGCGGAGGTGTTCGCGGTGGCGGACGCGGGCGACGTGATGCCGCCCAAGTCGACGTACTTCGTCCCGAAGGTGCCCAGCGGGCTGGTGCTGCGGAGGGTAGAAGGCGACGGATGATGAGGCGAGGGATGATGAGGCGGGGGATGACGAGGCGGGGGATGACAAGGCGAGGGATGGTAAGGCGCTCGGCAGCTACGAGCTCCTAGCGCGCGCTGCCACCGTTCGGTACAGACCCCACAACAGCTTGGCAGTTCTGGAGCGAAGTCGCTCTAGGTCCCGTCGCTGCTCCGGCGTTAGGAGTTCCATCTCCGCGCGGAACAGAAGCACGTACCACATCTCTGCAAGCGAGCCCCAGGCGGTATCGAGGAAGCGGCGGCACTCACCCGGCCCCCGCTTGGCTGTGCCCTCGACAATGTTAGTGGGAACGGAGAGCGAAGCCCGCCGCATCTGTGAGACGATCCCGTACAGCTCGCTCTTCGGAAACGCTTGGGTAGACGCGATATACCGCTTTGGCGAACTCGTGGGCCATGCGCCAGGCATGTAGCCGTTCGCACTTGACCATTTGGCAACCTAACGGGGCCGTTATTGGCAACCTTTATCGTTTCGTCGCCGGTCGCACCCGAATTGCACGCATTGCCATCATCGCCGCTTCGTCCGTCGCGCCCTTCATCCGTCGCTCATCGTCGTCGCCTTATCATCAGTCGCATTCTCATCCGTCGCCTCTATATTTTCTCTCCATGCCCCGTCCCCGCGACCGCATCTTCGCAAATCTCGAAGCCATCTACCGAGAGGCCTACCAGCGCGCCAAGGTAGCGAACGACCAGGCGCGTATGGCGGACCTCGACGCCGCCTATCAGCGCGAGCAGTTGTTACTCGAGGTGCTGCTCGACATCCGCGATGCCGTCGCCTCGTGGCCGGCAGCCACCGGACCGATGTCGGGCAAGGCCACTGCCACCGATCCGGTGACGGCGCTCGAAACCATCCATCGCATTACCAAGCTTCGCTGAGAGGATCGAATGGCCCGGTGTCTGTGTCTGGGAGTTCTCTGCCTGATCGTCGGCTGTGCACCGAAGGCCGACATCATCGTCTCGGGCGGAGTGGTGTGGACGGGCCTCTCGAGCGGGGCGCCCCGCCTGGGAGCCGTGGCGCTGGCGCGCGGCAAGATCCTCGCGGTCGATGATGAGACGACGCTGGCTCGCTACGTCGGGTCGCGAACCGTGACCATCCAGGCGCACGGCGGACTCGTGATGCCTGGATTCACCGACGGCCACACGCACTTCGTGGACGGCGGCTTCCAGCTCGCCTCGGTCGATCTCCGGACCAGCGCCACGCCCGCCGAGTTCATCCGACGCCTGAAGGCGTTCGCGGCCACGCTCAAGCCCGGCGACTGGATCCTTGGTGGTGACTGGGACCACACGCTGTGGCCCGGCCAGCCGCTGCCGCATCACGAGTGGATCGATTCGGTCACGCGCAACAACCCCGTATTCGTGAATCGCCTGGACGGCCACGAAGCGCTCGCCAACGCCCTGGCGCTCAAGGCCGCGGGCGTCACGCGGGAGACGCCCACGCCTTCGGGAGGAGAAATCCTGCGCGATGCGAAAACTGGCGAGCCAACCGGAATCTTCAAAGATCGGGCGCTCGACGTGATCGGCCGGGCGATACCGGACCCGTCCCCGGAGCAGCGCGATTCTGCGCTCGTCCGCGCGCTCGCGACCGCCGCTTCGCTGGGCGTCACCGGCACCGCGCACATGTCCGCGTCCTGGGCGGACCTCGCGAGCTACCGCCGCCTCGAGCGCGCGGGGCGCCTTGCCATACGCGTCGCCGTCTATCTCCCTCTCGAATCATGGCACGCCGTGGCGGACACGGTCGCCCGGTCCGGGCAGGGCGACGACTGGGTCAAGATCGGCGGCCTGAAGGGTTTCATGGACGGCTCCGCAGGATCACGCACAGCGTATTTCTCCGATGCCTACAGCGATTCGGCGGGCTATTTCGGGCTGTTGCAGCATCCCGAGGCGGACATGCGCCGCTGGATCGGCGCCGCGGACTCGGTACGACTGCAGGTGGCGGTCCACGCGATCGGCGACCGCGCCAACGCCATCCTCCTCTCCATCTACGACAGCGTTGCGCGGGCACACGGACCGCGCGATCGTCGGTTCCGGGTCGAACACGCTCAGCACTTGCGACCCCAGGACGTCCCCCTGTTCGGGAAGCTCGGCGTGATCGCATCGATGCAGCCGTATCACGCGATCGACGATGGCCGCTGGGTGGAGCGGCGCATCGGGCCGACGCGCATAAAGACGACATACGCCTTCCGCACCCTGCTCGACACCGGCGCCAAGCTCGCGTTCGGGTCGGACTGGACGGTCGCGCCGCTCGACCCGATTCTCGGCGTGTACGCGGCGGTCACGCGCCGCACGTTGGACGGGAAGAACCCCGACGGCTGGGTGCCGGAGCAGAAGATCTCGGTGGAGGAGGCCCTGCGAGCGTATACGGCCGGGAACGCTTACGCGACGTTCGATGAAGCGAGCCGTGGCACGCTCGCCACCGGCCACGAGGCGGATGTCGTGGTGCTCGACCGCAATCTCTTCGCAGTGCCGCCCGATTCACTCGACCGGGTGCGGGTGCAGCTTACGATCGTAGGTGGGAAAGTCGTCTATCGCCGCTAGCCGGGGTACTGAAGCCCTGCCATCTCCAACGTGAGAGGCTTGGCTCCGGCGTGCTCTACACCAGCGGCGATCACTTCACCCAGGATGAGTGTGTGGTCACCGCTCGGCAGTGTCACCACCACTCGACAGTCCAGCCAGCCTAGCGCTTCGGGGAGCACCGGTGCACCCGACGCGGGCGCCGGCTTGGTCCTGATTCCCTTGAGCTTGCTTGGCGTTTCCGCCCGCCCCCGGCCCAATTTCCCCGCGAGCTCACGCTGGCCTTCCTGCAGGAGGTTGACGGCGAAATGCCGCGCGTCCCGCGTCATTTCGACGGTCCTCGACGTGTTCTCCACCGCGACGGCCACCATCGGCGGGTCGATCGACGTCTGCGTGACCCACGACGCCGTCATGGCGTGCTCTTCTCCTTCGTGCTTCACCGTCACCGCGTACAGACCGTAGGGAAACTGCTTCAGGACCATCTTCGCCGCTTCGTTCATGGAAGGGAATATGGGAGTTGGCTATCTTTGTGCCATGGCGACGCGCATGCCGCTCCGGACCCGGGCCGCCAAGACGCTATCCAAGGCGGACCTGGTCGACATGTACCGTCTGATGCTGCTCTCGCGGCGCATCGACGACAAGGAAATCCAGCTCAAGCGGCAGAACAGGATCTTCTTCCAGATCTCGGGCGCCGGGCACGAGGCCGTCCTCGTCGCCGCCGGGAAGGTCCTCCGCCCCTCGTATGATTGGTTCTATCCCTACTATCGGGACCGCGCCCTCTGCCTCTCGCTCGGGATGACGCCCACCGAGATGCTGCTCTCGGCCGTGGGCGCGGCGGAAGATCCCAACTCGGGCGGTCGCCAGATGCCTTCGCACTGGGGCAACCGCGCGCTCAACATCGTCAGCCAATCGAGTCCCACCGGCACCCAGCTGCTCCAGGCTGTTGGCGCGGCGGAGGCATGGCTCCGCTACGACCGCAACGACGCTATCACCGACAAGCCGATCAAGGGCGACGAGCTCGTGTACGTCTCCGCCGGGGATGGCACCACGAGCGAGGGAGAGTTCTGGGAGGCGATGAACAGTGCCAGCAACCTGAAGCTCCCGATCCTCTTCCTCATCGAGGACAACGGCTACGCGATCTCGGTCCCCGTCGAGGTTCAGACGGCGGGTGGTTCGGTGTCGAAGCTCGTCCGAAACTTCCCGGGCCTCCTCGTCGAGGAAGTGGACGGCTGCGACCCGGTCGCGTCGTACGACGCGCTGCTGCGCGCCTCGGAATACGTGCGGCAGCGCAAGGGTCCCGCCCTCGTGCATGCGCACGTGACCCGGCCGTACTCGCACTCGCTGTCCGACGATGAAGTGCTCTACAAGCCGCCCAGGGAGCGGGAGGAGGAGGCGCGTCACGACTGCCTCTTGCGGTTCCCCAAGAAGCTGGTGTCCGACGGCGTCGCGACCGAGGCAGAGCTCGAGGCCCTGAAGCGCGAGGTGGACGAGGAAGTGAGCCTCGCCACCGACATGGCGCTGGCGTCGCCTCAGCCTCCGCCCGAGAGTGCGCTGCTCTACGTCTACTCGCCCGACGTCGACCCCACGTCCGAGCAATTCGACACCGAGGACGATCCCCAGTTCGGTGGCGACCCGACCACGATGGTCGACCTGCTGAACGCGTGCCTGAAGGACGAAATGGCGCGCGATCCCCGCATCGTCGTGTTCGGGGAGGATGTGGCGGATGTCAGCCGGCAGCAGTACCTGGAACAGGTGAAGGGAAAGGGCGGCGTCTTCAAGGTCACCTGGGGGCTGCAACGCCAGTTCGGGAGTGATCGGGTGTACAACTCGCCGCTCGCCGAAGCGAACATCGTTGGCCGCGCGGTCGGGCTCGCGACCCGCGGGCTGAAGCCCGTGGTCGAGATTCAATTCTTCGATTACATTTGGCCGGCGTATCACCAGCTCCGCAACGAGCTGGCCACCCTGCGGTGGCGCTCGAGTAACGCCTTCAGCGCGCCAGTCGTAGTGCGCGTGACCTACGGCGGTTACCTGAAGGGCGGCTCGATCTACCATTCCCAGACCGGCGCCGTGGTGTTCACGGCCATCCCTGGGTTGCGGGTGGTCTGTCCCAGCACGGCGCTCGACGCCAATGGTCTGCTGCGGACCGCGATCCGGTGCGATGACCCGGTGCTCTTCCTCGAGCACAAGCACCTCTACCGTCAGACCTACAACAAGGCGCCGAACCCAGGGCCGAACTTCATGATCCCGTTCGGCAAGGCGAAGATCGTGCGCGAGGGGCGGCATCTCACGGTCGTCACCTACGGAGCCGTAGTGCAGCGTGCGTTGCTCGCGGCGAAGGAGCTCGAGGAGCGCGATGGCGTGAGCGTGGAGATCATCGACCTGCGCTGTCTGTCCCCGGTGGACTGGGAGACCATCGCGGCGTCGGTGACGAAGACGAACAAGGTGCTGGTCGCCTACGAAGACGCCCTGTCGTGGGGATACGGCGCCGAGATCGCGGCCCGCGTCGCCGACGCGTGCTTCCCGTGGTTGGATGCGCCGGTGAAGCGCGTGGCGTCGACTGATACGTTCGTCGGCTACGCCCCCAGGCTCGAGGATTTCATACTGCCACAAGTGGAGGATCTCTCGCAGGCGATGCGCGACCTGCATGCGTTCTAGCGCCGCCCGCGCGTACGCTCTGCTCTTCTTTTTGTCAGGTGTAACCGGGCTCGTCTACGAGCTCCTCTGGGTCCGGGTCCTGTACCAGGCGTTCGGCTCCACGATTCAGTCGGTCGCGACCGTCGTGGCCGCGTACATGGGCGGTCTGGGCCTGGGCGCGTGGCTGTTCGGCCGGAAGGCGGATCGGCATCCGCGGCCCGCCACCCTCTACGGCGTCCTCGAGATCGCGATCGGCGCCTTCGGGTTGATCTCGCCGGCGGTACTCGGGCTGGCGCACCGCCTCTACATCGGCCTCGTCGGAGCGCTCGGGCTCGGCGGCGCGCCCAGTGTGGCATTACGGTTCGGGCTCGCCGCGTTGGTGCTGCTCGTACCCACGACTCTCATGGGCGGCACGCTTCCAGTGCTCACCCGCGCGTTCATGGGCGCGGACCGCAGCGCGCTGCAGCGGTCGCTCGCGCTGCTGTACGGGCTCAATAGCCTCGGCGCGGTGCTGGGGACCGCCCTGGCGGGGTTCTTCCTCATCGAGTTCGTCGGCATTCGCGCCAGTCTCTGGGGGACCGCGGCCGTGAACCTGGGAATCGGCGTCGTCGCACTCCGCCTACCGGGTTCCGTCGCCGATCCTCTTGCTGACCCCGAGCCCCAGCCCGGGGGTTCCGGGGTTCTCGCGGGTTCGCCATCCCCTCTGGTAGGTCGCGTCGCCCTGGCGTTGCTCGGGCTCACTGCCTTCGCGTCACTCCTCGACGAGATCGCCTGGACCAGGGTCCTGGTCATGGTGGTCGGGGGCTCGACGTATGCGTTCACGTTGGTGCTGCTGATGTTCCTGCTCGGCATCGGACTGGGGAGCGCCTTCGTCGCTTGTCGGCGCGCCGTCGGGCCCGCCAGCGCCGCCGACGCCGGCGTCGCTCAAGGGATCACCGGTGCCGGTGCCGCTCTGCTCTTGGTGTTCTTCGCTGCGCTACCGCGTTACGTCATCGCAGTCTTTGGACACCCCGAGTTCGGCGCGCTGACCCGCCTCGTTCTCTTAGGTGTTGCCGTCGCTGCGGTCGTGCTGATCCCGGCGCTCGGGATGGGTCTCACCTTTCCACTCCTTACAGATCTCGCCGCTCGCCGGGACGCCGCGCGTGCCTCCGACGTCGGACGAGCTTACGCCTTCAATACGCTCGGCAGCATCGCTGGCGCGGTGTTCACCGGGTTCGTTCTGGTGGCGGTGCTCGGCACGGAAGCGACGCTCCGGCTCGGCCTCGTGATCAACGCCGCGGCCGCATTGGCGCTCGCGGCACTCGCCGCTCGCGGCGTCCCGGAAGGCTCGCCCGAGCACCGCGCCCTGCGTGTCCGCGTGCTCACGGCCGGGTCGCTCGCCAGCCTGACGCTGGCGGTCGCGATTGGCGGGCCGGGGTGGACCACGGCGCTGATCGACCTGGGTCCGACCATCTACGCCCGCGAGCCGATGGACGCCGCGCGGCGCCAGGCCTTCCTCGAGCACCGCGGATCTCGGCTGCTCGCGTTCCGGGAGGGTCGGAACGCCACCGTGAGCGTGTGGGAAG
>DATEGE010000004.1:0-16370 GCA_035280265.1 Gemmatimonadales bacterium | reverse complement strand
TCACGGTGAGATCGGCGGCCGCGCGTAGCTCGTCGCGCGCGCGGCCGGTCCACACGGCGCTATGCATGCCGCCCTGGACGTAGAGCAGCTGGTTCAGCCCTCCCCAATCGGCCGGTCGCACGCGCTCTGTGCCGTCGCCCGTGGTGAGCGACCGGATGGCGCCGCTCGCCGGGTCGAGCACGACGTGGAACGAGCCCGCCTGCGCCTCGAGCGCCGCCCCGTCGTCGCGGGATGGGTTGGCCGGTCGCTCGGCTTCCGTGAGCGCCACATAGCCCAACGCCGGAACGTCGCGCACGAGCACCAGCGCCGAGCCGTCTGGCAGATCGACGGCGGGCAAATCGTGGCCCCTGGAGGAGAGCCGCCGCGCTGCACCGCCCGGTATGCGCACCACGTCCGTGCGAGCCCAGCTCGAGGCGTTGAAGACGATGCGCCCCGGACCAGCGGCGGTGCTGAGCCCGATACGCAGCAAGGCCGTCGCGACTTGCGCGCGCGTTGCCGTCGCAGCCTGGTCGAGCATGCGTCGCTTCTGCTCCCACGGCGCCTCTGCCGCCGGAGCGTCGGCCCCCCAGGTGTGCTCGCCGAACAACAACAGGTGCCGCCACGCCCGCCGCCGGTCCGCGGTGCGTTGTGCGATCCGCGACGCGCTGCCGCCATCCTGCGGCTCCACCCGCTCATCCCACAGCGCCATGAGCTCCGCCGCCCGTGCCGCGAGCTGCGCCGCGCGGAACCGCGCGAGCTCCGCCGCGGTCGAGAGCGCACCGTCCTCACGGTAACACCCACTCTCGCCGCGCCGCACGGGGACCTTGGAGCCCCAGCGCCGCTCGACGTCGCGAAAAAAATCCTCGGGGCGGGCGGCGATCAGTCGAGGATAGGCGTAGCGCCGGTTGAACTCCTCCACGTTGGCGACGAGGGTTTCGTCCATGCGGCCGTTTGCGGCCGCGGCGCCCCACAGCAGAGCCACCTCGTACGGATAGTTCCGCGCGAGCAGCACCGGGTGTGAGAGCAGCCAGTCGGAGAGCCGCCGCGCCATCTCGGCCGGGTCGACGTCGAAGCCGAAGCGTGACGCGTCACTGTACTGGTCGGTCCGCCAGTGCAGCACCCGGCTGCCGTCGGGTCCTTCCCACCACGAGAGCGCGGGATAGACGGTCCAATCGCCCGCGAGCTGGGCGCGCGTAGCGTCCTCCGGAGACAGCAGCGGCAGGGCGCGCTCGGCGTTGACGCCGCTTACGAGATAGCGGACGCCGCTCGCGACCAACATCGTGGGGAAGGTGACGACCTGTCCCGGCACGTCGGCGATCATGGCCGCGAGATAGCCCAGCCCGCGCTCCCGGGCGAACAGGCCCGCGGGCCAGACGGCGCGCGCCAGCGTTTCGTGATCGAGCAGGCCAGTCAACAGGTGCGCGAACATCGCCGAGAGGCCGATCGTGCCGTCGCGCAGCGCCTGGACCAAGGCCTCTCCCGCGGCCGTGGGGCGTGTCTCGGCGTACGAGATGGCTTGCAGCGCGCAGTCCGCGGTCCAATGGAACCCGGCGTGGGCGGGCAGCCGGGCCAGGGCGGCGTCCAGGTTGGAGCGGTGCACCTCGAGCGATCGCTCCGGCGGGTCGGTGAACCCAACGTCGGTGTGGCTCGACGCGATCCAGTACAGCGTCCAGCGACGCGGCGGAGTGAGCCGCACGCGGCGACGCGCCACGCGCTGCTTCGCCACCTCGAGCTCGATCTGGTATTCGGCCGCGCCGGCGGCGGGTAGCGGCACCCACACCTCGCCGGCGAGCCCGGCGTCGGTCGGCAGCAATCCCGCGGTGCCGACGAGAGTCCCACGACGGTCGGTCACGCGGGCGCGCGCGGCGGGCGCGTCGAGACCCGTCACGGTGACGCGCACGAGATTGTTGCGGCCGTCGGGCTGCTGGTACAGCGCTGTCGGGATCGCCGCGATCGCCACCGGCGCGAGGGGGCTCGCGTGGCCGTGACGCAACAACGGCAGCGAGCCGAGCCAGGCGACGAAGCTGCGGCGGTCGGTCATGCCGGCCTAATACACCCTGCCGCGCGGTGCGGTCTTGACTCCACTGGGCATGCCGCTAGGTTTTCCCCCGCCGACGCCCCCTACAGCTACTATCCATCCAGGAGCTCGCATGAAGCGCATCGCAGTGGTCCTCGCCCTCGCGGCGTTGGGCGCATGTCAAAAGGCCGAGCAGAAGCCCGCGCAGACCGCGGCCGACACGTCGCACATGATGATGGCGGACACGACGCACATGATGATGGCCGATACGAGCAAGAAGGCGGCTCCCGCTCCGGCCCCCGCTCCCGCGACCAAGCCAGCTGCCAAGAAAAAGACTGCCAAAAAGGGGTAAGCGGCCGGCGTCGCGCAACGACGATGCCCGGGTTTATCACCCGGGCTTTTCGTTTTCCCGGAACCACGCCACGGTGCGCGCGATGGCCTGCGGCGCGGGGATGAGCGGGCGCCACCCGAGCTCGCGCTGGGCGCGGTCGTCTACGTAGGGATTGTCGCCGGTGAGGAACGACACCGCGGCGCGCGCGAGGCGCCGCGCAGTGAACAGTCCGATCACGATTCGCGCCAGCGGTCGCGGGATCGGAACCGGCCGATACCTTCGGCCCAGCGCGCCTGCGAATGCGCTGAAGAACTCGCGCTGCGACAGGGTGGGTGCCCCGTCGCTCGTGACGTTGTAGGCACGAAACCCTCGGACCTGCGCGTCGAGCGCCGCGACGGCGGCCGCGGCCACGTTGCCGGCATACACGCAGGACAGTCGATTCGTGCCGCTGCCGATCTGGGGCGCGAACGGGCGGCGCAGCACGTCAAGGATACGCGGCGTGAACATCCGGTCGCGCTCACCGTAAATGACCGTGGGGCGCAGCGCGACGGCGACACTGTCGCCGCGCTGCGCCTCCATCCGCAAGACGTCCTCCGCCATGCGCTTGGTACGGCCGTAATAATCGTGCTCCGCAATCGGCTGGAAGGCGTAGTCCTCGTCGCGCCGCTCCGGCACGCCGGGGTACGCAGCCGTGCCGCCGTATACCGCCACGGACGAAATGTGCACGAGGCGTGCGCCCGCCGCCCGTGCGGCGCCGACCGCGAGCCGCGTGGCGTCCACGTTGACGGCGACGTATTGCTCCCAAGTCGCGCGCCGTTGTACGATGGCGGCGGCGTGCACGATCGCGCGGACGCCGCTCGCAGCCGCGCGCCATGCGGCTGGATCGGTCACATCGCCGATCACCACTTCCGCGCCGAGGCCGAGTGCCGCGGCGCGACCGCCGGGTCGCACCAGCGCGCGTACCCGCTCGCCGCGAGCGACGAGTGCCGCGACCACGTGGCTGCCGACGAGGCCGCTCGCACCCGTGACGAGCACGCTCATGCCGGTGCGGCGGTCGGGAACGCGAAGGGGAGGTCGACCACGCGGGCGTCGCGCCCTGCCGCGCGCACCATAGCGCCGGGCGTCACCTCCCGCCGGATCACGGCGAGGCCGATCCAGCGTCCGGCCCCGGGCAGCCCCGCGTCCGCCACGAAGGCGAGGCTCGTGACCCGCCCGACCTCGTGGTCCAGGTGGGTCACCGCGCTCCAGCCGCCGACGGGAGTCACCGGAGGTTCGGGGTCGAACAGCAAGCCGCGCAGCTGGCGGTTGGTGTGCCCGCGGAAATGCAGCCGCGCGACGGTCTCCTGGCCGGTATAACATCCCTTGGTGTAGGACACGCCGTCGATCTCGTCGTAGCGCACTTCCTGCGGAATGGTCTTGTCGTCGATCTCGGCGCCGAAGCGGGGCCACCCGGCGAGGATCCGGACCAGCTCGAGCGCCGCCGACCCGGCCGCCACGGCGCCCGCGGCTTCGAGCCGACTCGTGAGCAGCGCCGCTGCCCCGGTGGGCGCGGTGACCTGGAGTCCGTACGGGGCTCCTAGGGCGGGGCGTGCCGTCTCCACACCATCCGCTCCGCGGTGTGCACGACTGGGAGCGCCGGGGACGGTGAGCCCGGCCGCGGCCGCCACCGCGAGAGCGCGCGGCCCGGCGACCCGGCAGGTCACGACGTCCGCGGATCGATCGGTCACGCGCGCCAGGCGTGGCGGAACCGAACGGATGAAGATCCCGAGTGCCCGGTCGCGCCCATCCGCGGGGACGGTGTAGCTCACCGTCGTGCCCAGCCGCGCGGCCCAACCATCCACCACGATCATGCCTTTGGGTGTGAGCAGGGCGCCATACACGAACGCGCCATCGCCCGGGAGCTCGATGTCGTTGGTCAACAGTCCCTGGACGCAGGTCACAGCCCCGGGGCCGGTCAACTCGACGACGCCCGTCTCGGCGCGGCACACGACGGCCCCCGTGTCCAAGGCCGTGAGAAATGCCGCGCTGACCTCGCCGGGTTCTACCCGAGCGACCGGCGGTGCTTCGGTCGAGCGATCCGTCATTCCTCAAGCATAATAGCCCGCCGCGCGATACGACTCATCGAGCAGCTCGACCGGATGCCGCACCGCCACGGGGAGTCCCGCCGCCGCAACTCCGGCGCCAAGCTGCATGAGGCATCCCGGGTTTCCGGTGGCGACCACTTGGGGTCGCGCTTGAGCGAGCGAGGCGAGCTTGGGCGCGAGCACGGCCCGCGACATCGCCGGCTCGACGAGCGTGAACAGCCCGGCGCTGCCACAGCACTGTGCGGCGTCGGCCGTGGGCACCGTGCGCAGCACCGGTATGGCGGCGAGGAGCCGCTCGGGTGGCTCGGCGATCCGCTGGGCGTGCAGCAGGTGGCAGGGCGGGTCGTACGCGACCGTCGTGTCGAGCGGCGCGCCGGGCCGCGGTCCGCGCTCCGCGAGCAACTCGCTGACGTCTCGCACGCGCGCCGCGAATCGCGCTCCCGTCTCGGCGACGAGGTGACCGTACTCCTTGAGCATGGCCCCGCACCCGGCGCTGTTGACCACGACCAGATCATCGCCGGCGAACGCCGTGACATTGTCGCGCGCGAGCCGGCGGGCTTCTTCCAGCAGTCCGGCATGCGCGTGCAGGGCACCGCAGCACACCTGCGCTGCCACCTCGCGCACGGCGTAGCCGTTGACCTGGAGCGTGCGGATGGTGGCGTCGTGGACGTGGGCAAAAAGGCCCTGCATCACGCAGCCCCTGAACAGCAGGACGGGGGAGGTTGTGGAGGTTGGTGGAGGTTGGTGGAGGTTGGTCCGGGATCCACCTCCACCAACCTCCACCGTCCTCCGCAAACCTCCCGCGCCCTTGGGCGCGGTCGCGCCGAGCATTCCCATGGCGAACCGCACGCGGCCCCACCCCGCGAGCCGGCGCGGGATCCCCGTCGCTCGCAGCACGCGCGCCAGCGTGTAGACGACCCGCGACACGCCGGCGCCGGTGAGCGCGGTCAGCGCGGTGCGCAGGAGCGCGGGCACGCCGCGCCGCCCCGTGACGAGCGCGCGCGCCGCCTCGAGCCCACGGCCGTACCCCACCCCCGAGGGGCACACCGGCTCGCACCCGCGACAGCCGAGGCAGCGATCGAGGTGCCGGGTGAGGTCGGGATCGTCGACCGCGAGCTCACCCGCCTCGAGCGCGCGCATCAGCTCGATGCGGCCGCGCGGGCTGTCCGCTTCGTCACCCGTCGCGAGAAATGTGGGGCACGCCTGCAGACAGAAACCGCAGTGCACGCAGCTGTCCAACGCTGCGAAGCCTCCGCGATCCGTCATTCCGTTCCTTCGACTGCCACCACGAACGCGTCGCCGGGATCGAAGGTGCGCCGCAGGCCGGAAACCAGGGGGCCCACGCCTTCGCGATAGGCGCCGAAGTGACCCACGGCGGCGCGGAGCGGCCAGGGCGCCCGCTCGAGCGTGAGGGGGACTTCCAGGCCCGCCAGGGTCCGCCGCAGGCGCCGCAACCGGTCGGCCGTGGTTTCTCCTCCCCACCGAATCGCGCCGATCGCGGGACTGGCCGAGATCCAGTCGTCCCCCACTTGATGCTGCAGCAGGTCCAATAGCTCGTCGCCCGATTCCGGGAGCCCGCCGATGCGGAACGTGACGGGTCGCGTGGCGAAGCTCTCGGCGGCGTGCATCCACAGGGCATGGGCCTCGTCGGCACGCAGCGCGCTGAACCGCCCGCGGGTCGCGGCGCGCAGCCCGGCCTCCTCCGCCGAGACCAGGGCCGCCGACCCCGCGAACCGCAGCGCCAAGGTCCAGCGGTCGCGCCGCGCCAGGGCCGGCGAGAGCAGCTCATGGGCGGCGGGCTGGATGCCGGCCGCCGCGATGTCTTCCGCCAGCTGGGTCAGTTCTTCGCGCGACCCTTCGAGCACGAGCGTCTGATCGGCGCGCGGCAGCGCGCGGAGTCGGAGGTGCACGAGCACGATCACGCCGAAGGCGCCGAACCCACCGGCTTCGAGCTTGGTGAGGTCGTAGCCCGCGACGTTCTTCATCACCCGACCGCCGCTCTGCACGAGCCGCCCGTCGCCCGTGACGAAGGTGACGCCGAGCAGGTGGTCACGCACCGGACCGAACCCCTGGCGCAACGGGCCGGCGGTCGCGGTCGCGACCACCGAGCCCAGGGTGCGGCCGGCGAGCCCGGGTGGATCGAGCGCGAGCCAGGTGCCTCGGTCGGCGAGCTGCTGGCGGAGCAGATCGCATCCGATCCCCGCTTCGGCGGTGGCGGACAGGTCCTGGGGTTCGATGGCGGGGATCTTGTCCAGCCGCCGCGTGGTGAGCGCGAGATCGGCGGGGGCGTCGGACGCGAGCCACGTGCCGGCGCCCTCGATCCGCACCCGCCACCCCTCGGCTCGGGCGGTGCCGAGCAGCAGGGCGACGGCATCGGGCGAGGCGGGAGCCACGCGCGGCACGCCGTCGGGCGTCGCCGCCTGGTCCACGGCATCGTCGCCGAGCAGGGCGCGGACCCGGTCGAGGAGGCTCATCGGGACAACGCGGAACGCGGAAGTGGGAACGCGGAACCACTATCTGCGTGGCTGTTCCGCGTTCCGCGTTCCGCGTTCCGAGTTCCCCCCCACTCTCGGCAGGCGTGTATCGGAACCACCTTCCCCGGGTTCATCCGCTCCCCGGGGTCGAACACGCGCCGCACCGCCCGCATCGCCGCGAGCGCGTCGCCGTTGAAGATCAGGGGCATGTAGCGCAGCTTGTCGAGCCCCACGCCGTGCTCACCCGTGATGGTGCCGCCGCTGGCGATGCAGACGCTCATCATCTCGCTGCTGGCCGCCTCGACGCGCGCCGTGAGACCCGGGATGCGACCGTCGAACGAGATATTGGGATGCAGGTTGCCGTCCCCGGCGTGGAAGACGTTGCTGACGGTGAGCCCGTAGGTCGTCGCGATCCGGGCGATCGATTCGAGCACATCAGGGAGCGCGGAGCGGGGGACGACGGCGTCCTGGACCACGAGATCGCGGGAAAGGCGGCCCATCGCCCCGAAGGCCTTCTTGCGGCCCAGCCAGAGCCGTTCGCGCTGCTTGGCGTCCGCTGCTCCGGTCACGCTACGGGCGCCGTGCGCGCGGAGCAGCTCCGCGATCGTTTGGGCGTCCGCCGCCACCGCGGCTTCATGGGCGCCGTCGAGCTCGACGAGCAGCACAGCCGCTGCGTCGCGCGGGTACCCGGCGGCGTACACGGAGTCCTCGACGGCCTGGATGCAGGACTGATCCATCATCTCGAGCGCGGCCGGCACGATGCCGCTCGCGATCACCGCGGACACCGCCGCTCCGGCCGTCCGCAGGGCGGCGAAATCGGCGAGCAGGGTGCGCACCGCGCGGGGCACCGGGAGCAGGCGCACGGCGATGCGGGTGGCGATCCCGAAGTTCCCCTCCGACCCGACGAACACGCCGACCAAATCGGGCCCCCACGGCTCGCCGCCCGCGCTCCCGAGCTCGACCAGCTGCCCGTCCGCCAGCACCACCTCCAGCGCCGATACGTGGTTCGCCGTCACGCCGTATTTGAGGCAATGCGGCCCCCCAGCGTTCTCGGCGACGTTGCCGCCGATCGTGCATGCGGTCTGGCTCGAGGGATCGGGCGTGTACTGCAGGCCGTACGGCGCTGCGGCGGCGGAGAGGCGCACGTTCACCACGCCGGGCTCGACGATCGCCAAGCGATTCCTCGGGTCGATCTTGAGGATCCGATTCAGCCGGGTGAGCACGACGAGGACCGCGTCGTCGTCGGCCAGGGCGCCGCCCGACAGTCCGGTGCCGGCACCGCGCGGCACCACGGGCACGCCCAGCGCGGCGAGGAGCCGGACGACGGCGACTACCTCGTCCCGACTGCCGGGGAGTACCACGATCCCCGGCACGTGGCGATGCGTGGGCAACCCGTCGCGCGCGTACGTGACCCGCTCCGGAAGCGCGGTGCGGACATGCTGTGCGCCGACGATCTCGGCGAGCCCTTCGACCAGGGACGGGTCGTTCATGTCGCGGGCTCGATCTGGGCGTGGCGGCCGCCGCGCCCGTTACCCTGGGCCCGCTGCCGCACGCTGGCGCGGCGCTCCGCGTCGGCGGCGAGGGGGCCGAGCGCGGTCGCGAGCTGACGCAGCCGCACGCTCGTGCTGCGGATCGCCTGGAGCGCCCGTTTCGCGTCCGCGTCGAGCTCCAGCGCTGCGGCCACTTGGAACGACAACAGCGCAGGGTCGGCGGCCAGCGCGATCTCCTCGTGTCTGATTTCCGTGAGCACGGCGAGCGCCCGCGCGAGACGCGTGAATCCATCACGCACGTCGGCGGCCAGCGTGCCCGCTTCCGCGACGTCGATCGGGTCGTCGTCGAACGGTTCCACCTCGGCGACGCGATACGGGCGCGCGCCCGCGACCCAACGACGCAGCACGTAGCGGCGCTCACCGGCCGTGAGGATATTGCTCCGCCCGTCCGGTAGCGGATCGGTCGTGCGGATCACGGCGACGCAGCCGACGTCGCCCAGACTGGGCACGGCGCCCGCGCCCGCCGCCTGCTCCGGCGCCAGGTACGAGATCCCGAAGCGCCGGTCGGCCGCGAGGCAATCCTGGAGCAGCTGGCGATAGCGGGGCTCGAAGATGTGCAGCGGCTGCAACGCGCCGGGAAACAGGACAATCGGGAGCGGGAAAATGGGGAGCTCGCGAGCCATGCCTAATAGTATGTGGACGGGGAAGGAGACGCCTAGACGCCGAGACGCCCAGCGGGGCACAGCAAAAAGTGGTCAGGCAAGCCTACCTGACCACTCCCCACCCTCACCCGCTGGGCGTCTGGGCGTTTCGGCTTATGCTGCCCTCCAGAAGCCCTTTAGCGCCCTTCCATCAGGTGACTCACGGAGCTTTTCGAACGCCCGCTCCCGTATCTGTCTGATTCTTTCGCGGGTGACGCCCATTAGCGCCCCGATCTTCTCGAGCGTCATCGCTTCGCTACCTTCTTCGAGTCCGTAATAGAGGTAGAGGATCTTCCGCTCGCGGGGCGTGAGATACTTCTGGAAGATGCGGTCGATGAACTCGCGCATCAGCTTGCCGTCGGTCTTCTCCTCGATCTCGCCGCCTTCCTGACCGGCGAACCGCTCGCCCAGCGTGGCCGCATCCTTGTCGCTGCGGTCCACCGGCGCGTCGAGCGACAACTCCGCCGCGGTCATGCGCCGCGCCGTCCGCACGTTTTCCACCGTGTCTTCGAGAGCCAGCGCGATCTCGTCGTCGGTGGGCTCGCGCCCAAGCTCCTGGGAGAGATACGTCTCGGTGCGACTCATGCGGATCAGCTGTGAGTTCTGATTCAACGGGATGCGGACGCTGCGGGTCTGCTCGGCGAGGGCTTTGAGGACCGCCTGGCGGACCCACCACACGGCGTACGAGATGAATTTGACGCCCTGGTCCGGGTCGAACTTCTTCACCGCCTTGAGCAGCCCTTCGTTGCCGATGGCGACCAGCTCAGAGAGGTCGAGTCCGTGCCCTTGGTATTTCTTGACGTAGGAGATGACGAAACGGAGGTTGGCAGTGACGAGCCGCTCGGCGGCCTTCTCATCGCCCCGCTGGACACGCCGCGCCAGCCGACGCTCTTCCGCGGGATCCTTGATCAGGGGCAGCTTCTGAATGTCTTGCAGGTATTGGTCGAATGCTCCGGAAGGACTAGCTCGAAAGAACGCCTTCGCCTTGCCTCCGTTCGACCGCGCCATAGCTAGGGCTCCGACGGTGGACGCCTGACAAAGTTGTAGGGGAATGCCGAGCGCGCCCAATATAGGAACGCTCCAGCAACGGTGCAAATCTTTGTGTTTTTCCACATCACAAATCACGCATCACCGCCGTGGCTACGCAGTTTGTCCACTTTCCACACTGCGTGTGGAGAATTTGGTGTTCATCGAACGTTGATTCTCGGCGCAGCAAGATGTGGAGAGGTGCACACTTGTGTGGGAACTTGTTGACGGATATGTGATTATGTCAGGAAGTGATGAACGACCTAGCCCGCCCACCGCGCCGATCCTTATCGTCTCGACCCACTCCTACACGGGGAGGACCGCGTGATCAGCATCATCATCGGGCTGGTTTTCATCGTTGGGGGCCTGACCGGCAATCTCGCCCTCATCGGGACCAATAGCGGCGTAGCGCTCGCGGTGGTGGGCGCGTTGCTCGTGGGCCGCGGGATTTATCGCATCCGGAAACAGAAGGCACAGCACGCGGCACAGCCTATGTAAAGGGGCTATTTGGCCGCACAACCGTCAAACAGGGGCGCAGCATATGCGCCCCTACGTGTTTGTATCGACCCCGCCCCTGCCCCCGCCCCCGCCCCTGCCGCTCAACACCTCGCGCACCACCCGCTCCGGCGCAGCCACGGTCCAACCGGTTCCGTCGGCGTGCATCCTTCCCACCGTCTCCGGGAGCGCGAAGCGCACGGCACCATCCCGGGCCTTCTTGTCGAGCTGCATCGCCGCCACCAGCGCATCCACCGTGGCCGTGTCGGGTAGGTCGAGCGGCAGGTCGTAGCGTCGGAGCAGCGCGGTCACCCGACGCGCCGTGCCCCGTTCCGCGATCCCCAGGACCTCGGCCAGGCGCGCTTCATATGCCATGCCGGTCGCCACCGCCTCGCCGTGCAGGGCGGCGAACTTGGCGGTGGCCTCGATCGCGTGACCCACGGTGTGGCCGAAGTTCAGGATGGCCCGGCGCCCCGCTTCGCGCTCGTCGGCGACGACGACGGCCGCTTTGATCTCCACGGAGCGCCGCACCAGGCGCTCCAGCACGTCCGGGTCTCGCGCCATGACCGCGTCGTGATCGCGCTCGAGCGTGGCGAAATACTCCGGGTCGGCGATGACGCCGTGCTTCACCGCCTCCGCCATGCCGGACGCGAGCTGCTGAGGCGGGAGGGAGCCGAGCGCGTCGAGATCCGCGACGACCAAACGCGGCTGGTGGAACGCGCCGAGCAGGTTCTTCCCCGCGGGCAGGTCGACGCCGGTCTTGCCGCCGATCGACGAATCGATCATCGCCAGCAGGGTGGTGGGCACCTGGATGTACGCGATGCCCCGCAGGAACGTCGCCGCCACGAAGCCCGCCACGTCGCCGACCACGCCACCGCCCAACGCGATGACGGCGGCGTCCCGCCCGAACTGCCCCGCCAGCAGCCGGTCCGACAGGCTCGTCCATGTCTCCCGCGTCTTGTTCCACTCTCCAGCGGGAAACTCGAACAGCTCCGCGAGTAGGTGGGCGTCGCGAAACCGCGCCACGAGCTTCGCGCCATACCGCGGCCCGACGTGCGAGTCGGTGACGACGGCATAGCGGCTGGCGGGGCAGGCGCCCGCGACCAGCGCCGGCAGCTCATCGAGCAGTCCGCGCCCGATCCTGATGTCGTAGGAGGCGTCCCGCCGATCGGTCAGCTGGACGCGAACCGTCACCATGGGATTTCCGGGACTCCCGCCGCATGGTTGGCCACGCGCGCCAGCACGAACAACAGGTCCGACAAGCGGTTCAGGTACGGGACTACCGACGACAGCCCGCCGGTCTTGTGCTTCCGATGGAACGTGACGACGGCGCGCTCGGCGCGGCGACACACGGTGCGCGCCAGGTGCAGGGCGGCGGCCTTCGGCACGCCGCCGGGGAGCACGAATTGCTTGAGCGGCGGGACCTGGGTCTCGTAGCGATCGATGGTTTGCTCCAGGCTCGCGACCTCCGCCGGGCCGACGCGGGGCCCCTTCAGCGCCTTCTCCAGCTTCTCTGGATTGCGAGTGGCGAGCTCGGCGCCGATCGTAAAGAGGTCGCGTTGGATTTGCTCCAGGATCTCGCGGCCGTACGTGCGGGGCTCGAGCGCGAGCGCCATGCCGATCGCGGCGTTCAGCTCGTCCACTTGGCCGTAGGCTTCCACGCGCAGGTGATCCTTGGGAACCCGCCCACCGCCGAACAGACCGGTCTCGCCGTGGTCACCGGTCCTGGTGTAGATCTTCAACCGCGCCCCCGCTCCTCTTTGGACCGTCGAGAAGATATCACGATTCCGGGGTCACCCGGCGGCGCCCCTAGGGGCGCCCGATTTGCACGACCACGGAGTCGATCTGCGCCAGCATTTGGCTGTACGGCACGGCGTGGCCGTTGGCCTGGACGCTGAAGGTGATAGTCCCGCCTTTCTCGCGCTCGATGTACCCGGACAAGCTGTTCACGCGATCGATGCTTCCCGTCTTGGCGATCACGCGGCCTTCGAGCGGCGTGCCGTTGAAGCGTCGCAGCAGCGAGCCGGGCTGGCCGGCATGCGGCAGTCCGGCGACGAACGGCCCGCCGTTGGGGTGGCGATGCATGTAGGCGAGCAGCTGGGCGAAGACGTGGGGCGTCACGAGGTTCCCCGCGGCGAGCCCAGAGCCGTCTTCCAGCGCGAACGCGGTGGAGTCGACTCTCACCGAGTCGATCAAGAACCGGCGCTCTACCTCCAGGCCGGCCTCCCATGATCCTTCGCCCTTCAGCTCGCGCCCCAGGACCTTGAGCAGCATTTCGGCGAACCAGTTCTGGCTCGAGTTGAGGATGGGAAAGATGATGTCGGGGAGCGGCCGCCCGGCGAACTCGAAGAGTGCCGGGCCGCAGCAGCGGACGGTGCGGTAGGCGAGGGAATCGGTGGTGCTGGTCGCTCCGCCTTCGACCGCCACGCCCTTCCGCGCCAGCGACGCGGCCAGCGCTCGCGCCGCGTAGAGATTGGGGTCGGGAACGGCTACACTCTCCTTCCAGGGCTTCCTGCCGAGCGCCACCGTCCCCTCCGCTCGGATGCTCCAGCCCCCGCCACTCCGGAAAAAGTTGTCCCCGATGCTGGACGTGGAATCCGCGGCAGTGGTGCGCGCCCGGTTCTCGAAGGTGATCACGCCCAGATCGGGCGCCCAGGTGATCGTAGGCGGGGCGTCGACGTCGGACCCCGGGGCAATCAGAAAGTCGACGCTGTTATCGTGGAACCCGAGGCCCGAAACCGGCGCGGCATACCACCATGTGAGGTCCCACGCATTCCAGGCGTTATGGATGAGCCGCGTCTCGAAGTAGGAGCCATCGCCCACCATTTTGCCGGTAATCCGACGAATACCATGGGCGCGCACCGAATCGGCGAGCGCATCGATGGTGGTGAAGGTCGAGTCGCACACGCCCGGCGCCAGCGTATCCACGCTATAGCAACGCTCCGACCACGTGGGGTCACCTCGACCGTACAGGATCAGGTCGCCGCGCAGCACGCCGCCGTCCACGCGGCCGTTCACGTACATCGCCGTCTTGACCCGGTACTCGGGCCCGAGCAGTACCGCCGCGGCCGCGGTCACGACGAGCTTGGTGTTGCTGGCCGGCACCGAGAATCGGTCGGCGTTCCGCTGGTACAACACGCGGCCGCGATCGTCTACGACGTAGATGCCCCACGTGGCCCGCTCGAACGGGGGCGCGTCGACCAGCTGAGCGATCCGATGCTCGAGCGATCCCCGCAGCGGCGTGTTGCGCGCCCGTCCCGACGAGCTTTGGGCCGCCAGCGAGGAGCTAATCGTCAGCGATGCGAGGATCAGCCTTCGCATAGAGCACGTCCGTCAGGAGGTTCACGAGCAGGAATACCAGGGACATGAAGAGAATACTCCCCTGCACGGCGGGGAGATCGCGCTTCTCGATCGCGGAGAGCACGTACCGGCCAAGGCCCGGCCAGCCGAAGATCGTCTCGGTGAGAATGCTGCCGGTGAGGTAGCTGCCGGTATCGAGCCCGAGCACCGTGATCACCGGGATCAAAGCGTTGCGGAACCCGTGTCGCAGGATCACCGCGGCATCGCTCAGACCCTTGGCGCGCGCCGTGCGGACGAAATCACTCGCCAGGACATCCAGCATGGCGGCGCGGGTCATCCGCGCGAGAAACGCGATCGACCGCATGCCGAGCGTCACGGCGGGGAGGACGAGGTAGGCGAGCCCTCCCGAGCCCGACGGGGGCAACCAACGCAGAACGACGGCGAAGAACAGGATCAGGAGCAGCCCCACCCAGTACACCGGAAACGAGACCCCGAGGTACGACACGACCATCGCCAGCCGATCGACCCCGGCGCCCGGCCGCACCGCCGAGGCCACGCCGAGCGCGATCCCGCTCACCGCGGCGAGCGTCATCGCAGCCAGCGCGAGCTGGACGGTCTTGGGAAAACGCTCGCGCAGGTCGGTGGCGATGGGCCGCTGGGTGATGTAGGAGCGACCCAGGTCGCCGCGCACTACGCCCCACAGATAGTGCCCGAACCGCGCGGGGAGGGGGTCGTCGAGGCGCAGGTCGGCCCGCAGCCGCGCGATCGTGGCCGAATCGGCGCGCTCTCCCACCATCGCCGCCACGGGATCGCCCGGCGCGATATCCAAAAGAAAGAAGGTCACGACCAGCACGCCGATGAGAGTTGGGATGGTCATGAGCAAGCGACGCCCGACCAGACGCATCACCGCGCGGTGGCTCCCGTCCAACGTTGCCCGTTGAAGATCACCGGCAGGTCCCACCCCGTCACTTCGGGACGGCGGGCCCACAGATCGGTCGGGAACCAGAGGTAGATCCACGGTGCGGCGGCGTACACCCGGGCGTCGATGCGGCGATACAAGGCAGGCCTGGCCCGGTCGTCGGTGGTGCGGCGGGCGAGCAGGATCAGCGAGTCCGTGACGGGGTCGGCATAGAACGCGTAGTTCCCGCCCGAGCCGAAGCTCCGCGAGTGAAACAACGGATAAAGGAAGTCGTCGCCGTCGGGATAGTCGGCCCACCAGTCCAACACAACCATGTCGGTCTTCCCCTGGCGCGCCGCCTCACGCTGGCTCGACGCGTCGCGCTCCACGAGCTCGACCCGAACACCGATGTCCGCCAGCTGCGCCTGGATCGCCTGGGCTACCCGTGACAGCTCGACGTTCGCCGCCGTGCGCCACAGCTGCAGGTTCATGCCGCCGGCATGGCCGGCTGCCGCGAGCAGGGCGCGCGCGGCGGCGGGATCGTAGCTATAGGTGGCACGGCCGGAATCGACCTCCGCCAGGCTGGGCGGGATCGCGCCGTGTGCCACGACACCGCGCCCTCCGTACACCGTCGCCAGGATTGCACGTACGTTCACGCCGCGGTTGATCGCCTGCCGCACGCGCACGTCGGCTAAGGGGCCGCGCCGATTGTTCAAGGCCACGTACACGACGCGCAGGGCCGGCTTCTCGATCAGCTGAGCTGCCCGCTCGCGACGCCAGCGCTCCGTCTCTCCGAACGGGACCTCGATCACGCTGAGTCGGCCGGCCTCGAACTCGGCCGCGCGGGTCAGCGGCTCAGGGATGATCCGCACCGTGAGCGTGTCGGCCGCCGGCGCGCCTCCCCAGTAGTCGGGATTGCGCGCGAACAGGAGGTAATCGTCGTGTCGCCAGGAAAGGAACCGCCAAGCTCCCGTCCCGACGGGGTGCTCCCCCGGGTCTGCGCGCGCCGAGAGGGGGACCACGCTTGCCACCGGCATGGCCAGGAACTTGGGGAAGATCGCGAGGGGCTCGGTGAGGGTGAACCTGAGACCGGAGTCTCCCAGTACCTCGATGCCGACATCTTCGCCCCGCCCGCGACCCGCCGCGTACGCTTCCGCGCCCGCGATGGGGTAGAGCGGCCACGGGCGGCCGCCCTTGGTTCCGGGAGCCAGCACCCGCAGCAGGCTGGCCCGCACCGCCAGAGCGGTGAGCGGCGTGCCGTCGTGGAACTTGACGCCCGGTCGCAGGTGAAAGACATACTGGCGCCCCTGCTGCTCCGTGCTCCAACGATCGGCCAGCGCGGGAAGCAGTCGCCCGTCCGGATCGAATCGGGTGAGCCCGTCGAACGCCAGGGTGACCATCTCGCCGGTGGGCACGTCGGTCGAGAGGGCAGGGTCGAGCGAGCGGGGGTCGTACGATTCGTAATAGGTCAGCGCGCCGCGGCGGGCCGCCGGGCTCGAGCCCTGGCACGCGATGGCAAGCGCGAGAGCGCCGAAGGCGGTGAGGGCGGGGCCGGGCGGGCGGGGGCGGGGGCCG
>DATEGE010000003.1:0-8544 GCA_035280265.1 Gemmatimonadales bacterium | reverse complement strand
GGTTTGGGACCAGAAGGTCCCGGGTTCAAATCCCGGCGCCCCGATTACTAATCGGACCGATTCGGGACGGCGTTTAGCCGTACTCTACGGGGCGCACCTCGGCGTTGGACGCTCAGATCGTGTTGTCATTCGTGGTCGGGCTCCCCACATCGCAGTTCTGCGTTGGCCAAGTCAGATAGCGCGGTCGTGAGACCAGCCGTGATCGCGCGCCTAGCGCTCGCCGCCTGTCTCTCTTGCACGCTCGGCTCCTCGGGGGCGAGCCCAAGCTGGACGCTCGTCTGGCGGGATGAGTTCAACGGCACCACGCTGGACGCCACCAAGTGGGTGCCCGAGACCGGCGGCGGTGGCTGGGGGGACGCGGAGCTCGAGTATTACACCGACCGCTCGGTCAACGCCCACGTCGACAACGGCTACCTCCACATCGACGCCCTCAGCGAGACGTTCGGCGGCCGGAATTACACCTCGGCTCGCCTGAAGACGGAAAGTCTCGGCGCGTGGCGGTACGGCCGCTTCGAGGCGCGCATCCGCATCCCCAGAGGGCAGGGGCTCTGGCCCGCCTTCTGGATGTTGGGCGACCATTGCGAAACCGTCGGGTGGCCAGCCTGCGGCGAGATCGACATCATGGAGAACATCGGTCGCGAGCCGGCGCGCGTGCATGGCACGGTGCACGGCCCCGGCTATTCCGGCGCGCAGGGAGTCGGCAGTGCGTACGACTTGGCTTCAGGTGCGTTCGCTGACGACTTTCACGTCTTTGCGATCGAGTGGGAACCGGCGGCCATCCGCTGGTACGTGGATAGCGCGCTCTATAAAACCGTCACCCCGAAGGACCTGCCCGGGCCGTGGGTGTACGACCACCCCTTCTTCATCATTCTCAACGTCGCGGTGGGAGGGAATTGGCCGGGCAGTCCCGACGCGACCTCGGTGTTCCCGCAGACCATGCTCGTGGATTACGTGCGGGTGTACCAGCGATGAGCGTTCTCAGTTCACCCCGACATGTACCGGCGTAAGAAGAAGGCCAGCCCACCGACCACCACCACCGCGAGAATAAGGAGCCACACCATCCCGCCCGCCTTGTGAAGGACGACAAGAATTTGCCCCTTTTGGGCGGGTTTCGCATATTCGGCCCGTGGGTATCTTCGGTAGCCTCGCCTTTGCTGCGCTGTTCTACGCCGCCGCCGAGTACGAGCACCTGAGCGGCTGGAAGTGGGCGGTCGCGAGTCTTGCCCTTTCTCTCACTGTCCGTGCACTGTTCCCCTTCTCGTTCATCTTCGTTCTCCCCGCCCAGTTCGGCCTCTTTCTCGTGATGTGGTGGGTGAACTCGAAGAAGATGGTCGAACAAGAAGCCGAGCGGACCGGGCGCGAGCAGGCCGACCAGCGCCAGCGGCAGCAGCGGGCGCAGCTCGCGCGTCAGCAGGTCGATCCCGAACAGGAGAAGCTCGCGGCGGCCCGCGCCGCTCGGGAGGAGGCCGAGCTCCAGGAGCGCAAGGAGCGCGTTCGGCGCGCCCGCGAGGAGCGCGAGCGCGAGGAGCGGGAGCAGCGGGAAAAAGGCGGCGCCGGCTGAGCGCTATCCGGCACGCCAGCGCGTAAGTTGCAGCGCGCTCGACACGCCGAGCCCCAACCAGAGCAGATCCCAGAAGCTGAACGCTCTGCCGAGCATCGGAAGAAAGCCCTGGCGAGCCAGAATACTGTCCGAGTAAGCGCGCACTAGGTCCTCCCGCTCGGCGGGCGTCGCCGCGCTGTCATGCGCGCGGGCCTCCACGATGACTCGCTCACTCAGCTCGAACGCGTGCTCCATGCGCTGCGGCGTGCGAGCCGTGTCGGTCTCGTTGCGGGCCTGTTGATCGAGCGCCGCCTGCAGCTCCGGCGAGAATGATCGGTGCGCCGTCATGTCCCGCAGGAATAGCGCGGTGGTCGCGAGATGATTGCGCACGATCTCGTCCCTCACGATCGGGCCAAGCGCGAACGCGATGATCAACGCCTTCGCGAGCACGACGGTGCCCACGGTCAAGGTAGCGGCGAGCGTGCCGAGTGTCGCATCGCCGCGACGCGGCGACGTCGCGAGCACCATCCCGATGAGTCCGCCCACGCCCCAGCCGGCCAGGCTGACAGGATTGTGCGTGACGTAGACCAGCAGCGCCCACGCCATCGCCGACAGGGCGCCAGTGAGTGCGCCCTTCACAAGGGGGCTCGACTCGCTCGACTGAGCGCGCGGCGTGGCGCCGTACACGCGGACCGGTGGTGTGCTGCGAGGCGGTGAGCCGTTCATGAGCGCCGGTTCAGTGTAAAACATCGTGCGCCATGCGCCAGGTCATCCCGATTGACAGCCTCCACTGGCGCGTCCAGCTTTGGGGCAGTCTCAGGACTGGGGACGATCATGCCACCATCCTCCGACTCGCAGCCGCGGGCCTGGGCCCGTCTCAAGAGCGACGTGAACTGTGGATTGCGACGCGGCGCGTGGTACCGCGTCGTGACCATGACGCCCGACGAAGTCACGGTGCAGGTGCCGCGACGGGAGCAGGTCCGGGTCCCACGCAGGTACCTCCAGACTTTGTTCGCGCGGCCGCACAATTGGACGGTCGTGGCCGCGCCGAAGGACGCCACCGACCCGCCCGGTCACTGGCGCCCGCGCTATGCGGTGTGCCCTGTCTGCCGCGGGCGCGCCCCCATCACCGGCTATGCCCGTGACTTGCGCTGCCAGCGCTGCAACGGGCTGTTCGGGATCGCCTGGGACGAGCGCTACCTCACGGCCGGCTGAGCCTCCGGGAACCCCGCAGGCTCCCCAGTGGTTGCACTGGCATCGCGAGCATTCGCGAGGGCCCTATGAAAGTGAAGCGTGACGCTGAGCTCCGACGGGGGCGGCGGCAGACCAAGTGTCGGCATACGGAGCAGTACGAGACGGACTGGATGGGGCGGACGTACTTGGGGTGCCCGATCTGCAACCGCTGGAAGCTCCAAAAACCAAAACACGCGCCTGCTGACGGCAAACGGCTAGCGGCGTGAGACATGAAGAGGGGTCAGGAGCTGCTTTCCTGACCCCTCTCTTTGTTCACCGCTGCGCGTCTGTGCGTCTAGTAGTTGCCTTTCCTACTCACCATACGGTATCCAGATGTTCTTGACCTGCGTCGCCTCCCTCAAGAACTCCCTGCCTTCCCCTTCTCTCGCGTCCGGCCACTCCCGGTCCCGCCATTCCACCCAGGTGCGCTTCATGTTGCCGGCCGACGCGCGCTCGATGTCGGCCGCCCCCGCTTTGCTCCCGAAATACCATACCGCGTCCACATCGTCGTGCTCGGCGAGCACCATCGCCAGCGTGTCCTTACCGCCCGTCACGATATTGATCACCCCGGCCGGCACGTCCGACGCCTCGAGCACCGTGTACAGCTCGGTGGCGGCGAGCGGATGCGCCTCCGAGGGAATGGCCACGACGGTGTTCCCGGTCGCGATCGCCGGCGCCACGAGTGAGACGAATCCCAGCAATGGGTGAAACTCGGGGCAGGCGAGCCCGATCACGCCGATCGGCTCGTTCATGGCGAGCGTGACCCCGCGAATCGGCGTCTGATGCACCGCACCGTCGTACTTGTCGGCCCACGCAGCGTAGGTGAACAGCCGGGCGATCGCGGCCTCCACCTCTTCACGCGCGGGGTCGGCGCCGCCGGGCGTCATCGCGGCGATGAGCCTCGCGAACTCCGCGGCTCGCACCGACAGGTTCTCCGCGATGTAGTAAAGGATCTGACCGCGGTTGTGCCCGGTGGCGTGCGCCCATGCCGCGGCGGCGTGGGCCGCCTCTACCGCGTTGCGAACGTCCTTGCGGTTTCCCTCGCCAACTTCACCGAGCGGTGTGCCGTCCGGGGCCACGATTTGGCGCGCGTACGGGGCGTCGGGGCGGGCCTGCTGGCCGCCGATGAACATCTTGTAGGTCCGATCAATCGGAGGGAGCGGGGAGCCGGGAGCAGGACGCTCCTTGACGGTCTTCCCCTTGGAGCGCGTGCTTATCCTTCCCAGCTCCCGGCTCCCTGCTCCCTGCTCCCTACTCCGCTTCACGTACTCCCACATCCCCTCTTTTCCGCCCTCGCGCCCGAACCCTGACTCGCGGTAGCCGCCGAACCCCGAGGCCGCGTCGAACAGGTTGGTGCAGTTGATCCACACGACGCCAGCCTTGATCTTCGGCGCGACGTCGAGCGCCAGATTGATATTCTCGGTCCACACGCTGGCCGCGAGCCCGTAGGCGGTGTTGTTGGCGAGCTCGACTGCCTCGGCGGGCGTGCGGAAAGTCATCGACACGAGTACGGGGCCGAAGATCTCGACCTGCGCGATGGTCGCCGCGGGAGACACCTCTGTGAACAGAGTCGGCGGATAGAAGTACCCCTCTGCGGGGCATGCCCACGACGGCTGCCACATGGTGGCGCCCTCGGCGACTCCCTGGTCGACCAGCTTGCGGATTCGCTCGAGCTGCACCGGGGCGACGATCGCGCCCATATCGATCGCTTTGTCGAGCGGCGGGCCGACCCGCAGCTTCTCCATCCGGGCGCGCAGCTTCGGGATCAGCTGGGCTGCGACGCCCTCGTGCACCAGCAGCCGCGACCCCGCGCAGCAGACCTGCCCCTGGTTGAACCAGATCGCGTCCACAACGCCCTCGACCACGCTGTCGAGATCGGCGTCGTCGAACACGATGAACGGGCTCTTCCCGCCCAGCTCGAGCGACAGTTTCTTCCCCGAGCCGGCGGTCGCCGTGCGAATCAGCCGGCCGACCTCGGTCGAGCCGGTGAAGGCGATCTTATCGATGCCTGAGTGCTTGACGATCAGCTCGCCCGTGCGGCCGTCGCCCGTGACCACGTTCAACACGCCGGGCGGCAGTCCCGCCTGGTGCGCGATCTCGGCCAGGCACAGCGCCGTCAGCGGCGTGAATTCGGCCGGCTTCAAGACCACCGTGTTTCCGGCCGCCAACGCTGGCGCCACCTTCCATGCCATCATCAGAAGCGGAAAGTTCCAGGGAATGATCTGCCCGACGACGCCGACGGGACCATAGCCGGCGAACTCCGATTCGAGCAGCTGCGCCCACCCGGCGTGGTGGTAGAGGTGCCGAGCCACCAGGGGGATATCCAGGTCGCGCGTCTCGCGAATGGACTTACCGTTGTCCAGGCTTTCCAGCACCGCGAGCAGGCGCGCGTTCTTCTGCACCGCGCGAGCGAGCGCGTACAGGTAGCGGGCGCGAGCGTGCCCCGAGAGCCCGGACCAAGCGGGGAAGGCCTTGCGCGCCGCGACCACGGCCGCGTCAACGTCGGTGGCCCCCGCCTGCGTTACCCGGGCGAGCGTGCCTGCCGTGGCGGGGTTGACCACGTCGAACTGCTCGCTCCCCGTCCCGTTGGTCCAGCGCCCGCCGATGAACAGGCCGAGCTGTCCCCGATGCTTGGCGATCCACTCGAGCGCCAGCTTGTCGCTCTCCGGGGCGGGCCCGTAGGCCATCGTCTCGAAGATCTCGGCGACGGGTGCGGAGCGCTCCATCACCCCCCCCACCCCACAGGGGCGCCCTTGTTCTGGCGTTCGAGCCAGACCATCAAGGGCTGGAAGTAGTCCAGCAGCGCGGTGGCGTCCATCTCGCGTTGACCGGTGAGTGTCGCCAGGGCCTCGGGCCAGGGCCGGCTCGCGCCGACCCGCAGCATCGCGTTCAGCCGGTGCCCCGCTTCCGTGCTGCCGTAGAAGGAGCAGCGGTAAAGCGGGCCGGTGGAGCCCGCGGCGTGGCACATCGCCCGGTAGAATTGGAACTCGAGCACCTGGGCGAGGAAGTACCGCATGTACGGGACGTTGCCCGGCACGTGGTACTTCGCGCCGGGATCGAAGTCGGTCGGCGAGCGCGGGATGGGCGGCATCACGCCGCCGTAGGAGCCGCGCAGCTCCCACCACCGCTTGGTGTACTGGTCCGGCGTCACTTTCCCAGCGAACACTTCCCAGCGCCACTTGTCGATCGTGATTCCGAACGGCAGGAACGCGACGTGGTCGAGGGCCAGCCGCAGCAGGTCGAGGGTGTCTCCGGTCGCTGCCGGCTCTCTGTCGAGCAGGCCGATCGCCTTCAAGTAGCGCGGTGTGATCGACAACGCGATCGCATCGCCGATCGCCTCGTGGAACCCGTCGTTCGCGCCCGCCTGGTAAAGGAACGGCTGATCCTTGTACGCACGGAAGTAATAATCGTGGCCGAGCTCGTGGTGAATCGTCCGGAACTCATCGGCGTTCGGCTCGATGCACATCTTGATGCGCAGATCGGTCGGGTCGTCGATGTACCAGGCGCTCGCGTGACACACCACGTCGCGGTCCCTGGGCCGCACGAACAGCGACCGCTCCCAAAATGTCGCCGGAAGGGAATCGAATCCGAGCGAGACATAGAAGCGCTCTCCCGTGCGCACCATATCGAGCGGCGTGACGTTCCGGGCCTTGAGGATGGCCGTGAGATCGACCCCGGAACCAGCCACGCCGGACGGGACGACCACGTCCGCGATGTTGCTCCAGTCCTGCCCCCACATGTTCCCGAGCAGCTGGACCGGCAGCACCCCCGCGGGTGGGATGCTCTTCGCGCCGTAGCGGGCGATCAGACGGCGCCGCACGTAGGCGTGCAGCTGGACGTACAGGGGCCGCACTTCCTGCCACAGCTTGTCGACCACCGCCACGAACGAATCGGGGGGCATGTCGTACCCCGCGCGCCACATCGCGCCCGCGTCGGCGAAGCCCATGGCGCGGGCACCGGCGTTCGCCAGGGCGACGAATCGCGTGTACCGGTCGCGCATCGGGATGCCGATCGTGTGCCAACCGCGCCAGGCGTCGAGCAGCGAGTCGGGGTTGCGCGACTGCGCGAGGACGTGCTCGAGGTCGTCGAGGTTGCGGCACGCGGTGGGAGTGGGATTGCAGTAGCGGCCCCGACCGTAGTCCGCGTCGAGCCCCGCGCCCAACCGGCTCATCTCGGCGGCGTCCGCCGAATCGGGGGGCGCCGGCGCGGCGAGCTGCAGCTTGAGGAGCAGCAGTCGGCGCCTGACGTCGGCGGGCAAGGCGGTCCCGTCGAACTGGCGCGTCCCATCCACCAGACGTTTGACCGCCAACGCCACGTCGGCCTGCGCGGCCGCGGCCAAGAGCTCCGTGTCGTGGGTGATGAAGTTCTCGCCGATCCACCCGGCACGGTTGGCGGCGACGGCTCGTACGGCGAGCTCGCGCTCGGCGGCATCGAGCAGCCGGCGCGCGGCGGCCGCAGTGGCCGTGTCCGGCGGCGCGGTCTGAGCCACCGCGCCTCGAACGCATCCGATCAGCAGCAGCAGCGCCCCGGATCGCATGGTCACACCATCGGGTGGCGATGCGCAGCTGCGTAGCGCCCCGTTACGGAGTGCTCGAGTTGGCGCTCGATGTCGGTGAGCAGTGCCGACGCACCGATGCGAAATAGCTCGGCGCGAAGCCAACGGTCTCCAAGCTCTTCCTTCATGAGGATGAGCCAGTCGAGCGCCTGCTTGGCCTTGCGGATCCCACCGGCCGGCTTGAACCCAACGGCGTATCCCGTGCGCTCGTGATAGTCGCGGATCTGCCGGGTCATCACGACGCCCACCGGGAGCGTCGCGTTCACCGGTTCCTTTCCGGTGGATGTCTTGATGAAATCCGCCCCCGCCATCATCGCTACCTGGCTGGCCCGCGCCACGTTGGCGAGCGTCGCCAGGTCACCGGTGCCGAGGATCACCTTCATGTGAGCCGGGCCGCAGGCGTCGCGGAAGGCGCGTACCTCGTCGTACAGCGCTTCCCAATTGCCCGCGAGCGCGAGCGCGCGCGTGATGACGACGTCGATCTCCCGCGCGCCCGCCGCCACCGATGCCTTGATCTCTTCGATGCGTTGTGGCAGCGGATTGAGCCCCGCCGGGAATCCGGTGGACACCGCGGCTACGGGGATTCCGGAGCCTCGCAACGCTTCGACCGCGATGAGCACGAAGGCGTGATACACGCACACCGCGCCTACCGCGATCTCGAGCTCGGTCGCGCCCAGCGCCTCGAGGATATCGGGCCGCACGGGGTGTTGCCCCTTGGCGCAGAGTCGCAGGATGTTCGTGGGCGTGTCGTCGCCCTGCAGCGTGGTGAGGTCGATGCAGGTGACCGCGCGGAGCAGCCACGCAGCCTGCCATTCCTTCTTGACGGTGCGGCGGGTCGGGATCGTGGCGGCACGGCGCTCCACCGCGCTGCGGTTCACGTGCAGCGCGCGGATCAGGTCGAGATCGAGCGGAATGCCAGGATTGCGGTCGGGCTGGGTGAAGACGCGAAGCGCCCGCTCGGGCGAGACCGGGGGAGGGGGGGGGACAGTGCCGGCGGTCTCGCTCGGGTGCTCGTACTTCCGCTTGGTCTCCATGGCTCGACTCTAATCTACGACGGCTTCTTCTCCTTTGTGCTGTCCTTCTCGGCCTTGCGTTCCCGCTCCGGTCGGCGCTCGGCATCGGGGCGTCGTTCCGGCTGCTGGCGCTCCCGCTCGGCACGTTTACGCTCCGGGCCGGAAGCCGGGGCCGGGGCCGGGGCCGCGGCCGGGGGCGGGGT
>DATEGE010000002.1:0-6271 GCA_035280265.1 Gemmatimonadales bacterium | reverse complement strand
TCTGTCAATCAAAGATACGCCACTTGGGCTAAAGTTTTGCAGTCACCCCGCCCGCAGGGATGACCACTCGCAGAACGACCGCGTCCTCCACGGGGCGCCGGTAATACCGTGCCCGTCGCGCGACCTCCGCGAACCCCAGGGACTGATACAGCCGCCGCGCCACGGCGTTCGATTCCCGTACCTCCAGGAACACGGCACGCACTCCCCGGCCTGCGAGCAGCGCCAGCATACGCTCCACGAGCGCGTGGCCGACGCCGCGCCGCCGATGCGCCGGCGCGACGCCGAGATTCAGGATCTCCCCCGCATCGGCGGCGCCGTGCGCGATGACGTACGCCGCGACTGTGCCATGCTGCTCGGCGACGAGAAACGGGATCCCGGACGCCAGGCACTCCCCGAAGTCGTTCGCCGACCAGGGATCGGAGAACACCACGCGCTCAATCTCGCGGACGTCGTCGACGTCAGCCGGCCGGGCGGGGCGAATCGCGTAACGGTCGGCCGTGGCGCGCCTCCCATCGAGCCTGCGCTTCCGCAGGGCGTCCGTACACCGGCTCCCCGCCCAGCGCATCGTTCAGAGCGCGGGGCGCGCCCTCCCGCCTGAACAGCGAGAGCAGCGTCGTCGCATTGGGGATGAGACTCTCCAACGAGACCGGGGTGGCTCCGCTCCACCGCTGTACGTCTTCGGGATAGCGCGTTGCGCCATCGCCGACGACTGCCGCCGGACGGACGCGGGCCACCTGCGCGAACTCCGCGATCGTCATTACGGCGGGCGCGACCAGTGTCTCGACAACATCGGGGCGCACGACGTACAGGGCGCCGTAGACTTGTCCGCGCAGGGCGTCGTAACATGCAGCGATCGGCACCGCGCCCAGCTGCGCGGCAACGGTGGCTGCGGCGGCCATGAGCGACGGCACGGCGTGGAGCGGCACCGCAGCCTGGTGCGCAAGACCCTTCGCCGCCGCCCATCCGATGCGCAACCCCGTGAAACTTCCCGGCCCGTCGGCGATCACGATGCCCGCGAGGTCCGCCGACTCGAGGCCAGCTTGTTTGAGGGCATGGTCGACGAGACCGATGATCTCCGCCGCATGCCGTCGCGCGCCCTGGATGAACGCTCCCGCCTCGGCATGAGGCGGGATTCCGACCGCTACGCTCGCCAGGTCGGTGGCCGTGTCGATCGCCAGCCAGCGATCGCCCTTCACTTGTCCTCGAGCAATCGGACGGCGGGATCGGGATCGTGGGCGAGCCACAAGTGGCGGTCGAGCGGGGGGAGCCACGGTCCCGCTCGTTCCGGCCATTCGATCAGCACGATGGCCCGCTCGCGCACCATGTCTTCGAAGCCCAGATCCTGTGCCTCGTCGGGCGACTTGAGGCGGTAGCAATCCACGTGATAGACCGGGGATCCGTGCGGGGTCTCGTATTGGTGGACCAGCGCATAGGTGGGACTGGTCGCGACGACTCGGGCGCCAAGGCCCCGACAGATGGCCTGGACCAGCGTCGTTTTGCCGCTCCCGAGCTCGCCGGACAGGCCGACGACGGCCGGCGCCCTGAGCTCGTGGCCGAGCCGCTCACCGAACTGGTTGAGGGCGTCCGCGGACAGGCGCATGGCGCACGGCGTCGCCATCGGCTCGGAGGTCAAGAATCTGGTCGCGCAGTACGGCGGCGAGCTCGAAGTCGAGGTCCTCGGCGGCGGCCTGCATCTGGGTCTCCAGTAGCTTGACGAGCGCCTCACGCTCCTTCGCGTCTGCCGGGCGCCGGACACTCGCTTCCGCGGGCTTCGTGGTCTTGGCGTCGGCGACGCGCGTCGCGAAGCGCACCTGGTCCACCGACTTGACGATCGACCGGGGGGTGATGGCGTGCTCGGCATTATACGCTTGCTGCAGCGCGCGGCGGCGGGCCATCTCGTCGAGGGCGCGCTGCATCGAGCCGGTCACGCGGTCGGCGTACAGGATCGCCCGGCCGTGCAGGTGGCGCGCCGCGCGCCCCACGGTCTGAATCAACGAGCGGTCGGAGCGCAGGAACCCTTCCTGGTCGGCGTCGAGGACGGCGACCAGCGACACTTCCGGCAAGTCCAGCCCTTCGCGCAGCAAGTTGATCCCCACCAGCACGTCGAACTCCCCGAGGCGCAGGCCGCGGATGATCTCGACGCGTTCGATGGCGTCGATCTCGGAATGGAGATAGCGTACCCGCACGCCCTGCTGCTGCAGGTAGTCGGTGAGGTCCTCCGCCATGCGCTTGGTGAGCGTGGTGACCAGCACGCGTTCGTTCTTCTTTTCGCGCAGCCGGACCTCGTGCAACAGGTCGTCCACCTGCCCTTTCACGGGACGGACGTCCACCTCCGGGTCGACGAGGCCGGTGGGCCGGATGATTTGCTCGACCACGACGCCGCCCGAGAGCCGCAGCTCGTCCTCACCCGGTGTCGCGGACACGAACACAATGCGCGGGACAAGCCCCATGAACTCGTCGATCCGGAGCGGACGATTGTCGAGCGCCGATGGCAGCCGGAACCCGTAGTCGACGAGGGTCTGCTTTCGGGAGCGGTCCCCTTCGTACATGCCCGCGAGCTGCGGCAGTGTCTGGTGCGACTCGTCGATAATGCAGAGCCAGTCCTCAGGGAAGTAATCGAGCAGGCACGCCGGCCGCTCGCCGGCAGACCGGCCCGTCAGCGGGCGTGAGTAGTTCTCGATGCCGGCGCAGCGACCAACTTCGAGCAGCATGTCGATGTCGAAATTGGTGCGCGACTCGAGTCGCTGCGCCTCGAGCAGCTTGTTCTGCGCACGCAGCTCCGACAGGCGCTGCTTGAGCTCCTCCCGGATGGCCCGCACGGCGCGCTCGATCGTGGGGCGCTCGGTGACGAAGTGGGTCGCGGGGTACACGGCTGCCTTCGCCAGCTCAGCGATCGTGTCGCCGGTGACGGGATCGATCTTCGCGATGCGCTCGACGGTGTCGCCCCAGAACTCGATCCGCACCGCCTGCTCGTCGTAGGCGGGGAACACCTCGACCGTATCCCCGCGCACGCGGAACGCACCGCGCTCGAACGACACGTCGTTGCGCACGTATTGCACGCCTACGAGCTGTTCCAGCAGCGCGTCGCGCCCCCGTGTCTCGCCCACGGCCGCGGTCACCAGGCGCTGCTTGTAGACCTCGGGATCGCCCAGGCCGTAGATCGCGGACACACTCGCCACGATCACCACGTCCTCGCGCTCCATGAGGCTCGACGTCGCGCGCAGGCGCAGCCGGTCGATGTCGTCGTTGATCGAGGAGTCCTTCGCGATGTAGGTGTCGGTCTGCGGGACGTAGGCCTCGGGCTGGTAGTAGTCGTAGTACGAGATGAAGAATTCGACCGCGCTCTTCGGGAAGAACCCCTTGAGCTCGCCGTACAGCTGTGCGGCGAGCGTCTTGTTGTGCGATAGGACGAGCGTCGGACGGCCGAATTGGGCGATGACGTGCGCCATTGTCATCGTCTTCCCGGAGCCCGTGACGCCGAGCAGCGTCTGGTACCGGTCGCGACGCGCCACGCCTGCCACCAGCTCCCGGATGGCGCGCGGTTGGTCCCCCGCGGGCGCGAACGGGGTCACGAGGTCGAACGGCATCAGCGAAACCTAACCGGTCGGGGCTTGGGCCTGGGGACCCGATTCGCGGCGGGCGACTTCCATCACGCCCTTCACGCGCCGCATCGCCCGGATCACCTTGTTCAAGTGGGTCTGGTTCTCCACCTCCACCAGCACGGAGCCGAATACGGCGCCGTCGCGGGTGGCCAGCTCGGCGGACCGGATGTTGGTGCCGGACTCGCTGATCGCCGTGCAGATATCGGCGTACAGGCCGCGCCGATCTTCCCCGCCGACCGCCAGACGCACGACGAACGTCTCGCCGTCGGACTCCTGCCAGTCGATCTCCATGCGGCGCTCGGCCTCGGTCGACAGCAGGAGGAGATTGGGACAGTCCGATCGGTGGATCGAAATGCCGCGCCCCTGCGTCACGTAGCCGACCACCTGATCGCCCGGCACCGGCTGACAGCACTGGGCGTAGCGCACCATCAGCCCGTCCACCCCCTGGATCTTGATGCCGCGCCCAAGCCGCAGCCGCTCGATCACGCGTCCGAAGGCGGTGGGTTTTGGCGCCTGGAGGTCGTCGGCGGGCAGGTCGGGGTACAGCGCCCGCATCATCGTTCCGAGCGCCACATCCCCCCGGCCGAGCGCCGCCTGCAGCTGCTCCGCCGTGCCCACCGACAGCGCCGTCGCCGCCGCCTGGAGCCGCTCCTGATCGGGCGCCCCCAGCCGCCGCCGCCGGACCTCGCGCGCCAGGATTTCCCGTCCCAGCTCGAGACTCTTCTCGTGCTCCTCCTGACGGACCCATTGCCGGATCTTGTGGCGAGCCCGGGCGGTCTGGACGTGGGCCAGCCAGTCGCGCGACGGCTTGGCCTGCGGGCTCGTCAGGATCTCCACGGTGTCGCCGTTCTTGAGGGGCCGGTGCAGCGGCGCGATGCGCCCGTTGATCCGCGCCCCCTGGCAGTGTTGCCCCACTTCCGTATGCACAGCGAACGCGAGATCGATCGCGGTGGCGCCTTTGGGGAGCCGCTTCACGTCGCCGCGCGGCGTGAAGACGAAGATCTCGTCCTGGTACAGATCGACCTTGAGGAACTCGAGAAACTCCTCGGGCGTATGCGCGTCCTGCTGCAGCTCGAGCAGCTGGCGGAACCAGGCGAGATGGCGATCCAGCTCGTCGGGGTTCTTCCCTCCCTCCTTGAACAGCCAGTGCGCCGCGATGCCGTACTCCGCCGTGTGGTGCATCTCGCGCGTGCGGATCTGGATCTCGTACAGCTGCCCGCTCGGCCCGAAGACGGTGGTGTGCAGCGACTGATACCCGTTCGACTTGGGGCTGGCGATATAGTCCTTGATGCGCTCCTGGAGCGGCGTCCACTTGTGATGGATCGCTCCGAGTACGTGGTAGCACTCGGGAATGGAGTTCACGAGCACGCGCACCGCGAGCAGGTCGTAGATCTCCTCGAACGGTTTGTCGCGCTTCTTCATTTTCTTGTAGATCGACCAGAGATTCTTCGGGCGACCGGTGATCTCCGCTTCCGTGAGGCCGGCCTCCCGCAGCTCCGCCGCGAGCGGGCCTCGCATACGCTCGATGGTCCGCTCCCGCTCCACTTTCTTGGCGCGCACCTTGCGCGCCAGGGCGCGGTAGTCTTCCTGCTCGAGGAACTTGAACGCCAGGTCCTCGAGCTCCGCCTTGACGCCCGCCATGCCGAAGCGGTGGGCCAGCGGGGCGTAGATCTCGCGGGTCTCGAGCGCGATGCGGCGCTGCTTCTCCGGATCGAGGTGCTCGAGGGTCCGCATGTTGTGCAGCCGGTCGGCGAGCTTGATGATGATGACCCGGGCGTCCTTCGCCACGGAGAGGAGCAGCTTGCGGTAGTTCTCGGCCTGCTCCTCCACCGTCGAGCGGAACGTGAGGGTCGAGAGCTTCGTAAGCCCGTCGACCAGCTCGGCGACTTCCGGACCGAAGCTGCGGCGGATGTCCTCCACCGAGACATCCGAGTCCTCCACGACGTCGTGCAGCAGCGCCGCGGCGATCGTGATCGAATCCATCTGCTGCTCGGCCAGAATCGTCGCCACGGCCACCGAGTGCGACACGTAGTCCTCGCCGGACACACGCTTCTGGCCGCGATGGGCCTGGGCGCTCACGCGGTAGGCGCGCTCCAGTAGGTCGAGGTCGAGTCGCTCGCGCTGCAGCGCGACGGCTCGGGCCAGCTCGGGAGCGAGGATCGGGGCAGTGCTCGTCACATCTGGAGGATGGCGAAGAGGGGGGGCTGAGTCAAACCCCGCCTAAGAGAAGCCCTGCTTCCGCAAGGCTCACGTACCGCTCACCCGCCACGATCACGTGGTCGTACACCGGGAGGTCGAGCAGGCGACCCGCATCGACCAGCTGGCGCGTCACGGCCCGGTCGTCCGCGGAGGGGGTTGGATCGCCGCTCGGGTGGTTATGGACGACGATGATGCCCGCGGCCGCCTCGGCGATGGCCGCCCGGAACACCTCCCGCGGGTGCACCAGTGAGCTGTTCAGGATGCCCCGCGTGATGAGCAGGTCGCCCAGCACCTGGCTCTGGCTGCCCAGCGCCAGGACGTGGAATTCCTCGATGGCGAGGTCGCGCAGCCGGGCGGCGTAGAACCGCTGCACGTCGCCCGGGCCGCGGATGCGCTCGGGGGGCGGCTCCCGCTCCGCACCCACCCGGCGCCCCAGCTCCAGCGCCGCCGCGACGCGGGCGGCCTTGCTG
>DATEGE010000001.1:0-7766 GCA_035280265.1 Gemmatimonadales bacterium | reverse complement strand
GCGCAGCTCGGCCGCGTCGCGCGCCCGGCGCGCGTTCTCCGCCGCGGCCGCGAGCCTGCCTCGGATCGCGTCCAGGCCGAGCAGCTCCAGCGCCGCCGCCTCCCGGAACCCGACGTTCTGCTGCACCGGCTGCATTTGGCGCGCGTACACCTCCGCGCCGTCGTAATCGCGCCGCGCCGCCGCCAGTCGCGCGCGCATCCAAGGGACCAGCGTGCTCGCCAGCGCGCCGTGCTGCGAGGCCAGCTGGTCCACCGTCCGGACGGCGGCGGTGAAGTTTCCTTGCGAGACCTGCGCCTCGATGGCGTTGATGTACATCGCGCTCATCGAGCCTCCGGTCACGCGGATGCCGCGCACGACCAGTGACTCCGCTTCGGCCCAGCGCCGCTGTCGCTGCAACAACAGCGCGAGGTTGTTGAGGGCGATGCCGTTCTCGGGATCGAGCTCCAGCGCCGACCGGTACGCCTGCTCGACCTGCTCCGGATTCCAGTCGACGGTCCAGTGGTAGAAGGCGGTTGTCAAGTTGCGCTCGAGCGGAGGGAGCCGGTCACGGTGGCGGAACGCTGCCGTGGAGGCGGCCGCGACGCGGGTGGACGAGCCGCCCGTGTTCCCGATCACGACCGCGAGCTTGCGATACGCCATCGCAAACGAGGTGTCGAGCGTAGTGGCCTCCTCGAGCGCCGCCACCGCGCGATCGAACTGACCGCCGCCCTCCAGCTTCAGCGCCTGGGAGTACTGCTGCAGCGCCTGGAGCGAGCCGGTGGTCACCTGCTCGAGCGGCTCACTGGCGCGGATGGTTTTGAGGGACTCGCCGATCCGCTCGCGCAGCCTCCGGGACAGACGATCCACCGCCTCGATGATGGCGCCGTCGTCCCGGGCGTTCTCGCGCAGCGCGACGAGCACCGCGCCGTCCGTGGCGCCAACCAGCTCGGCCGAGAGCACGTAGCTGCGTCCCAGGGGATCCACCTGCCCGTGGACCACCGCCTTCGCTCCCTCGCGCTGGGCCAGCTCGCGCGCCAGGGCGAGGTCGAGGGGCGTCCCGGGCTTCCGCCCCATGCGACCCAGCGCCTGACCGACAGCCGCGCCGTCCAACAGCCGCACCACGGGCGACTGCGTGAGGTCTACCCGCAACGCCTCGGTCAACGAGGTCCCGAGGGTCGAGTCCGACGTGCGATTTTCGAAGTCGGCGAGCACGAGCCGGTCGCGGTTGGCGAGCACGCCGCTCGCCACGAGCGTCCCCACAGGCCCGATGCCGAGCGCTCGCAGCGCCATGTAGACGGCGGTGATCAGCGCGATCAGCCCGAACCCCGCCGCGCCGCCCCACAGCGCCCGACTCCATGTAAACCAGCGGTGCACGCCTGCTGGCAGGGCGGCTCCTCCGGTGCTGGCCGCGAGGGCACGACGCCGTTCCATGACGCCCGTCCACAGCGTGATCGGCAGGCCCACGGCCACGAGCGCCACCACGCCGAGCAGGGACCAGTCGGGCAGACCGAGGAAGTGCACGAGCAGGTAATCGACCGTGAGCGCGCCGACTGCCGCGAGGGCATACAGCGTGGCGACGCGGACGGGGTGTCCCTTCCGGATGGCGGCCGCCGTGCCAGAGGAGACCTCGAGCTGTTCGGGGGTCATGCCCGCGGTGGGCGTGGCCATCGTCTCGAGCTGGCCGAGCAACTCCTCCGCGCTCTGCGGGCGGTCGGCGGGATGCTTGGCGAGGCAGCGCATGATGAGCGCGGCCAGCGCGGGGGGCACGCTGTCGCGGTGTCGCGTGACCGGCTCGGGCGTGGCGGTCACCTGAGCTGCGAGTAACCCCTGGGGGGAGAGGCCGCTGAAGGGGGGTCGTCCCGCGAGCATCTCGTAGCCGAGGGCGCCGACGGCGTAGATGTCGGCGCGGTGATCGACCTGGGGATCGCCGGCGGCCTGCTCGGGCGCCATATAGGCCGGGGTGCCGAGCGCCATGCCGAGTGAGGTGAGGGCGGTGCTCCCGGTCGACTGGGCGAGCGCCTTGGCGACCCCGAAGTCCGTGACGAGGGCGTGTTTCCCCGAGAACAGCACGTTGTCGGGCTTCACGTCGCGGTGCACGATGCCGTGCGCGTGGGCGTACGCCAGCGCGTCGCACACGTCCCGCAGGATGCGCACCGTCTCCCCGACCGGCAGCTCGTGCTCGCGGGCCAGCCGCGCCCGCAGCGACTCGTCCGCGATGTGCGGCATGATGTAATAAAGGAGATCGCCCTGGGAGCCGGCGGTGAGCAGCGGGACGATATGAGGATGCTGCAGCGCGGCGGCGAGGCGGATCTCGCGCTCGAACCGCTCCGCGCTCACCCCCGCCGCCATCTCGGGGGGCAGGACCTTGACCACCACGTGTCGTGAGAGCCGAACTTCCTCGGCAAGGAAGACGCGCGACATCCCGCCACCCCCGAGCTCGCGCTCGACGCGGTAGGCGTCGCCCAAAGCAGCTTGCAGTGGTTCGCGGAGTTCAGCCACGCTCAAAAGCTAAAGCGGGGAAATGCAAAGGCTAGACGCTTTTGCGTTCCCCGTCTTGCAAGTCGGTCGCACTGGACACTCGGGGCACTTCGGCTTTCTCGCCACGCAGATGAGGGCGCCGAGCTCCATGATTGCTTGATTGAACTTCCAGGCGCGCTTGCCGTTCTTAGGCACGAGTGCTCGGGCGAGCTCCCAGATCTGGCGGGAGTGGGGAGTGGGGAGTGGTACCTTCCGTCGGGCACTCTGCCTCCGCCCCGCAACGGAGCGAACCACTCCCCACTCGCCACTCCCAAAGAACACGCGTTGGATTACCCTCCGCACGTTGGTATCCACCGCCGGCACCGGCTTCTCATACGCGAACGTCGCCACTGCACCCGCCGTGTAGGGCCCGATCCCCGGCAACTTGACGAGCTCTTCAGGTGTTTCTGGCAACGTGGCGTGGTGGCGTCGTGCAACGCCTTTCGCGAGCCGGTGTAGATTGCGCGCGCGCGCGTAATAGCCCAACCCGTCCCACGCCTCCCGGACTGCGCGCGCGGGAGCCGCAGCCAGACTCCCGAGATCCGGGAATCGCTCCAAGAACCGCGGATAGTACTCCGCCACGCGACTCACCTGCGTCTGTTGCAGCATGACTTCGGAAACCAGTACGCGGTACGGGTCGCGGGTGTGTCGCCACGGCAGATCGCGCGCCGCGCGCCGCCACCAGGCGAGCAGCCGACGCGTAAATGCCGGTCCCGTCTCGGGTTTGGCGACTCGGGGGGTGGACGTACGGGCCATGCGTACCCAAGATACAGCACCATGGGTAACGGTGCGGAGCTCACCCTAAGCCCACTGCGACTGGTTGCGCGCTCGAGCGTCCGCTCGTTCGACCACGTCGGCCGGTTCACGTTACTCGTCGTCGACATGCTGCGCGGCCTGGCGGAGTGGCGCATCTGGGTCCCGCGCACGCTCGAGCAGGCCACCGCCGTCGGCTACGGCTCGCTCTTCATCGTTCTGCTGGTGGCGGGGTTCGCGGGCGCGGTGACGAGCCTCCAGACCGGCTATCAGTTCACGGGCACCCTGCCGCTGTATTACGCCGGCGCCGTCATCTCGGAATCGATGATCCTCGAGCTCGGCCCCGTGCTCACGGCGCTGATCCTCGCCGGCCGGATCGGCGCGCGCTACGCCGCCGAGCTGGGGAGCATGCGGGTCACCGAGCAGATCGACGCGCTCGACAGCTTGGGCCGCTCGCCGGTGTCGCACCTCCTGATCCCGCGTGTGGTGGCGGGGCTGCTCGTGATTCCGGCCCTCACGATGTTCGCGAACGCCACCGGCATCGTCGTCGGTTACCTCACCGCCAAGGGCTCGCTCGGCCTCACCTACGCCGATTTCGAGTACGGCGCGCGCTACTTCTTCCGGCCGCTCGACTTGTGGTATTCGCTGGTCAAGAGCTACTGCTTCGCGGTCGCGGTGACGACGATACCGTGCTATCTGGGCTTCAACACGCAACAGGGGGCCGAGGGGGTAGGGCGGTCCACCACTACGGCCGTCGTGGCGGCCTCGGTGGCGATCCTGATGCTCGACGCGCTCACCACCAAGCTGCTGTTGAGCGGGGCGAAATGATCCAGCTGATCAACGTCTCCAAGCGGTTCGTCGACAACGTGGTGCTCGACGGCGTGAGCCTCGAGGTGCACGACGGCGAGACGGTGGCGCTGCTCGGCCCCTCGGGCGTGGGGAAGAGCGTCACCCTGAAGACGATCAACGGGCTGCTGCGCCCTGATTCGGGCGACGTGATCGTGGACGGGCTGCACGTGCCGCAGCTCGGCCGCAAAGAGCTGGCGCGGCTGCGGATGAGCATCGGCTATGTGTTCCAGTACGGCGCGCTATTCGACTCCATGAGCGTGCGCGACAACATCCGGCTCGGGATCACCGACGAGGACTGCGCGCGCGACGACGGGTACTGCCTGAGCCGCGTGGCCGAGTGCCTGCGCCTGGTAAATCTGCCGGTCGAGGTGGCGAACAAGTTTCCCGCCGAGCTGTCGGGCGGGATGAAGAAGCGGGTGGGGATCGCGCGCGCGATCGCGGGAAAGCCCAAGTATCTGCTGTACGACGAGCCCACTTCGGGGCTCGATCCGGTCAACGCCGACGTGATCGACGGCCTGGTCGAGCGGCTGCAGCAAGAGCTGGGCGTGACCAGCGTGGTGGTGTCGCACGACGTGCGAGGCTCGTTCCGCGTGGCGGATCGGGTGGCGCTGTTGTGGCAGGCGAAGATCCGCGCGGTGGGACCGCCCGAGCAGATCCTCGCGTCCAGGGATCCGGCGGTGCAGCAGTTCCTGGAGCGCGACCTGGAGATGGCGTTGATCCAGTCCGAAGGCGAGGCGGGGGGGGCGCATGGACCTCACGTATAAGCAGGAGGTCACGGTCGGGGCGCTCGTCCTGGTCGGCTTCGTCGTGTTCACCGGCTTCATGTTCTGGCTCACCGGCCGGTCCATCGTGTCGAAGTCGGTGGCCGTGCCGGTGGTGTTCAAGAACGTGAGCGGCTTGAAGGAAGGCGACCCGGTGCGCGTCTCGGGCGTGAAGAAGGGCCGGGTTGGGCCGGTGCGGCTGCAGCGCGTGGGGCGCGTGACGGTGGTGCTCGAGCTCGATCCCGAAGTGCGGCCGCACAAGGGCGCGCGCGCCACGGTGGCCTCGGCGGACTTCCTAGGCGCCAAGTACGTGGATTACGACCCCGGCGCGAGCGACACGCTGCTCGCCGCGGGCGAGGTGATTCAGGGGCTCACCGAGGAGCAGTTCGCCGACGTGGCGCAGGGCGCGGCGAAGAGCGCCCAGGAGCTGATCGCCAACGTGAACAAGGGCTTGAACCCGGGGCAGCTCGCGAGCGACATCCACAACACGCTGCTGGCGACGCAGCGCGGCATGAACGCCCTCACGCAGGCGACCAACGGCCCCGCGATCCAGCAGACTCAGGCCACGCTCAAGTCGCTCGAGTCGGTGATGTCGCGCCTCGACACGCTGCTCGGCAACGCCAACGCGGTGAACACCGGCAAGCGGCTCGACACGCTGTCCACCAACCTCACGCAACTCACCGGCCGCCTGTCGGACGCGACCGGCTCCCTCAAGGGATTGCTGGACAAGATGGACCGGGGAGAAGGCACGCTCGGCAAAGTGGCGCGGGATACGATGCTGTACAACAATCTCAATGCGACGCTGAAGTCCCTTTCCGACCTCCTCACGGATCTCAAAGAAAGGCCTGGGAGGTACTTAACAGTGAAAGTGTTCTGACACCCGGGAGTAGGGAGTGGGGAGCGGTACCCTAACGAACGAGTGGGGAGTGGTACCTGGCGGTGCGCATCTGAAGGTACCACTCCCAACTCCCCACTCCTGCGTTCGTGTCACCAGATCGTCGCCTTCAGGGAATCCGCCCTCACCATCCCGTCCCCCTCCTTGCATCCGAACGCCTTCGCAAACTCCGCCAGGTTCGACAGCGGCCCCATCACGCGCCATCTGGCCGGCGCGTGGGGATCGGTGACGACCTGGTTGCGCAGGTACTGGTCGGTCTGCCTGGCGCGCCAGATCTGGGCCCACGCGAGGAAGAAGCGCTGCTCGGCTGTCAGGCCGTCGATATTGGGCGGGCGCGGCTTACCGGCGAGCGACCGCTGGAACGCGGCATAGGCCACCTTGAGGCCACCCAAGTCGGCGATGTTCTCCCCCAGGGTGAGCCGGCCGTTCACGTGCGTGCCGCTATCCACCACGGTGTAGGAGTCGAACTGCGCCGCCACGCGTGACGCGCGGTCCTTGAAGCGCTGCGCGTCGTCCGGCGTCCACCAGTCGCTCAGGTTTCCCTGCGCGTCGAACTGGCGGCCCTGGTCGTCGAAGCCGTGGGTCATCTCATGCCCGATCACCGCGCCCATACCGCCGTAGTTCACCGCGTCGTCCGCCGCGGGATCGTAGAACGGCGGTTGCAGGATACCCGCCGGGAAGGTGATGTCGTTGTACGACGGGTTGTACGACGCGTTGACCGTGGGCGCGGTCATGCGCCAGTCGCGCGGGTCGAGCGGCTTGTCGATGCGGCGCAGGTCGCGCGCCGTGTTGAACGTCTGGGCGCGGACCACGTTGCCCGCGAGATCAGCGCGGTCGATCTCGAGCTTGGAGTAATCCCGCCAGCTGTCGGGGTAGCCGATCTTCTTGCCGAAGGCGCGCAGCTTGGCGATCGCCCGCGCTCTGGTGGAATCCCCCATCCATTCGAGCGTATGCAGCCGGTCGTCCAGGGCGGCGACGAGGTCGTCGACCATGGCGAGGGCGCGGGCTCGAGCAGCCGGTGTGAACGCCTGTTTCACGTAGGCCTGGCCGAGGGCGTCGCCCATCATCGCGTTCGCGGTCTGGATGCAGCGCTTCCAGCGCGGCTGCTGCTGTTGCACGCCGGTGAGGGCGCGCTGGAACTCGAAGCCCGCGTTCACGAACGGGCTCGAGAGCCAGGGTACGAGATGGCGCGTGAAGTGCCAGCGCAGGTAGGCGCGCCAGTGGGCGACGGGGACGGCGGTGATGAGGCTGTCGGCGGCGTGGAAGAAGCGCGGCTGCCCGATGTTGATCGTGCTCGTGGCCGGCGCGCCGGCGTCGCGCAGGAACGCGGCCCAGGCGAAGTGGGGCGTGACCGAGTCGGCGGCGGCGAGCGTCAGCTTATGGTAGTTGGCGCTCGGGTCGCGCCGCTCCACGCGGGTGAGCGACGCTTGGGCGAGGGCGGTCTCGAGCGCGAGAATGCGTTGCGCTTCGGAGTCGGCGGTCGCGGGCGCATCGCCGAGCAGCTGCAGCCCGCGAGACGCGTACGCGAGGTACGCGGTGCGCAGTGCGCGGGCAGTCGAATCCGCGCGCACGTAGTAGTCGCGGTCGGGGAGGCCGAGGCCGCCCTGTGCGGCGGCGGCGATGACCATGGTGCTGTTCTTGAAGTCGGGGGTAGCGCCGAAGTTGAACAGCGGGTCCCAGCCGTGGTGGTGCCCGCGGGCCAAGGTCTGTACGACGTCACCGGGTGATTGGATTCCATCAATGCGGCTGAGCTCGTTCGCGAGCGGCTTGGCGCCCGCGGCTTCCACGGCGGCCGAGTCCATGCACGACGTATAGAAGGCGCCGAGCTTCTGGTCGGTGGGCTTGGGTCGGGCGGGGACTTTGGCGGCGAGGCTGTCCACGATGCCGTGCAGGGTCTGGTTATTGCGGTCGATCAGCTCCACGAAGCTTCCATAGCTGGCGTATTCCGGGGGTAGGGGAGTGCGGACGAGCCACCCACCGTTTGCATAGCGATAGAAGTCCTGGCAGGGCGC